>CACXFU010000043.1 GCA_902767035.1 uncultured Ruminococcus sp.
ATAAACGGCACATCGCCCGCAGAGATAATTCCTGCGGGCGATGCTGGTATGGGGTCGTATGTAACGGTAAATGTCAGAAAAGTATAAAGGTTTTTCCTTCGGCTCAGATACCTCCGTTTCGGATTATCTGTTCGGCGATAGTGCGCTTCGGGACGCATTTATCCATAGCCAGCTTTTCAATGGCGTGGTGCGCTTCCTCTTCGGTCATGCTGTTTTTTTCAATGATCAGCCACTTCGCCCTGTTGACAAGCCTTATCTCCTGCATCTTGTCCTCTAAAGTCGCTGACTTTTTCTCCACTCTGAGCAGTCTTTCTCTTGTGCTCTCCAGCCAGTCGAATGCCTGGGTGACGAGCTGCCGCGGAGACGGCTTTGCAAGCGTATATACCCCGTAGGGACAGACCTTGTCGAAAATGCGTGCGTAGTAGTCGCTCCCGACCAGAAGGAGCACCGCACATCCGCTTCCGGAAGAGCGGTCGGTAGCAAGCTTCACACCGTCATTGTCAGGCAGGGGAGCGTTTATTATAATGAAATCAAATTCGCGTTCAAGCAGCCGCCTTTTTGCTCCGCTGACGCTGGTCTCAAGCTCCTGCTCATAGTGCCGCCGTTCAGCTATCAGTGCAGAGAGGGACTCGTTGAATCTCGGCTGGGCAGACACTAACAGAACGCTGTAATGCCGCTGTTTTAGCTCCATAACGGTCCTCCTTTAGCTGCAGTATATATCGATGATGCGCTGCGGCAGATGTTGCTTGATAAAGGTGCTCTCCTTAGCTGCGGCCTTTGCTTCGCTGAGGCTCTGTGGGAGAAGCTCATAATTTGCGGTCACGCTCCTGTCAGCCGAAAGCAGATCAATGTCAGAAACAGGCGGCAGGAACAGGCCGTTCTTATAGCCGTAAAGGCCGGCATAGATTATAAGCGCAAAGGCAAGATAGGGATTTGCCGTCGGGTCGGGAGAGCGCAGCTCCGCCCTTCGGTATTCGCCCACTGCCGCAGGTATCCTTATGAGCTGTGAGCGGTTCTCGCTTGACCAGGAGATAAAATTCGGAGCCTTGCTGTTTCCGAAGCGCTTATAGCTCTCCTCGGTCGGGTCGAGAAAGACGGTCATAGCCTTTATGTGCTCAAGTATACCGGCCATTACGGCAGGCAGCTTTACATGGTGCTCATCGTTTTTCACCGAGAGGTTTATATGATAGCCGTTGCCGGGCTTGTCAGCAAGAGGCTTGGGCGAAAAGTCAGCAAAGAGCCCGTTCTCATGAGCGACGGTCTTCACAACGTTGCGAAATGCCATAGCCTGATCGGCAGCTCTTAGAGCATCTGCATAATGGAAGTCGATCTCGTTCTGGCCGGGTCCCTCCTCATGGTGAGAGCTCTCGGTCGAAATGCCCATGCGGTCAAGCGTCAGGCAGATCTGGCGCCTGATGTTCTCGCCCTTGTCATCAGGGGCGATGTCCATATATCCGGCCTTGTCATATGGCTCGGTCGTCGGCTCGTCGTTGAGGTCGCGCTTGAAGAGATAGAATTCAAGCTCTGAGCCGAATGAGAATTCAAGCCCCTCAGCCTTTGCGGTCTCCACGGCCTTTTTGAGAAGGCTCCTTGTGTCGCACTCAAAGGGCTGGCCGCCTGGCTTGCCGATAGAGCAGAACATCCTTACAACGCTGCCGTTCTCAGCCCTCCAGGGGAGGACGGAAAGGGTGGCAGGGTCAGGGAAAAGAAGAAGGTCAGAGCGTGATTCGTTGGCAAAGCCGCGCACAGCAGATGCATCGAACCCTATACCCTGTTCAAAGGCACGGCGAAGCTCCGCCGGACGGATAGAAATGTTTTTCTGTGTACCGTAGGCATCGCAGAAGGCAAGACGGATAAACTGTACCTCTTCCTCTGCGCAGTACTGCATAATCTCCTGTGCTGTATAGCTCATAATAAGACCTCCACAAAAAAAGAGCGCATTCGGCCTTATGCCGAATGAACGCCCTTGCTCATTACTATACTGTCATTATACAACTAATATATCAGTTTGTCAAGTACGGAAAAATGTTGACAACCGGGCGCAATAGTTGTATAATAATATAAACGGCAATGATGTCCTGAGTTGGGCATCATTGTCTTTTTTTTGCGGAAAGAGGGATCATTATGAGCGGTCTGCATGAGGAGTGCGGTGTAATAGGTATCTGGTCGGAGAAGAAGGAGGCGCTTGCGGAGAGCGTTTACTATGGGCTTTATGCTCTCCAGCACAGGGGGCAGGAAAGCTGCGGCATAGCTGTCTGTGAGGACGGAGTTATCTCCGCGCACAGGGATCTTGGCCTTGTGGGAGAGGTGTTTGACAGGCAGACACTGGATTCTATGCCTGAGGGGAATATGGCGGTAGGCCATGTGCGCTACTCTACCACAGGTGGGAGCGAGAGAAGAAACTGTCAGCCGATAGTTGTGAACCATATGAAGGGCAGGATGGCCCTTGCGCACAACGGAAACCTTACAAATGCATCTCAGCTGAGGCGCACGCTTGAAATGTCCGGTGCGATATTCCACACCACCTCGGACACGGAGACAATAGCATATATCATCACAAAGCAGCGGCTGGTAACGCCATCGATAGAGCAGGCCGTGATGAACACTATGGGCATAATAGAGGGCGCTTACTCGCTGGTAGTTATGTCGCCTGCAAAGCTTATCGCTGCCCGTGACCCTCTTGGAATGAGGCCGCTCTGCTACGGAAGGCTGCCTGACGGAGGGTATGTCGTAGCGTCTGAGAGCTGTGCACTTACGGCTGTGGGGGCTGAGTTTGAGCGCGATATAGAGCCGGGAGAGATACTTCTCTTTTCAAAGGAGGGGATAAGGTCTCTCAGGCAGCACTGTGAAACGAAGCCGCGCCGCACCTGCATTTTTGAATACATCTATTTTGCCCGTCCCGATTCAGTGATAGACGGGGTAAGCGTTCATGAGGCGAGAGTAAGGGCAGGGCGGATACTTGCGCAAAGCTGTCCTGCCGATGCAGATATTGTGATCGGCGTTCCCGATTCGGGGCTTGATGCAGCGCTGGGCTATGCGCAGGAATCGGGGCTGAAATATGAGATAGGGCTTATCAAGAACAAGTACATAGCCAGAACGTTCATAGCGCCGGGGCAGTTGGTGAGGACGGACAAGGTGAGGATAAAGCTCTCGGCGATAGAGCCTGTTGTCAGAGGCAGCAGGGTAGTGCTGGTAGATGATTCTATCGTCAGGGGAACTACGGGAGCAAGGATAGTGTCGCTGCTGCGGCGCGCAGGAGCAAAGGAGATACATTTCCGTGTCTGTGCGCCTGCCTTTCTGCACCCCTGCTATTACGGCACGGATATCGACTCGGAGGAGGGGCTTATCGCAAACCATATGACCCCGCAGCAGATAGCAGAAAAAATGAATGCCGACAGTCTCGGGTATCTGCCGATAGAAAGGCTGGGTGAGCTTGTGGGGCATAACTGTATCTGCAGCGCCTGCTTCTCGGGAGAGTATCCTACAGAGATACCGAATGCTGCTCCAAAGGACAAGTTCGAGATGAAGATAGTGAGCAGGCCTGACTGACCGATTGAGTAAAACTGCACAATTTTTTCGCAAAAGTGCTTGAAAAACAATTTAAAATGTGATATAATATATTATGTATTTCAATAGTTCTGAGGCGATGAATTGTGCTTTACGGAAAAAAGATAATCGCACTTTGCACTTCAAGAGTCTATGATGCAGGACATCACAGGTTCATAAGGGTGCTTAATGATAATATAAGCAAGTTCGGGTACAGGCTGTTTATCTACACTCTCAACACTGACCTTTACTGGAACGATGAAGCCTTCTGTGCGGAGACAAAGGTGTATGACCTCATACCCTTTGACAAGATAGAGGGCGTTATCGTTATGTGTGAAAAGATAAAAAGCGCTAAGCTGACAGATATGATCGCTCAGAGAGCAAGAGCTGCAGGCATCCCGATGATAGCTGTTGACGGAAAGCTTGACGGGGCAGTTTCGGTATGGTTCGACTATGAGAAGGGGTTTGAAAAGATAGTGCGCCACGTTGTCGAGGAGCACCATGTCAGAAGACCTCATTTTATGGCAGGCATCAAGGGGAATATGTTCTCCGAATCAAGACTGAAAATATTCAAAAAGGTGATCGCGGAGAATAATATAGAGTTCGATGAGAAGACTATGCTTAGCTACGGAGAATTCTGGGCAAAGCCTTCAAGGCTGGCAGCAGAGGAGCTCTGTGCGCGTGATGAGCTGCCCGAGGCAGTTATCTGTGCGAATGACGTTATGGCGATAAATGTGAATGACGTGTTCCACGATAACGGTGTAAAAGTGCCCGAGGACGTTATCATCACAGGCTTTGACGGCATAGACGAGGTGCAGTACTGTGTGCCTAAGATAGCTACCGTCAGTGTCGACTGGGTGATACTTGCGGACGCTGTCAGCAAGGTCGTGTTTGACTACAGCGCAGGGTCTGTGAAGGCAGGGGATATAGTTGAAGTAATGCCTGAGCTGATACCGAACGAGTCATGCGGCTGCGCTTCTGCCAGCGATAACAAGGACAGGTATATCAGCAAGATAAACGACAGCTTTTATGAGTATCAGGACGACATCAGGGGACTTTATGTCATCAGCATGAAGATGCAGATGAGTGCGTCTCCCGAGGACGTCGTGAAGTGTATGCAGGAGTATCTGCTGCACGATATGTGCGTCATTGCCCGCTCGGAGATATTTGAGCCGGGGCATAACTTCCTGAAGGAAGAGCTTCCCCCGGGAAGACTGAAGCTGATATATGATTCTTATCACTATGACAGGCCGATCAGGGATTTTGACCTCGATGAGATAGTGCCTGACCTTGAGGAGAAGCTTGAGTGCCACGCTCCGCTTATCTTTAACGGTCTTGACTTTATGAACAAGAGCCTTGGCTTTATTTGCTACTCATTCAAGAATTACGACATCACCGATTACACCAAGACCGCTCAGATAAACAATACCGTGAGCATGGGTCTCGGCGGATATATAAATATGCAGTATCAGGAGTATCTTGCTAAGCAGGTCGAGAAGATCTATAAAAACGATCAGCTCACAGGTCTCTATACCAGAACCGGCTTCATGAGATATTTCGAGGATATGGTAAAGGAAAATATCGGCAAGGGCGGAAATATCACAGTGGTAATGTCTGATATGAACGGGCTCAAGACGATAAATGATACCTACGGCCACAGCGCCGGTGATATCGCTATAAGAGCGGTGGCAAGAGCCCTCAGAGCAAGCTGTCCCGACAGCTCCGTCTGCGTCAGGTACGGCGGAGACGAAATGGTGGCAATAATCTCAGAGGACGTTGACCCCGATAAGATAATAAGTGATATTGATGCGCACCTTGATCGGTTCAATTCAGATTCAGGCCTTATGTTCAAGGTGTCAACAAGCACCGGCGTTTTCGTAGAACCCCTCACCGACTCGTTCGACCTCGGCTACGCCGTAAAAAGAGCCGACAGAAATATGTATGAAACCAAAAAAATAAAAAAATCCGCCATGAAATAGCAGCGCATTTTCAGCTGCCCGCGGTGCTATCGGTGGAAAACCTTTCTGAAGAAAGGTTATTCCCCCGGACCCCCTTTCCAAAGACTTTTAGCGA
>CACXFU010000044.1 GCA_902767035.1 uncultured Ruminococcus sp.
CAGGACAAGTTCAGGCTCTCGGGCATTTTCAGAGATGTTTATATGCTCTCGCGCCCCGAGAAAAGAGTTGAAGATATCCGTATCACTGCCGATATGAGCGGCAGGCTCTCGGTGTCTGTCAAGGGGGCGGCCGCAGAGGTCTCACTTTATGACGGAGAGGAGCTTATATGCTCAGGCACTGCAGAGCCCGATGCGCCGTTTGCCGCTGAGATGAAAAACGCTAAGCTCTGGAGCGCTGAGGCACCGTACCTCTATGACCTCGTCATAAGGTCTGAGGGCGAGACGATCGGTGAGAGGGTAGGCTTCAGAACTGTTGAGATGACTGATAATATCTTCACCGTGAACGGCAGAAAGGTCAAGTTCCTCGGTGTTAACCGCCATGACAGCTACCCCGATACGGGCTACTATGCCGATGTGGAGAAAATGCGCCGTGATATCGAGCTTATGAAGGCTCACAACGTCAATTCCGTCAGAACATCGCATTACCCCAATGCGCCCAGGTTCTATCAGCTTTGTGACGAATACGGTCTCTATGTTATAGATGAGGCTGATATAGAGTCTCACGGCTGCCATAATGTTTACCAGAATATGCAGTATGACCGTGACGGCGGTGACTATCACGGAATAGCCCTCATTGCCTGCGACCCGCTGTTCAGGACACAGATAGTCGAGCGTGAAAGGCTGCTGGTGACGCGCGACGTTAACCGCCCGAGCGTTGTTTTATGGTCAATGGGCAACGAGAGCGGCTGGGGAGCTAATTTCCGTGCAGGTGCTGAGCTTATCAAGTCGCTCGACAGCACAAGACCTCTGCATTATGAGAGCACCTTCACCCTTGACGATACCTCAGACGATATACTCGATATGGTCAGCCAGATGTATCCGTCGATCGAGAGTATGAAGGACTATCTGAAAGACGAAAACGAGAAAAGATCACTTCTTCTCTGTGAATACTGCCACGCAATGGGCAACAGCTCAGGCGATATGGAGGACTACTATCAGATCTTTATGTCAGATGACCGCTTTATGGGCGGCCTTGTCTGGGAATGGTGCGATCATGCCTTTGCGATCGGCGAGACCGAGAGCGGTGAGGTGAAATACGGCTACGGCGGAGACTTCGGAGAGCTTCATCATGACGGCAATTTCTGCTGTGACGGCCTGTGCTATCCCGACAGAACGCCCCACACAGGCCTTCTTGAAGTCAAGCAGGTCTACAGGCCTGTCAGGGTTTCTGAAGCAGGGGAGGGCGCCTTTGCATTCAGGAGCATACTACGTTTTGTGAATGCTGACGATATCCTCAGCTGCCGCTATGAGATCACCGACAAGACAGGCGTTCTTTTCAAAGGCAGCGCAGACTTCACACTTCCGCCTGAGGGTGAGTGCATAGTCACTGTCCCCGAGGCCGGCCGCACATTCGTGAACGAGACATATATCCGTTTTGTGTTCACCGACAAAAATGACGGCCATGAGGTCTGCTTCGATCAGCTTGCATTAAAGCGGCAGGAGAGACCCCTCACCCCTGCTGTTGGTGCGGCACCTGCCCTGATAACTGATCCCCTCAGATTTGAGGTCACAGCCGCAGACACGCGCTTTGTATTTGACCGCAGAAAAGCTCAGTTCACAACCATAGAGCGTAACGGCAGGAACCTTCTGCAAAAGCCGATGAGCTTCAATTTCTTCCGCGCCCCGACAGACAACGACGTTATGAAATGGGAGTGGGAAAAGCTTTACCTTAACAGGTATGAGGTGAAGGTGTATGAGAGCTCTGCCTGTGAACGGGAGGGCTGTGTGGTGATCGAAGCGAAAACAGCTTACGGCAGGAGCATCTATCGCCCGTTTGCAAGGGTGAACGCCCGCTACCTCATTGCGCCTGACGGCAGGCTCACTGTCACGGCGGAGCTTGATGCAGACGATGAAAAGCTTAAAGTGCTGCCAAGGTTCGGCCTGCGCATTTTTGCAGACAAAGCCTTCAATAAGGTGAGCTATTACGGCTTCGGCCCGTATGAAAGCTACAGCGATAAGCACAGGGCATCGTATATGGGCACGTTCACGCACAACGTCAGTGATATGTATGAGCCTTACCTCAGGCCGCAGGAGAATTCCTCTCACTTCGGCACCAAAGAGCTTGCCGTGACCGACGGGGAGAGAACCATTACTGTTACTTCTCAGGAGGGCTTTTCTTTCAATGTCAGCGAGTATACCCAGGAGGAGCTTGCAGGCAAGGCTCACAGGTTCGAGCTTGAAAAGAGCGGCTATACTGTTATCTGTGCCGACTTTGCGATGGCAGGCGTGGGTTCAAATTCCTGCGGACCTGTGCTGCTTGAAAAGTACAGGGTGCCGCTCAAAGGCTTCAAGGGCAGCCTGACTTTCAGATTTGAATAACCAGAAATAATGACAAAGGACAGCCTGCGTTCGGCGGCTGTCCTGTTTTGTGCATAAAAAAGGCAGTCTGAAACCGAAAACTTCGGCTGCCACGGGGGAAGTTTTTACTGCTGCTGCGCATCTGATAAACCCTGTTAATGCCCTTACACTGAACACTGACATATAAGCAATAACAAAAAAGAATAACGAAAAACTGTTACCTTGAACCTTTTCCTGAAAAAAGTCAAAAAACGGGCGCAGCGCAGACGGAAAAATATCACAGCTCGATCTCAAGCTCCGCCGTGTTGTTGACAAGGTCAAGAGCTGTCTGCGCCTTTGCAAGCTCATCGCAGGCGCTGCGGTAATCCTCAGCTGCCTTCTCGATATCGTAGTTTGCATAGCGGTAGTCTATTATCGCAGAACTTCTCGAATATGACGCCGACTCTCTTACCTTCGGGATAGCGTCCTTCATAGCGGAGAGCTTGCTGCAGCGCTGAGAAAGCTGCGGCATATAAACGAGCATCTCATCTATCGTCATATCGTAGCCGGGAATAACGGTCGTGCAGTTGAATACGTTGAGTGCGTGCTTCAGCTTTCTGATCTTTGTTTCGATCTCGGAAAGCTTGGCCTGAGCAGCCTCATAGTCATAATCGGGCCGTACCGACTCCACGTCCTCTCCGACTGATGCAAGAAAAGATCTTGTGCTGCTCTCCTTGTAGATAATGGTGCTGTGCTCGTCATTGAGCTGACGGAGCACCTTGGCTGCCTGTGCTGATGTCATCTTCATGCTCATACCTCCGTTCGTTTTATCTGTAAGATGATTATAGCATAAATAATACAAATTGTAAAGCCGCATCTGAAAAAAACAGTAACCACTCTGTCAAATAAAACAATTAACCACTCTGTTCAAAAAAACAATTAACCACTCTTCCGGTCAGGCACCAGCCTGTTGCAGTCCTTACCCTTCGGGCTTCTCTGTAGACACCAATCGCTACATAGAGTATCGTGTCCAGCCGCGCGGCGAGCGCCGTGTCCAGCCGTGCGGCGAGCATGTGTCCAGCCGTGCGGCGAGCACGGCTTTACTTTTTTGTGACTTTGTGGTATACTGTTAGTGATGTTCGACTTTTTATACTCTTTTGAAAGGAGATGTGACATAATGCTTGATATAGGCGAGAGACTGTCATCATACGAGCCCCTTTGGGAAAACTGGTATAAGGATTCATATCTCGGCGGAGGGAATTTTGGCAGGGTCTACCGCCTGAAACAGACCTTCTTCGGTGAGACGAGATACTGTGCTGTCAAGGTCATCCCTATCATACTTGAGCAGGAGCTCAGCACCTATCAGGGCAGCCGTGAGCAGCTCATCGAGCGCAAAAAGGCGGCCATGGTGCAGGAGATCAAGAATATGTACAAGCTCAAAGGGCAGGAGCATATCGTTCAGTGCCTTGGCCATAATATAAAGGATATCTATGACAACAGCGGAAGAGTCATCGGCTTTGATATACTTATCCAGATGGAGCAGTATGTGTCTCTGCCGGTATATCTCAGGCAGAACGGCGCCATGTCTACCGCTGAGATCGAGAAGCTTGCTGTTCAGATAGCTGAGGCCATAAAGTCGATGCACGATATCAATATGCTCCACAGAGACATAAAGGCCAGCAATATCTATGTTGACAGCAAGGGCAACTACCTTCTCGGAGATCTCGGCATTGCCAAGCAGGAGGAGCTTGAATCGTTCTCAACTCTTGCAGGCACACAGCCCTTTATAGCGCCCGAGGTCTGGAACGTTCAGAACACGAACAAGCGCTATACCCGGACTGCCGATATCTATTCCTTCGGCATAACCCTTTATTATCTTTTAAACGGCAACAAGCTCCCTCTCGTGAGCGAGAACTCAACAAAAGACCAGACCGACCGCGCCATCTGCGACCGCCTTGCAGGCAAACAGTTCCCGCCGCCGCAGAACGGTTCGGAAAAGCTTAAATACATAGTTATGCAGTGCTGTGCCTATGACCCCTCAAGGCGTTTCCAGAGCATGGAAGCGGTGCTTAAGGCTCTCGGCAGAAGGGTCAGTCCTCAGCCTGCCGTTATACCTGCCGCAGCGCCGGTATATCAGCAGCCTGCGGTGCCTGTGCAGCAAAGGCCTGTTCAGCAGTATATCCAGCCTGCCGCTCCTGTCAGGCTGCCGCCTGAGCCCGACACCATGAGCGAATATGAGACCGAGGTCAGGCCGACCACCAACAAAAAGCTGGCAGTTGCTCTCATCACGGTGATGTGTGTGCTGGTGGCAATGTCGGCGCTGGTGGTGCTGCTGTTCAAGATGAATTTCGGTTCGGGCAAGGATAAATCATCTGTGTCGTCCTCATCTTCCGAGGCGTCCTCTGAGGTGCAGAGCGTCAGCAGTGCGGCTGATGACACATCTTCCGACCCTGATAAGCTTGACCTCTCGGACATTATAACCCCCGACGAGCTGAAGTTTGTAAAGACAATGTATGTAAAGACCGATATCACTTCAATGAAAGTGTATCTCGGCCCCGGCTTCGGATATAACGTAGTTTCAAAGGATCAGATACCGATAGGCACCGAGCTTGACATCTACGGCGAGGAGCAGGCTGACGGCACAGCCTGGGGCTACATAACCTATGACGGCATAACCGGCTTGATAGACGAGACCTCTCTTTCCGATATACCAACTGTGGTGGATCCGTATTCGCCGAACTATATCTCAACTATGTTTGTTGATACAAAGGAAAATGACCTCTCCATGCGCTACGGGCCGAGCTATGACTTTGAGATAGTGACTATGGTAGCCCGCCGCGATGAGGTCGATGTTTACGGTGAGCAGTATAACAGTGAGACCGGCGACACCTGGGCTTATATAACCTATAAGGGCAGCTGGGGCTGGGTCAATATGAAGTATCTGAGCGACCTCTCTGAAAAGTCAGAGACGACGACCAAGAAAAAGACCACCACGACAACGACCACTACCACCGAAAAGCCGGAAGAGCCCGATATCTACGGGGAAGTTCGCTTCTCATATGCGTATTCGAGCAGCAATCTCCCGTCAGATACAGTAAACGGCCAGTATTATTCATATGAGGCCGAAAACGCCATAGACGGTGACCTCTCAACCTGCTGGTGCGAGGGCATGAGCGGCTCAGGCATTGGCGAGAGCATAACCGTTTACCCTGAGGAGGACGAGGTAACGATAGATACCCTTTATATCGCAAACGGTATAATGACCAGCGAGACCGCCTACCGCTATAACAACAGGGTGAAAAGGTGCAGGCTCGAATTTTCAGACGGCACCCTTTATGAGGCTGCCTTCCCCGACAAATACAGCGATCAGCCCACAGAGCTTGAGTTCCCCGAGGAGCTGACTGTAAGCTGGGTAACTATCACTATAGTTGAGGTATATGAGGGCGAAAAATACGACGATACCTGCATAGCTGAGATATATGCGAAATAGATATTCAGTTTTTTTTCACTGACTTTTCAAATATCTTTTAATTTCATTTTAGGTTCGCAGTTTATACTGAGGACAACAAAATGAAAGCGAGGTAATCGTATGAAAAATACAAGGAGAAATTTTATAGTAGCAATGATGGCAGTTTGTATGCTTATGGCAGGCTGCGCTGAGAACTCAGACAGCTCTTGCGCAGCATCAAAGAGCTCTTCCGCATCAGGCAGCTCAAAGAGCCTGATCTCAACAGTAAGCGATACTGAGTCCGAGACCGACACCGGCACTGAGACCGAGAGCGTTCAGGCAAAAACGGCTGTAGCCTCTGACGATACCGATGATGAGGAGGTAGTTGAAAACACCTCAGACACTGAAGACGACGACGGCCTTTTCACAAAGCGTGACCTCTCTCAGACAGCTGACACAGATGATGCCGAGACTATAACCGTATCCGACGGCCAGACCATTGACATTACTGAGGAGGGCGTATATATCCTCACGGGAAGTGCTAAGAACTGCACCGTAAGGGTAGAGGTCGACAGTGAAGAAAAGGTACAGCTCGTGCTTGACGGCGTGAGCATAACAAACGATGATTTCCCTGCGATCTACGTCGTGAATGCAGACAAGGTGTTCGTAACAACAGCCGAGGGCACAGAGAATACCCTCAGCGTGACAGGCCAGTTCACAGCTGACGGCGACACCAATACCGATGCGGTCATCTTCTCGAAGGACGATATAGTTCTCAACGGCCTTGGAACGCTTAACATCTCATCGGCATACGGCAACGGCATTTCCGGCCACGATGATATGAAGATCACCGGCGGCACCTATAACATCACCTCAGCTCTCGATGCGCTTGAAGCAAACGATTCTATCCTTATAGCTGACGGCACCTTCAACATAACCAGCAGCAAGGACGGTCTCCACTGTGAGAATGACGAGGACGACACTCAGGGATACATCTATATCCTTGGCGGAACCTTCAAAATAGCTGCTAATAGTGACGGTATCCAGGGCACTACCTTTGTTCAGATAGACGGCGGCAACTTCGATATCTCGGCAGCTGAGGGCATTGAGGGAACAGCTATCCAGATCAATGACGGCACTATCAATATCTCAGCCGGCGATGACGGCGTGAATGCAAGCAACAAGAGCTCGGCATACGATGTTTATTTCGAGATGAACGGCGGCAGCCTGACGATCACGATGAGCGGCGGCGATGTTGACTGCATCGATGCTAACGGCAGCGTATATGTCAACGGCGGCACGATAGACCTTAACTATCCCGAGCAGGGTCCTTCCGAGTCCTTCGACTATGACCAGACAGCTGAATTTAACGGCGGCACCATAATCATCAACGGCAGCGAGGTAGATTCCATTCCTCAGCCTATGATGATGGGCGGCGACTTCGGCGGTGATTTCGGCGGAGGAGACTTTGGCGGAGGAGATTTCGGAGGCGGTGACTTCGGCGGCGGACGCGGAGGCCACGGCGGCGATTTCGGCGGCAGAGGTATGAACGCATAAACAAAAATAACAGGCAGGCGCGGATCATTCCGTACCTGCCTGTTTTAGTTTCAGCGTTCTTAGATACTCTTTTTTATCATCACTTATCCGTCTGCTCTCAATAGCCTTCTGGATAGCCTTGTTGTGCGTCCACTTGTCAAGCCTGTGCTCAGTCAGGCAGGGGAGAGTGCTCTCATACTGCTTTGCCAGCGCTGTGGCCACATACCACGCTATCATCATATTCATATAGTATTCCTCAGACCTTATCGCGCATACCGCGTCAAGATATCTGATGTCAAAATCATCATCAAGATAGTGGCTCATAAGATTTTTTACCGCAAACCTTTTAGTGTAAAGGTGACCGCTCTCCAGCCACTTATAAACATAAGGCAAAAGCCTGTCCCTGTTCTTTGCAAAGCAGACAGGGCAGAGCTGATCGCAGACAGCCCAGTTATCGATAAACGGCAAAAATCTTTCAACTTCTATTATGCAGTCATCAAAGCTCTTTTCCCGGGAAATAATGAACGAATGGAGCTGATATTCCTCAAAATAGCGGTGCGGCAGCTCAGCGGTGAACTCTTTTGCAGCCTCAGTGCCGTAAAGCTCTTTAGCTAATGCTTTGAGCTGCGGCGTTCTTACACCTATAAAATACTGACTGTCAAAGCCGGGTATAGTTTTAGCCGTCAGATCTGCGAAGGCCGGATCTTGAAGCTTTGTCAGTCTTTGCGCGATAGTATTCACAGTATATCCTCCTGAACTATAGATGTGCAGTAATCGGTTATGCCCTTGCCTTCATTCGGGTTGAACTTTGAGTATACAAGGTCTGTGATAAATATCACTGACAGCGCAGTGCAAACCGTTATCTTCACAGCAGGCTTCAGCTTTCTGAGCATATCGTCTACAAAAGGCCCCAGCACGTATATCGTCGCACAGGCCGCAAACGCGAACACCCATGCGCCTTCAAGGCAGACCTTGCCGTCAATATTCAGAAAATACCCCGTGTAGTCCCAGTACTTGATGTGCTTGAACTTGTCAAGGAAAAACGCCGTTGAAAATTCAAGCATCGAGCACCCGACGAACACCACCATAAAAGTGACCACGGGCTTGTCGACCAGCCTTTTTAGAAGCATCACCGCAAGGCAGCCGCCCACACCGTATATCGGCAGCCACGGCCCGAAAAGCGTTCCTCTGTTCACCAGAACTCCGTCCTCTATCACATGGATAGCGACCTCCCAGATAAAGCCCATTATCGAGAACGTGAAAAACATTCCGATATAAGCCCAGATATCGTAAGAGCGGTGATAATCGCGGTGAACGATGGTCTTGTTGGCAAAACGGCTGAAATGTGACGGTGCATCAGGGCGAAGCCCCGGATATTCCTTTGAAGCCTTCAGGCCTTCAAGGGTCATTTCCTTCTCCTGCTCTATATCATCGTGGAGAGTGTGCACCGGTGCAAGAAAAGAGATATCGGGCACCTTGCCGCTCTTTTTAGCCTCGTCTATCAGCTGCTCCTCGTAAAGGTCAAGGTCAAGCAGACAGTCGTTGAATTCCTCAGCGCCCTCTATGCCTTTTTCTATCGCCGCTCTTCTCAGATAGAGGTAAGCCTCCGTGTTTAGTGCCGTAACATAAGGATTAACAAAGAAAATACCCACAAAACCGAAGCTCATACTCGTCAGCAGGAACCAGCCCAGCATTGTCATATCCAGCCTGAACATTTCCATTCTGTGGCCGTATATCATATCCTTTGAGAGCTTTATCGCCTTTTTTGAGCCTATGTTCGGGTTCTCTGCCAGTATGTAGGGCACGAACATATAGTCATATATCTTCACAGGTATCATCACTACAGTCAGTGACCACAGCGTGAAGTATATATCCTTCAAAAGCATAGTCTTTGCAGGCTTGAAGGTCCTCTCCCTCAGCAGAAAGCCCAGTCTTCCTGTCCTGGTGCTGTGATAGGTGCGGTTCTCGAGAAAGAACCTTCTCTCACAGACCGTCAGCACATTTATAACAAATACCGAGAACAGGAACAGGAATATCGCATAGGCAAACGCCGTGAACACCTTTACAGGCGGCTTTCCGCGGTACAGAGAATCAAACACGTTCAGAAGCGAGAACTTGAACGAATGGTTCTTTGTAACAATGTCAAAATATGCCGATGACATACTGAGAAAGTTCATCGCGTTCTTGTTAAGGTATAGCCTTGCTTTCTCCTTGGCAGGCTTGTCAAGCCCCAGCGCGTTCAGCAGTATGTCTACATTCGAGGTGTCACCCGAGGAGCCGAAAAACGTTATCTCCTTTGACTGCAGGCCGCTCAGCCCGTCCGAACGGTAGCTCTCATACCACCGCTTTACCGCCACAGGGTCGTTTACGTTCCACTTTGAGCTTGTCTCCTCGATAGAAAGCCTCTCTGAGATCATATCCATTATGATCTCTTCCTTGTCGTCCGCGTCATACTTCATATCAGCAACGTTCACCCTGTCATAGGCGGAGATGTTCACTATAGTAGCATGATACTCTCCTGCGATGAACAGCATGATAAAGCATACAGCGATACAAGCAATATAATTCAGTTTTATATTTCTCTTTGCGGCAGCCTTCAGGCTCTTCCTGACCTCTTTGTCAATGCAGCCGGCAGCCGTTTTTATATCTGTCTCCATAATTACCTCGTAAGTAACAGAACTTATGACTACAATACTTACTCAGTATATCATACATTTTCTGTTTTGTAAAGATATGAAATTACAAAATAACTCAAATCAGTTTTCGTAAGTTTGTTATGCAGCTTTGCCGCTTTGCTGCAGGGTTGAGGTGCGTAAAAACAGCATATAAATGAAATTAACATTTTTGCCCTTGACAAGTGAGGCAAATAATGTCATAATATATAATGTATGCAATGACAGACGAAAGGATATGACATTATGCTGAGTAAGACCTTTCACCGTGAACCCGGCGTGCGAGTCTGACGCTGCGGATCAGACGGAAAAATTATTTATTATCATTTCAGAAAGGAATTGTTGAAGATGAAAAAAGAGCTTTCAAAGCTTTATGATCCTTCCTCGGTAGAGGACAAGATCTATAAATACTGGATGGACGGCAAGTTTTTCCATGCCGATCCCGATCCCAAGAAGGAGCCTTACTGTATAGTTATCCCGCCCCCGAACATCACAGGCCAGCTCCATATGGGTCACGCACTTGATGAGACCCTGCAGGATATCCTTATCCGCTGGAAGAGAATGAGGGGCTACTGTACGCTCTGGCTGCCCGGCACCGACCATGCGGCTATAGCTACAGAGGCGAAGATCGTTGAGGCTATGAGAAAAGAGGGCATCACCAAGGAAGAGCTCGGACGTGAGGGCTTTATGGAGCGTGCCTGGGAATGGAAGAAGCAGTACGGCGGCAGGATAGTTGAGCAGCTCAAAAAGCTGGGCTCCTCCTGTGACTGGGACAGAGAACGCTTCACTATGGACGAGGGCTGTTCAAAGGCTGTAAAAGAGGTCTTCATCAAGTATTATGAAAAAGGCCTTATCTACCGCGGCGAGAGGATAATCAACTGGTGCCCCAAGTGCAAGACATCGCTTTCCGATGCAGAGGTCACCTATGAGGATCAGGCAGGCCATTTCTGGCACCTCAGGTATAAGATAAAGGACTCTGACGGTTATCTTGAGCTTGCCACCACAAGACCTGAGACACTTCTCGGTGATACCGCTGTTGCAGTAAACCCGAATGATGAGAGATATAAAGACCTTGTAGGCAAGACGGTGATCCTGCCTATAGTTCACAGAGAGATACCCGTAGTTGCAGACGATTATGTTGACCCCGAGTTCGGAACGGGCGTAGTTAAGATAACCCCTGCGCATGACCCTAACGACTTTGAGGTAGGTCTCAGGCATAAGCTGCCTGTCATCAACGTGATGAACGATGATGCAACTATCGTTGATGATTACCCGAAGTATGCCGGAATGGACAGATACGACGCAAGAAAGGCCATTGTTGAGGACCTTGAAGCTGAGGGCGCACTTGTCAAGACAGAGGACTACAGCCACAATGTAGGCACCTGCTACCGCTGCGGCACAACGGTAGAGCCTAAGGTATCTACCCAGTGGTTCGTTAAGATGGAACCTCTCGCAAAGCCTGCTATCGACGCCGTTAAGAACGGTGAGACCAAGTTCGTTCCCGAGCGTTTTGACAAGATATATTTCCACTGGCTAGAAAATATCCGTGACTGGTGTATCTCCCGTCAGATCTGGTGGGGTCATCAGATACCAGCCTTCTACTGTGATGACTGCGGCGAGATGACAGTTACCAAGGAGACCTCATGCACCTGCCCTAAATGCGGCAAGCCTATGCGTCAGGACCCCGACACGCTGGACACCTGGTTCAGCTCTGCTCTGTGGCCGTTCTCAACCCTCGGGTGGCCTGACAAGACCGAAGACCTTGAATATTTCTACCCCACGAACACTCTCGTAACGGGCTATGACATAATCTTCTTCTGGGTCATCAGAATGATGTTCAGCGGCCTTGAGAATATGGGCAAGGTACCGTTCGATACCGTTCTTATCCACGGCCTTGTGCGTGACGCTCAGGGAAGAAAGATGTCAAAGTCTCTCGGCAACGGGATAGACCCGCTGGAGGTAATTGCAAACTACGGCGCTGACGCACTCAGGTTCATGCTCGCTACAGGCAATGCCCCCGGCAACGATATGAGATATATCGACGAGAAGGTAAAGGCATCGCGTAACTTTGCAAACAAGCTCTGGAACGCATCTCGCTTTATAATGATGAACCTGCCCGAAGGCTTCAGCGCAGACAAGCTCCCCGAGAACCTGAGCGTTGAGGATAAGTGGATAGTTTCAAAGTTCAATACCCTTGCAAAAGAGGTCAACGAGAACCTTGAAAAGTTCGAGCTGGGCGTTGCGGTAGCAAAGCTCTATGACTTCATCTGGGACGTTTACTGCGACTGGTATATCGAGCTTACAAAGCCGAGGATACAGGCAGGCGGAGAGAGCGCCGAGAACGCTCAGACTGTCCTTGTATACGTTATGAAGGGAATGCTCAAGCTCCTGCACCCGTTTATGCCTTTCATCACTGAGGAGATCTGGCAGGCGCTTGTAGATGACGGCACCGCTATAATGGTTCAGGATTTCCCGATGTATGACGAGAGCCTCAGCTTCACCGAGGACGAGGCAGTGTTTGAGAAGATAATCGCAGGCATCAGGGGAATAAGAAACTGCCGCGGCGAAATGAACGTTCCGCCGTCCGTAAAGGCAAAGCTCTACGTTGAGACGCAGGAGCCGCTGGTGTTTGAGCAGGGAACTATGTTCTTTGAGAGACTGGCATCTGCTTCAGAGGTCATCATCACCAATCACTTTGACGGCAAGGACTGCCAGACCGTTGTTACCGACAGTGCAAGGTTCTTCATACCGCTCTCCGAGATCGTAGACACCGACAAGGAAAGAGCAAGGCTTGAAAAGGACAAGGCCAAGGTACAGAAGGATATAGACTTTCTGAGCGGAAAGCTCAATAATCAGGGCTTTATCTCAAAGGCGCCTGAGAAGCTTATCGAGGCTGAGCGAGAGAAGCTCAGAAAGGCCGAAGAAAAAATGGCTAAGATCGAAAAGTCTCTTTCAGCGCTCAAATAATACAAAAATGACCCGTGAGGCCGTTAAAAGCTTCACGGGTGTTTTTTGTATATATCTTTCTATTTTTTATAAACTATCTTATCTTTCACATCTACCTGATCGAACGATATCTTGAAGCCAAGCCATGTCGATATCGGGTAAAGCAGCGGAAATACCGCCATAAGAGAAACCACCCACCAGTGCATATCAGCAGCGTTCGCGCTGTGTGCGGCCCAGTCGATGAGCGGATAGAACATAGCGTTTATCAGCTTGTATGCCGGCATAAAATTGAATGATCCCGTTGCCTTTGAGATTATCAGCACCGCCATAGTGACATACCCCGGTATCATACCGATGAGCCCCATATAAAGCCCGAAGTTGTGCCCTACATCAGCCCCGTGCAGAGTTGCCTTGTTCTTCGCCTTTGTGCCCTCCTTCAGGCCGAAATCATTCATAACGGCGACCACCGTCATCAGCCCCGTAAAGCCGAACATTATGTTCGCCCCGGCCCCAAATGCCTTTGATACGGCAGCAAAGAACAAAAACACAAATATCCCGAAAAACTCGGTCTGTACCCATTTCAAGGCGCTTTTCAGAAGCGCTGCCTTTTTATCATAGCCTTCCATATTAAACCTCTCTTAGCTCAGATTAATAAACAGTATAGCACAAAAAAACATAAAAGTAAAGCGCGATATTTAAATTTAACGGGATATACTTTACATTTTTGAAATTGCGTGCTATAATAAACACAGCTATTATCGGAAAGGAAGTATACTATGAACAAAAGACTATTAAGCGCACTTTGCGCCTTTGTAATGGCTTTCGGTTCGGCGGCCGCGCTGCCCGAGGAGTTTTCACAGCTGAGCTCAACCCTCACTGTAAGTGCCGAGGAACTGGACGATTACGACTACAGGTATCTTGATGACGGTACTGTCGAGATATACGGTTGCTTCGGTTCTGCACCTGTCGCAACGATACCCTCTCAGATAGACGGCAAGCCTGTGACAAGTATCGGCAGTTATGCTTTTAATGAGAACAAGTATGTCAAAAAGGTAATTATTCCCGAGGGTGTGACCAATATAAGTGAATATGCATTCAAATTTTGCAATAACCTCGAAACAGTTATCCTTCCTGACAGTCTGGAAACTATCGCAGACAACGCGTTTGTTTGCTGTGATTCTATGAAAGATATAGTCCTTCCCGAGGGGCTTGTAAGTATCGGGGAAAGTGCATTTGAATACTGCGAGAGTCTTACGGAGATAAATATACCCTCTACCGTCAAGAGTATAGGAATTGATGCTTTCTCGGGCTGTTCAAGCCTGAAAAGCTTTAACATCGATGAAGACTGCACCATTTGCTGCAGCATCGACGGCGTTATGTATAACAAGGATGTCACCAAGCTTTATCTGTGCCCCGTCGGTAAGGAAAGCGTAACTATCCCCGAGACTGTCAATATTATCAACGTCAATGCGTTCAAGCAGTGCAACAGTATCAAAGAGCTCACTTTGCCCGAAAGCGTCACTGATATCTATGAAGCTGCATTTGAAGATTGCAAAAGCCTTGAGACCCTGAATATCAAAGGCACGCTCAAAAATATAGGGAATGGTGCGTTTCGTAACTGCGAAAGCCTGAAAAGCATTGACCTGAAAGAGGGGCTTATATCGATCGACGACGATGCCTTTATCGGCTGTGATTCGCTAACGTATGTTGAGCTGCCCTCTACCCTTGAATACTCAGGAGCGGGGATATTCTGCGCTTGCCGCGGACTTAAAAAAGTAAAAATAAATATGAGCGTTTACTATATAAACGAGAGCGCATTTGAGGCCTGCACGGCTCTTGAATCCGTTGAGATCCCCGAGGGCGTGACCAGGCTTTGCTGGTATGCATTCTGCAGCTGCCCCTCGCTCAAGAGCATAAAGCTTCCCAGGTCGATAGACAACATCGGCTTCCGTGCGCTCGGCTTTGATACCGATGAAGACGCCAGATTCATAGACGTTGAAGGCTTCACTATCTACGGCTATAAAGACACAGAGGCGCAGTACTACGCAGAGGAAAACGGCCTGAATTTTGTTGACATTGAGAATATGCCTGTTCGCAAAAAGGGCGACCTCAACAATAACGGCAAGATCGACGCAAGCGACCTTTTGCAGGTGAAGAGCCACATCAAAAAAGTAAAGCCGCTGGAGGGTGACGACTTTGACTGTGCTGATGTTGACGGCAACGGCGCAATAAATGCGGCAGACCTCTTGAAAATGAAAGCGCATATGAAAGGCGTTTCCGATATCTGGGCATAAGTATTGTGAGCGTTCTCAGCTTGTTGTAACTCTCTTTTTGTTTCACGTCCTGAATGTTTTTCTGATTTGATATATATTTGTTCGCCTTGTCAGGGGGCTTTCCCGCAGCTACCACGTCTGCTGCACGCTCACCTAACGACCCCTTCGGACAAATAATTAAAAATTTCTTTGTCAAAAGACGGTGAGCGCTCCTGTTAAGGAGCGCTCATTTTTTATGCATAATCACTCTGCCGCAGGAAACAATAAGCACAAACGAAAGGAGACAGATCATGAGCAAACACAAAACTAAGATCTATAAGCCCGGAGACCCCGACACGATCACCTGCGGCCAGAAGGCAGGCGGAGAGCTTACCAATGAATCGGACGAATCGGTGAGGGAAGTCAAAAAATGGGTCGACGATAACGAAAAGTAGTTGAAATGAGCTCCCGTTTGTGTTATACTCTTATGAGGGAGAGTGATACTATGAAAAAAGCTGCATTTGTAACAGGCGGCAGCGGAGACATAGGCTCAGCCATATGCAGAAGGCTCGCTGCCGATGGGTATGCGGTCTGTATCGGCTATAACACAGGCGAGAGCCCTGCAGCTAAGCTGTGTGATGAGCTCAGGGCAGCCGGCGCTGATGCGTTTGCCGTTCACTGTGATGTGAGAAATGAAGAAAGTGTACAAAAATCTGTACAGCTTTGTGAGGAGCTCACAGGCGGCATCAGCCTGCTCATAAACAATGCCGGCACTGCACATATCGGCCTTTTCACCGATATGAGCGAGGAAGAGCTCTGTGCCGTAATAAATACAGACCTTATCGGCGCAATGAGAGTATCAAAGGCATTTCTGCCCAGAATGATAAGAGAGCACAGCGGAGATATAATAAACATATCCTCAGTGTGGGGAGAGAAGGGCGCCTCGTGTGAGGTGGTCTACAGCGCGGCAAAGGCAGGGCTCAACGGCTTTACAAAAGCCCTTGCTAGGGAGACTGCCCCCAGCGGAATAAGGGTGAATGCCGTTGCCTGCGGATATATAGACACAAAAATGAATGCTCAGCTGACCGAGAATGACAAGTCAATGCTCCTTGATGAGATACCGGCAGGCAGGTTCGGCACAGGTGAGGATATAGCAGAGCTTTGTTCTTTTCTCGCATCTGAGAGGTCAGCCTATATCAACGGCCAGTTGATCCGTTCCGACGGCTGCTGGATATGATACTGTAACCTTTGTGTGAAAACGGTGAAAACGGGGGCATTTATCGCTAATAAGGGTCGGTTTTTTGGGTGCTTTATTGGGAAAATGTCTAAATTTTGGTTACAAGTTCGTAATAATTGTTGACGGCTCAACGGATTTGTGCTATTTTTTTAAGGACGGTACTGTCCGTCAGGAGAATGACATTTGATTTAAGAGAGGTAATACTATGAAAAAGATCACAGCTTTACTTGTATCGGTACTTATGGCGTGCACAGTCTTTGCAGCTTGCGGAGACACAGACAGCTCTTCAAAGAGCGAAAAATCCAAGAGTTCTTCTGCGGCAGCAGAGAAAAAGTCTGATGCTGTATTTGATGTAAACAGCGATGTCCACCTTGCTCAGCAGTATACTGACAAGCTTAAAGAGGGCAACTTTTCTCTCGCTATGACGAGCGATTACACAGGCGATGAGCCTATGGTGCTCGAGCTTTGCGGAAATGATATCCATGTAAAGATGAATTTCCTCGGCATCTCGATGAATGTGTTCGTCAAGGACGGCGTAGGCTATATGGTAGATGAACAGAGCAAGGAGTATGCGACCGAGGACGCAAGTGAATACACCGCAGAGCAGGTGACATCACAGACAATGGGCCTTGATGACAGCTACACTTTCGTAAGCAGCGAGAACGCTGACGGCTTTATCTGCGAGACCTATGAGATGTCAATGGCATGGGAGACCGGCTCCGATGTTGTCGTTGAGCAGGACGATGATGCTGACAAGCAGACCATCAAGTATTATTTCGATGAGAAAACAGGTATGCTCAAGAAGGTAGAGACTGAGGCATTCGGCAATACATCTACCAGTGAGATCGTATCGCTTGACTTCGATATCACCGAGATCAAGCTGCCTGATGACTTTGACAGCTACACAGAGATAAGCGCTGACGAGTTCACAGAGAAGATGTCCGCAGGCTTAGATACAGGCGACCTTGAGGATACCTTCGATATCGATACCGAAGAGACCGAAGACGCTGAATGATAAATACGGAGGCAATATAAATGATCTTAAAAGCTATAGCTGCAGTGCTTGCGGCTGTGATGCTCAGTATGGCATTTACTTCATGTGCAGAGAGCGATTCAAGCTCGGCTGACGAAAGCAGCAAAAAACCTGCGCTGGTTTCCTCATCTGAGGCTGAGGAGAAGTCAGAAAAAGAAGCTGATGCCGACAGCGGCGTATCGTCGGAGACTGTTTCGACCCCGTCAGTTGAGGCCGCTGAGACCGATTACGATATAAACGGTGATTTCAGAGCCTATGATGCGATAAAGGAAAAATTTGCGGAAGGCTACACCCTTGATCTTTCTTTCCAGAATGCAGCATTAGGCACTCACGGTGATGTGAAGCTCGTATGGCAGGGCGAAAGATCCTACTATTCTTCCGTTATTGACGGTATGAAGTCATACGTTCTGTACACAGGTGACGGAAAGGCTTACAACGTAAGCGAGGGCACTACCACATACCAGACGGCAGATGTAGAGCCTGAAGATGCGAAAATGAATGATATCCTCATAAGCCCTGTAGGTGAATTCGATCATGCTGCTATAGGCGACGGTAATGTAGTGTTTGAATACTATAATGTTAAAGAGGAAATGGGAGGCCAGGGCCAGATAGTTTTCGGCTTTAACGGTGAGACCTATGACCTTGTCGAGATAGTTATCGTTACAAACGGTGACGAAATGACAGCAAGCTATTACTATGTAAATGACCTTACAGAGCCAGACGAGGAGCTTCTGGAGCTGCCCGATCTTTCGGCTTATACGCTTGAAGGGTCGTAAGAATAATAAGATACCGGGCCGTTCATACTACATTTAGTGGTGTGAACGGCTTTTGTTGTGCAATATGTCAAAGGCGTTCAGGAAAATTTTTTTAGATTTGTGAAAAAAATATCCCCAAACCCCTTGACAAAAACGCAAAAAGGGTATAAACTATACTTAGCACTCAAAGAGAGCGAGTGCTAATGCTTTAGAACTTCGAGTGCTAAGGCAAGCGGTGCATAAGTCTGCTGGTGCAAGCGTGAGGCACAGCGGACAGCACAAAGGGTGGTGAGAGAATGGACGATCGAAAGCTAAGGATACTGACGGCAGTGGTAGATGAGTATATCGTGACGGGTGAGCCTGTGGGCTCCAAGGCGATAATGCCGCATATCAAGGCATCGTCCGCGACCATAAGAAACGAAATGGCAGAGCTTGAAAAGCAGGGATATCTTGAACAGCCGCACACGTCGGCGGGAAGGGTGCCTACCTACAAAGGCTACAGGCTGTATGTCGACAAGCTTATGGAGCAGAACAGCCTGACAGATGATGAGAAAAAAATGCTCGATTCGATGATACCGAAGGAGTATGTTACGGAGAACGATCTTGTTGAGCAGGCGTCCGTGGCACTGGCTGAGCTTACGAAGTGCGCGGCCATTGTTGCAAACGCAACGCCGGAGATCTCCGTTATCTCAAAGGTAGAGGTAATACCCACCGGAAAGAGAATGTACGTTATCCTGATGATAACGTCTAACGGCTCGATAAAGAACAAGGTGTGCAGGCTGGAATTTGATCTCGATCAGGAGCAGCTTGACTTCTTCGACAACTTTATCAGAGAGAACCTTGACGGTGTAGCTGTGAGCGATATTTCTGACGCCTATATCGAAAAGCTCACTGAAGCGATGGGAGCGTATATGATGACGCTTTCTCCGCTGGTATCAGAGATAGTCAAGATGTCAAAGGAAATGAAAGAGGTAACGATAAGCGGTAAGAAAAATCTGCTTGCGTGCAGAGACTTTGACAAAAACGAGATAATCTCTCTGCTTGACAACGAGAAGCTTCTGAAGGGCTTTCTTGATGATACCTTCTCGGGACTGAACGTAATGTTCTCGCCCGAAAAAGACGGCTTTGTTGTCAACAACTCATCAATGATAACGTCCTCATTTATGAAGGACGGCAAAAAGGCAGGAACTCTCGGACTTCTCGGCCCGATGAGACTGGATTACGCAAAGTTCATTCCGTATCTTGAATTTTTCACCGGAAAGATAACCGATATACTTTCCGAGGGCGATAACGATGAGGAAAACGATGAGGAAGAGGAATAATAAAAGGAAAGGCAGGCGACCCTTTATGGATAAAGAGCTTGAAAAAGAAGCTGTGACCGAGGAGGAGCTCACCGAAGAGACAAATGAGGAAAATGCTGAGCAGGCACCTGAGCAGGAAAGCACTGACAGCGCTGAGCAGGAGGCTGAGGCCCCTGAGGAAAGCGCCGAGGAAAAGCTGCAGAAGGAGCTTGATGAGCAGAAAGATAAGTATCTGAGGCTGCTGGCTGAGTATGACAATTTCAGAAAGCGCTCCGCAAAGGAAAGGCTAGAGCTTATGGAGACCGCCAAGGGCGACGCTGTCAGCGAGATACTGCCGGTGCTCGACAATTTCGAGAGGGCGCTCGGCACAGAGACTCAGGACGAGGCTTACAAGTCCGGAGTTGAGATGATCTTCAAGCAGTTCGGTGATGCGCTTTCAAAGCTGGGCGTTGAAGTGATAGACCCCACAGGACAGGAATTTGACCCGAACATAGCAAATGCCGTGAACCAGATCGAGGACGAGAACCTCGGTGAGAACGTGGTGGCACAGACCTTCCAGAAAGGCTATAAGGTCGGCGGAAGAGTAATAAGATACGCTATGGTGGTCGTTGCGAACCCGTAGCAAACCTAAGTTGATAATTATTTCAAATACATCAGATAAAACAGAAAGGAATTGATATTATGAGCAAGATCATTGGTATAGACCTTGGAACTACAAATTCGTGCGTAGCCGTTGTTGAGGGCGGCGAGGCAGTCGTTATCCCTAACAGTGAGGGCGCAAGAACCACACCTTCCGTAGTAGGCGTTTCAAAGAACGGCGACAGACTTGTAGGTCAGGTCGCAAAGAGACAGGCAGTAACAAATTTCGACAACACAGTTATCTCTATCAAGAGACATATGGGCTCTGACTATAAGGCTCAGATGGGCGGAAAGAGCTATACTCCTCAGGAGATCTCCGCAATGGTGCTCCAGAAGCTGAA
>CACXFU010000045.1 GCA_902767035.1 uncultured Ruminococcus sp.
CCTAACGACCCCTTCGGACAAATAAAAATGGTTCTTTGTTGACAAACTGAGTAAAGAAATAATTATTTAATCTTTACTTTTGCTTAATTATATGCTATAATAGAATTATCAAAAAACGGAAGGAGAGACTATTATGGAGAATAATACTATCAAGATAAGTAACGACAAGAAAACCGCTATGATAAGGCTGAAAGGACTTGACCAGATCAGGGAGTTCGCAGCAGCTGCCGTTGAGCATGACTATGTTATAATCCTGCAGTCAGGCAATTATTCCGTCAACGGAAAATCCGTTATGGGCATACTCAGTCTCGACCTTTCATCTCCTGTTGTACTCGCTGTCGATAAGCCCTATGCAGATGAGTTCTTCGCAGAGGTCAGCAAATTCATAGTTGACGGGGAGTGATCTGTTGTCACTGAGATACGTGCTGCTCATTGCGGAGCTTGGTTTGCTGTTTTTGTTTGTAATGCCGCTGCCCGTTGTCTGTGCAGGCAATATAGCAGGTGTCATCGTGTCGGCAGTGCTGCTGGCTGTTACCTATAATGACAAGGCCTTCATCGGCCTGATAAAAAGGCTCTGGTCAGGCACGGGCGGAAAGATACTTATATCAGGCGTATGCGTTCTGATCGCGGCGGCTTTAGTCTATGTGCTTATCCTCTCGGTCCTTATGTACAGGGCTCAGGAGAACAAACAGACCGACATTAAGGTAGTGGTCGTGCTGGGCTGCAAGGTGAAGGGCACAAGGCCTTCCAAAATGCTCAAACGCAGACTTGACGCCGCTTACGAGCTTTTGAAGGCAGATGATGAGCTTACCTGTATCGTTTCCGGCGGCCAGGGCAGCAACGAGGTCATCTCAGAGGCTCAGGCAATGAGAGAATACCTTATCGGGCTCGGCATAGCCCCCGAAAGGATAATTGAAGAGAACAGATCCGCGTCCACCTATGAGAACCTTAAATTCACAAGAGATATCCTTGATGAGCGAGGTCTTGGCAGAGACATAATCATAGTGACAGACGGCTTCCACGAATACCGTGCATCGCTGATAGCGAAAGACCTTGATTTCGGCAAGGTAGGCTCCTGTCCTGCGTACACGAAATTCAGGTATCTTCCCACCTACTGGGTCAGGGAATGGATAGGGCTCACGCATTTTTATATTCTAGGAAATTAAAACGGCTGACTTTTTTCGTCAGCCGTTTGTTGTTTTATTTACCGATGAGAGCGTTATTGATAGCAGATACCAGTGCCTTTACGGAAGATACTATGATATCGGAATTTCTTCCGCAGCCCCAGAACATCTTGCCGTCGCAGCTGATCCCAACATACGATACAGCCTCAGAGGTCGACTTCCTTTCAAGTGCGTGCTCAGTGTAGACTTCTATATTGAAGTCTATCGAAATACCCTGCTTGATAGCGTTTGCAACGGCATCAAGTCTACCGTTGCCCTCGGCAGTGAATGACTTTTTCTCACCGTCAATAACAGCTGTCACCGCAGAACCGATATGACCCTCAGCCTTCTGAACGAAGTGTGCTTCGGGTATGTCAACAGGCTCAGCCTTGTTGAGATATTCCTTCTTGAAGATCGAGTATACCTCGTCAGGCATAAGCTCCTTGTGGCTGTGGTCAGAAACGCTCTTGACCTTATAGCCAAGATCCTCGCGCATCTTCTTAGGCAGATCGTAACCAAACTTCTCCTGAAGGATAAAGCCGATGCCGCCCTTGCCCGACTGTGAGTTTATGCGTATAACGTCTCCGTCATATTCGCGCCCGACATCGTGCGGATCTATCGGCAGATACGGAACTGTCCAGAGGTTAGAATTCTTTTCCTTTCTGTAGTTCATACCCTTTGCGATAGCGTCCTGATGAGAGCCGGAGAATGCCGCGAATACCAGTGCGCCTGAGTAAGGCTGCCTGTCATAAACCTTCATTCTTGTGACCCTCTCATAGAGCTCTATCAGCGACGGCAGATCGGAGAAGTCAAGCTTCGGGTCAACACCGTGAGTGAACATATTCATAGCAAGCGTAACTATATCAACGTTGCCTGTTCTCTCACCGTTTCCGAAGCAGGTGCCCTCTATCCTGTCAGCGCCTGCAAGCAGGCCGAGCTCACTGTCAGCAACGCCGCAGCCCCTGTCATTGTGCGGGTGGAGCGATACAATAACGTTCTCTCTGTTGTGAAGTGTCTCACACATATATTCTATCTGCTGTGCATAAACGTGAGGCATAGACATCTCGACCGTAACCGGCAGATTTATTATAACCTTGCTCTCGGGGGTAGGCTGCCAGATATCGATAACAGCGTTGCATATATCCCTTGCAAACTCAGGCTCGGTGCCGGTAAAGCTCTCGGGCGAATACTCAAAGGTGATGTTGCCCTTTGCATTCTTGCGGTATTCGTTGCAAAGCTCAGCTCCGTCGGTAGCGATCTTGATGATCTCCTCTTTTGACTTTCTGAACACCTGCTCTCTCTGAGCAACAGAGGTAGAATTGTAAAGGTGAACGACAGCGTTCTTAGCCCCGTCGATAGCCTCGAAGGTCTTCTTGATTATGTGCTCTCTCGACTGTGTGAGCACCTGTATAGTAACGTCGTCAGGTATGAGCTCCTGCTCTATCAGTGCACGGCAGAATTCGTATTCTGTCTCCGATGCGGCAGGAAAGCCGATCTCGATCTCCTTGAAGCCTATCTCAACGAGCTTTTTGAAAAACTCAAGCTTCTCGTCTAAGCTCATAGGTATTATCAGTGCCTGGTTTCCGTCTCTCAGGTCAACCGAGCACCAGATAGGCGCCTTGTCGATATACTCCTTATCCGCCCATTTCATACATCTTACCGGCGGCATAAAATACCCTCTCTGATACTTGTCAAAATTTTTCATAATGCTTCCTCCTTGGTAAATGATAATTGATCTATCCATAGTTAAAAGCGTTCCTGTCATTAATCAAGAGCATTAACAAACAAAAAACCCGTCTCCATCAACAGAGACGAGCATATCACCCGTGTTACCACTCCAATTCGTGTATGGCTCACACCAAACACCTCAGCCGCATCTAACAATGCGTATCTCTCTAACGGGAGAACACCGTGCAAAGCTACTAACTTTCGTTTTTGCCCTGCAAGCTCAAGGACGAGTTATAGCGAAGCCCTCATACTGCCTTACACCTGCCGGCAGCTCTCTGAAAATCAATGACAACGCCTTTTTTCCTCTCAAAGCCTTTAAACTATGTTAAGTCAATTATACCATAGTTACGGATTTTGTCAAGCATTATTTTTTTACTTTAATATATTATTAACAATTAATTCTTCAACTGTCCCCTCTGGCAGATTGACAAAATTTGTCCGATAAGCTATAATTAGTGTATAATATCGTTGGAAGGAGATCTCGCTATGATGATATATGAAAGCATCAAAAAGCTTGTAACCTACGGCCTGAGTATGGGTCTTATCGAGAGTGATGATGCTGTATGGGCGGCCAACAGACTTCTTGAAGCTCTTGGACTCGATGAGTATGAGGAGCCTGAAAAGGAGTATTTTTACGACTTTGAAAAAATGACTGTTTCGGAAATGGCAGAGTTGCTCGAAAAAACTCTTGCCGAGCTTGTGGACTATGCCTGTGAAAAGGGCCTCTGTGAAGATTCGCCGGTATATCGTGATCTCTTCGACACAAAGCTCATGGGGCTTCTGACTCCAAGACCCAGTGAGGTCGAAAGACGTTTCTGGACACAATATGAGACAAAACCTGAAAATGCAACGGCCTTTTACTATAAATTCTCTCAGGATACCGACTACATAAGGCGCTACCGCATAAAAAAGGATATGCGCTGGATAGTCGAGACCGAATATGGCGAGCTTGATATAACGATCAACCTTTCAAAGCCAGAAAAGGACCCGAAGGCGATAGCTGCGGCAAAGCTTGCAAAGCAGACGGGCTATCCCAAGTGCCTGCTTTGCTATGAAAACGTGGGCTATGCAGGAAGAGTGAATTCTCCTGCAAGGCAGAACCACCGCATCATTTCTCTGCAGATCAATAATGAGCCATGGGGCTTACAGTATTCGCCCTATGTTTACTATAACGAGCACTGCATTCTTTTCAACAAGAAGCATACTCCGATGGTCATTGACAAGTCCGCATTCAGAAAGCTTTTTGACTTTGTCGGACAGTTCCCGCACTACTTTATCGGCTCTAATGCTGACCTTCCGATAGTGGGCGGCTCTATCCTTTCGCATGAGCATTTCCAGGGCGGTCACTATACGTTTGCAATGGCTAAAGCCCCTGTTGAGACAAAGCTCACATTCAGCGGCTTTGAGAGCGTTTCGGCAGGTATAGTCAAGTGGCCTATGTCAGTTATAAGGCTGAACAGCCCCGATAAAGAGGCCGTTATCGACCTTGCTGACAGGATACTGACGAAATGGCGCGGCTATACCGATGAAGATGCGTTCGTATTTGCCGAGACAGACGGTGAGCCGCACAACACGATAACACCTATCGCACGAATGAGGGACGGCAATTTCGAGCTTGATCTTGTGCTGAGAAACAACATCACTACAGAGGAGTTTCCTCTCGGTGTTTACCATCCTCATCAGGAGCTTCACCACATCAAGAAGGAGAACATAGGCCTTATCGAGGTAATGGGGCTGGCGGTGCTGCCTTCAAGACTTAAAAACGAAATGGCTGTTCTGGCAGATGCCCTTGTGAGCGGCGCTGATATAAGAGCAGATGAGCGTATAAGCTCTCATGCTGACTGGGTAGATGAACTGAAACAAAAGTATACGTTCACTGCTGAAAATGCCGATGATATCCTCAGAAAAGAGATAGGCATCGTATTCTCAAAGGTGCTGGAGCACGCAGGCGTTTATAAACGCAATGATGCAGGCAAGGCTGCCTTCCTCAGATTTGTGGACTATGTGAATAAATAAATATTTCAGAACACAGTGACAAGCGATCTCTTATTACGCAGCAGCTGTTATTTTACAGCCTGAGACAAAACAAACAAAAGCGTTCCCCTGTTTCCGGCAGGGGAATACTGTTGATACAGGAGTTGATATAATGACAAGAGCCGCTGATTTTATTAACGGCCAGAGTGTCAGGGCATATGAGATGCTGGGCGCACACATCAAAGAGAACAGTGTTGACTTTTCGACCTATGCACCGAACGCTGCCGATGTAAAGCTCTGCCTTTGCGGAAGCTTTCTGCCTATGGAGCGTGATGATAACGGCGTGTGGCATATTGAGACTGCCGCTAAAGAGGGCGATATCTATCAGTTCGTCATAACTACACAGTCGGGCGAGGAGCATTACCGCTCAGACCCGTTTGCCTTTTTCAGCGAGGTCAGACCGAAAAACGCATCTGTCATATATGACCTCGACCATTTTGAGTGGGGCGATGATGAATGGCTCTCAAAGCGCTCAAAGAACTATGACCGGCCGCTGAACATTTACGAGATGCACTTCGGCTCATGGAAGATAAAAGAGGGCAAGGAAGAGGACGAGCGCTTTTACACCTATGATGAGATGATCGACCTTCTTATCCCTTATGTGAAAGATATGGGCTATACCCATATCGAGATACTCCCCCTTATGGAGCACCCGTTTGACGGCTCGTGGGGATATCAGGTGTCGGGGTATTTCTCGGCGACGAGCCGCTACGGTGAACCGAGAGGCCTTATGCGCTTCATAGATGCCTGCCACAGGAACGGTATCGGCGTTATTCTTGACTTTGTGCCCGTTCATTTTGTGAGAGACTTTTTTGCGCTCCATATCTATGACGGCGGCTTTGTTTTTGAGAGCGACAATGAGAACGAGCGCTATTCAGAATGGAATACGGCTATGTTCGACTATTCAAAGGCGCACGTGCTGAGCTTTATGAAGTCAGCCGTGAATTTCTGGATAGAGAAGTATCATATAGACGGCCTGAGATATGACGCTGTCGCTTACCTTATCTATAAGTATGGCAAAAAGGAGAACGCGCTCAATGATACGGGTCTGTGGTTTCTTAAAAACACGAACTATGCTATCACAAAGCTCCACCCCGATGTTATGCTTTTTGCCGAGGATTCTACCGACTACATCAAGGTCACAGCACCTGTAGAGTTCGGGGGGCTGGGCTTTGACTATAAGTGGAACCTGGGCTATATGCACGATACTCTCAACTACATCAAAACACCGCCCGATCAGAGAAGAGCTCACCACAATAAAATGACGTTTGCGATGAGCTATTTTTACAACGACCTTTTCGTTCTGCCTTATTCGCATGATGAGGTGGTGCACGGAAAGTACACTATGATAAACAAGGCGTCAGGCCTCAGAGAGCAGAAGCAGGCAACTATGAAGTGCCTTTATACTTTCCAGATGACTCATCCCGGGAAAAAGCTGAACTTTATGGGCAACGAGCTGGGTGAGTATATAGAGTGGCGCGAGGATAAGGAGCTTGGCTGGAACCTGCTCTCATACCCGGAGCACGATTCTCTGCATGAGTATATCAAGGCGCTCAATCATATCTATCTCAATGAGCCCGCGCTGAGCTGCTATGATTACAACTCGATGTCATTCCGCTGGCTCGATGCTGACAACAGGAACCAGTCTCTCTATTCGTTTGTGAGAAACGACCTGCACGGCAGAAAGATATACTGCGTTTTCAATTTCTCGGCAAACTATCAGGGCTGCTCGATAAACGTTGAGGACGAGGGCCAGTATTACGAGCTGCTCAATTCCGACAGAGATATTTACAGCGGTTCAAACTGTCTGAACGGTGAGCCGTGGGCACAGGGCTACAGAGTGGACCTCAGGCTGGCGCCGCTGAGCTGCGTGCTTATTGCAAGAAAGTAGATTTAAAACCTGCCTGATCTTGGGCAGGTTTACTTTTTTGCTAAAATAGAATATGTTACGGTTGAAAACGAGGGGCTTCTATGATATAATTGACTTGATATTATTAAAGCAAAACTGTCATAAAAAGGGGAGAGATAAAATGAAAAATATCATTGACCTCAGCGGAAAATGGAAGCTGTTTATGGACAGCACTCTTTCGGTCGGTACACCCGTATATGATGACGAGATAACACTGCCTGATACGACCTCGAATGCCCGTAAGGGTGAGCTCAATGATGAGCGCCCCGACGGTTATCTTACAGACATCTATAAGTTCGAGGGCAACGCGTGGTTCTCACGCAGGATAGATCTGAGCGGGTGTGAGGGAAGTTACGTTAAGCTCTTTCTTGAAAGGACGAGGATAACCGAGGTCTTTGTTGACGGCAGGTCATACGGCGTTCAGGAAAGCCTTGTCGCACCTCATATTTATGACCTTTCAGACCTTGTAGGCACAGGTGAGCATGAGCTGACGGTCAGGGTCTGCAATGTAGGCTATAAGACCAAGGGCGGTCACCTTACTTCGCCCGATACACAGACAAACTGGAACGGCATTACCGGCCGTATCGAGCTTCAGTTCTTCGGTGAAAAGTATCTTGAAAACGTTATGATCTTTCCCGATATCAAAGCTAAGACTGTAAGGATAACCGCTGACCTTATCGGCGGAGAAGAAGCAGAAGTATCCGTATCAGCTGACAGCTTCAACGGTGATGTGAAGCACCACCCTGAGCCTGCCGTCTTTGAAATAAAGGGCGCAAAGCTTGACTGTACATACTCTATGGGAGATGACTGCCTTCTCTGGAGCGAGCATCACCCGAACCTCTATTACCTCAGGCTCGATATCGGCGGAGATGTCTATGAGCAGGTCATCGGTATGAGGGAGTTTTCTCATAAGGACGGAAAGTTCACCATCAACGGCAAGAACACCTTCCTGCGCGGCAAGCACGACGGTATGATCTTCCCGAAAACAGCCTATGCTCCGACTGATCTCGAGGAATGGCTCAGGATACTGGAGATATCAAAGTCCTACGGCATAAACCATTACCGCTATCACACCTGCTGCCCGCCGGAGGCTGCATTTCTGGCTGCTGATATGCTCGGTATCTATATGGAGCCGCAGCTGCCTTTCTGGGGAACTATAACCACTCCCGAAGATGAAAAGCACGATCAGGCAGAGCAGGACTTTCTCGTTTCAGAGGGCTTTGCGATGCTGCGTGCCTTCGGCAATCACCCGTCCTACTGTATGATGTCTCTCGGCAATGAGCTCTGGGGCTCGAAGGAGATCCTCAACAATATCCTCGGCAGATACAAAGCCTTTGACAACAGACATCTCTATACACAGGGCTCAAATAACTTCCAGTGGTTCCCGAATGTTGTTGAGAACGATGACTTTTTCGTAGGTGTGCGCCTTGCGAATGACAGGCTCATAAGGGGCTCCTATGCTATGTGCGACGCTCCCCTCGGCCATATACAGACAGACAAGCCGTCTACGCTGCATGACTATGACAGCGTTATCAGACCCGACAAAACAGCTCACAGCACTGAGGCCTCCGCAGACGGAACAGTGCAGATACAGTACGGCACGACTATGAAGATCGTAAAGGCCTCCGAAGCTGATGCCGACTTCATTCCCGAGGTGCCGATAGTCACTCATGAGATAGGGCAGTTCGAGACCTATCCCGATTATGACGAGATAAAAAAGTATACGGGCTCACTGAAGCCGAGAAACCTCGAGATCTTCAGAGAAAGGCTCAGGCAAAAGGGTCTGCTGCACCTTGCGAAGGACTATTTCGAGTGCTCGGGTCAGCTGGCTGTTGCCTGCTACAAGGAGGAGCTTGAGGCTGCACTGAGGTCAAAGCTTCTGGCAGGGTTTCAGGTGCTGGATATACAGGACTTCACCGGTCAGGGAACTGCTCTTGTCGGCATACTTGATGCGTTTATGGACAGCAAGGGCCTTATCTCACCTGAAAAATGGCGCGGCTTTTGCAATGATGCAGTGCTCCTCGCAAGGTTTGATGACTACGTTCTCGAAGAGAACAGCACATTTGCCGCGAAAATACAGATATGCTCGTTCAGGGAAGGCTTTGAGGGCGGAACTCTGATATGGAAGCTTTCAGGTGCTGAAACTGTTCTTGATGCGGGGAGCGAACCCTGCACTCTCGGTGATAAGAACTATCTTGATATAACTGATATCACAGCGGTGATGCCGGCTGTCGATAAGATCAGGTATCTTACGCTCAGCCTGTCGGTAAAGGGAACAGATATCGCAAATGAATATGAGCTTACGGTCGTTCCCGAGACCCGCAATGCCGAGCTTGACAGAGTATACCTGTTCAGAGAGGTAGGCGCCGAGGCCGATAAGCTCCTGTCTCAGGGGAAAACTGTTCTGATAGTTCCCGAGCTCAGCTCGATAGAGGACAGCTCCGTTGAGGGTATGTACTGTCAGGATTTCTGGTGCTATCCTATGTTCAGAACGATCTCCGATATGATGAAAAAGCCGAGACCTGTCGGCACTATGGGTCTTCTGATAAACACAGAGCACCCGGCTTTATCAGGCTTTGCTTCAAAGAAGTACTCTACTCCCCAGTGGTTCGAGATAGTTCAGTCTTCCAGAGCCGTTATCCTTGATGACAGAAAAGAAAAAATTGATGTGATAGTCAGAACGATAGATAATGTTGAGCGCAACCACAGCCTTTCTCTCCTCTATGAGTATGAGAGAAACGGCGGCAAGGTGGTTGTTTGTGCCTGCGATATCGAAAAGCTTGCAGAGTCCCCTGAGGGAAGAGCTTTTGTGAAGTCTGTGTTCGATTATTGCCGCAACTGATATGTATATTTCAGGCTGCCTTACGCTTAGTGCGCAGGGCAGCTTTTTTGTCGGAAATACTTTGTGCTTGTTGCATAAAGAGAGACTGCCTTATTTGTTCGATTGTCCGAAAGTGTATAAAAATACGCAACAAATCGTTCACAAGATGAGCATTTTGTGGTATACTTTATTTGGGTCATTGTAGACTTTTGTTGGAAATAAAAAATAAGGGGTTGTTATCATGCCATATACACCGACTGTAAAAAGACACTATAAATACAAGAATATCGCAGCGTGCCTTGCTGTGTGTCTTCTGCTGATACTTGCGCTGACATCTTCATGCAGCAATAAGGCTCTCAGCCGTGCAAAGGCAGCCCCCCAGACAAAGACAGTGAACTCCTCTGCCGTTAAGAAAGAGAGTAAAGATGACGAAAAGAAAATAACTGAAAACTACCGCTATGAGAAGCTTGACAACAAGCTCATATCGAGCGGTGACCTTGTGCTTGTAAACAGCGACCATAAGTTTGAGGGTACTGTCGGTGAGACGGATACGCTTTATCAGTACCTGTTCAATGATAACGGTATGCAGGTGATGTATGCAAGCACCACCGTGCTTGAGGCTGACAAGATGGCGCTTGAGGCTATAAACGGCCTTGTAAGTGAGTATTATGCGAGCACCTCTGACGGGACGGTAATGATATACAGCACTATGGATACGCCTGACGGCTCAGCACCGGAGTTTGATGAGTGCGCTACAGGCCTTACGTTCGACCTTCTGACCTACGATCAGGCTACGGGATCATACCCTACCTTCACGGGCGAGGGCACCTACAGCTGGATAACCGCAAACGCATGGAAATACGGCCTTGTGCTAAGATACCCCGCTGACAAGACCGACAAGACAGGCAATGCGTTCGTTTCAAACCATTTCAGATACCTTGGCGTTCCTCATACGGAGATCATGTCTCAGAACGGCCTTTGCCTTGAGGAGTACCTCGAGTTTATCAAAGACTATTCGTTCGAGAAGCCCTATTCTGTTCTTTCTGAGGACGGCAATTCCTACTCTGTTTATTATGTAAAGCAGGGCAAGGACAGGACCACTAAGGTGCCTGTTCCTCAGGACGCCAGCGGAAATGATTACAGCTATGAGATCTCGGGCAATAATTATGACGGCTTTGTGGTCGCGGTGAACCTTACCGCAGAGAACAATGTTACCCAGCAGGCTGAACCCGTACCGCAGGACGACGCCTCTTCACAGACTGAGGAGGGTGAGACTGAGCAATGATAAAAGAAAGCATCGATATAAAAGTTGATTACAAAAAGGCAGGGCTCTCAGGTGAGGGCTGTGCGCCGACGCTTGACTGCTACTACAGCACGCTGACGGAGGAGATAGGCAGGAAAAAGCACAGGGCGGTCATCATCTGCCCAGGAGGCGGCTATGACTTCCTTTCGGAGAGGGAGGCCGAGCCGATAGCGTTCAGGTTTATCGGCGCGGGGATAGCGGCCTTTGTGCTGAGGTATTCCGTCTATAAGAAAAAGTTCCCGACAGACCTGCTTGAATGTGCGGCAGCTGTCAGGTATGTGAGGGAGAACGCCGAGCGCTTTGACATTGACCCCGATAAGATAATGGTGTGCGGCTTTTCGGCAGGCGGACACTTAGCGGCATCTATGGCGAATTTCTGGAAGAGCACGACTGTCACCGGAACGCTTGGCTGCACGGCAGATGACATTAAAGTAAACGGCTCGATACTCTGCTATCCTGTCATCACATCTGATAAAGAGTATACTCATGAGGGCTCTATCCTTAACCTTATAGGTGAGGATAAGAATAAAGAGCTTCGGGAGTTTGTAAGCCTTGAAGAGCGCGTATCCGCTGACACTCCGCCGACCTTTATCTGGCACTGTGCCGATGACGGCTGCGTAAGGGTGGAGAACAGCCTGCGTTATATGCTGGCGCTCTCGGCAAGCGGCGTGCCTTATGAGGCGCATATCTATGAATACGGCGGCCACGGCCTCGCGCTGTGTGATGACACCACCGCAACCAATGAGGGGCACTATCAGCCTGTTGCGGCTAAGTGGGCGCAGGCTGCGATAGATTGGGCGCTAAGGCTATGAATTTCGGTTCTGCGTCAGGATCGTTTCTCGTGATGAAGAAACAGAGGTCATAAAATGCGGCATGAAAAGATCGATTATACTACGGAAATAAAAAAAGAGCTCCGACATTTCGGAGCTCTTATCATTTACTTGATCTCAAGCCTTCTCGATTCCGGCTTTACATCAGCCATTTTCGGAAGCGTCATCTCAAGAATGCCGTTTTTGTACTCAGCCTCGATCTTATCCGAATCTATACCGGTAAGGTCAAAGCTCCTCTGATAAGAACCGTAGGTCCTCTCACGGCGGATATAGTTGTTTTTCTTGTTCTGTTCTTTCTTTTCGGCCTTGTGCTCGGCAGAAAGCGTCATAGTGTCTCCGGTGACATC
>CACXFU010000046.1 GCA_902767035.1 uncultured Ruminococcus sp.
AGGCGTTTGAAGTTTTTTAGAACTCGTGTCTTTACATTTTTTATATTATGTGATATAATATAAAAGATTATAGAGTAAAGAGGATATGGATATATGAAAAGATGGATCATAAACAGACCTGATGAAGTGAAAAGTGCAGAGTTTGCTGATAAATGCGATCTTTCAAGGCTCACTCTCGATGTTCTGACCTCCAGGGGATTTCAGACATTCGATCAGATAGTTGAGCTTTTTGAAGATGATGAACTGACTGACCCCTCTGAGACCAGCGATATGATGAGGGCTGCCAAGACTATTTCTGAGGCTATTGACAATTACGAGCTTATTTGCGTTTACGGGGATTATGATTGCGATGGAGTTACATCAACGGCTGTGCTGTTCAGCTACCTTGACAGCATCGGCGCAAATGTTATGTATTATATCCCTGAGAGGTCTGACGGCTTCGGTCTTAATGAGGGGGCAGTCAGGGAGCTTGCCGATAAGGGTGTTAAGCTGATAGTTACAGTAGATAATGGCATAGCAGCTGTAGAGGAAGCAAAGCTGATATATGATCTGGATATGAAGCTGGTAGTTACCGATCACCACCAGCCGCCCGAGCAGCTGCCTGCTGCTGAAGCAATAGTTGACCCGCATCAGGTGCACTGTACATCACAGTTTAAAGACTTGTGCGGAGTTGGAGTTGCACTGAAGCTTTGTGCGGCGCTCGATGACTGCAACTATGATATAGTGCTTGAGCAGTTTGCAGATATCTGTGCTATCGGAACGATCGCCGATGTTGTTCCGCTGAAGGGTGAAAACAGAACTTTAGTAAAAACAGGCCTTAAATATCTCAAAAACACTGAAAATCCCGGTCTGGCACACCTTATGGAGCTTACACGGATAGACCGTGATAATATATCATCAACAGATGTCAGCTTCAGGCTTGCTCCTGTTATAAACGCATCCGGCAGGTTCGGCTCTCCGCTGACTGCTGTTAAGGCTCTTCTTACGGAGGACGATGACGAGGCTCAGTCTTATGCGGAGATGCTCGTCAATCTCAATCGCCAGCGTAAAGAGGTCGAGACTGAGATCATGACCGAGATAGTTAAATACCTCAATGACAACCCTGATGTTCTGAATCAGCGCGTGCTCGTTCTTGACGGCAGAGGCTGGCATCATGGAGTGATAGGTATAATCTCATCACGGATAATGGAGTTTTACGGCAAGCCTAATTTTATTATCACATCTGATGATGAGGGCAATGCCAGAGGCTCAGCAAGGAGCATGAAAGGGTTCAATATATTCAAGTGCCTTCAGTATTGTTCCTGCTATCTTACAAAGTTCGGCGGCCACGAATGTGCCGGTGGGCTGTCATTATATACTAAAAACATCGAAGCGTTCAGGCTTATGGTCTATGAATACGCTTCAAAGGCAGATAAATTCCCTCAGTTCACCCTGACGGCAGATAAGCTTCTCAGGCCTGAGGATATCACCCTCGACAATGTGAAAGACCTCAGCAGGCTCGAGCCGTTCGGTGAGGCTAACAGTCAGCCTCTGTTTGCTATGCTGGGCGTGCTGGTGAGAAATATCACACCGCTTTCTCAGGGGAGACATACAAAAATAGAATTCTCATATGGCAGCTACAACGGCTCCGCTCTGGTATTCATGCTCAGCCCGGAAAATGCCTGCTTTAATGTCGGTGATAAGCTTGATATGCTTGTAAATCTTGAGATCAACCACTTTAACGGCAGAGACAGCATATCTATCAAAGTCGTAGACCACAGGCTTAGTGCCATAAAGCAGGAAAGATACTTTGCCGCCAAGGAATGCTATGAGAAGCTTATGCGTGACGAAGAGCTGCCTGCAAGCTTTGTAAGAAAGGTCATTCCTGTACGTTACGAGCTTGTAAGCGTTTATAAATATATAAGCTCAGTCAGAAAAACAACGCTTGATTCTCTGTTTATGAGACTAACGAGCGACACTATGAATTACTGCAAGCTCAGGATCTGCATCGACATCTTTGCCGAAAAGGGCCTGATCGAGTTCAAGCCGGCGACCGGCAAGATCAGCTGGGTCAGGGCAGAGCATAAGGTAGAGCTGACAGATTCAAGCATTCTTATCAAACTTAATTCAATGCTGTAAAGGGAGGAAATTATATGTCGGATATTGATGACAGACAGATGGTTCAGACTAATGAGACCAATACAGCAGATTCTCCCGAATCACGTAGAAAAAGGCTTTTGAAGCCTGTGCATGAAGAGAATTTTCCCGATCATGTCGGGGAGGAGGATGTCTGCACGATAGATACACTTTTGCAAAAAATTCTTGACGAAGATAAGCAGTATGACCTCTCAAAGATCGTATCTGCCTATGAGCTTGCAGAGCATTATCATCACGATCAGAAGCGTGAATCGGGCGAGCCTTATATCACGCACCCGCTTGCTGTAGCGTTTATCCTGCTGCAGCTTGGTATGGATACCGATACTATCTGTGCCGCATTGCTGCATGATGTCGTTGAGGACACTGAATGTACGCTTGATGAGATCAGGAAAAAGTTCGGTGCAGATGTCGCTATGCTGGTAAACGGCGTTACAAAGCTCGGTAAGGTCGAGATATTCACAAAGGAAGAGCAAAAGGCTGAGAATATCAGAAAGATACTTCTCGCTATGAGCGAGGATATCAGAGTTATCATAATAAAGCTCGCTGACAGACTTCATAATATGAGAACTCTTAATTACTGCCGCGAAGAAAAACGCAGAACTATTGCTCATGAGACGATGAACATATATGCGCCGATAGCTCACCGACTTGGTATACGCTCTATCAAGGACGAGTTTGAGGACCTTGCGTTTTTCTATCTTGACCCGTATGCTTATGCTGAGATAGATGAGCAGATGGCTTTGAGAAAAAGTGCCAGAGAAGAGCTCGTTGAGAGCATAAAGCAGAAAATACACGACAGGCTTGCTGCTGATTTTGATCCTGTTCCTGAGATAGAGGGCAGAGTTAAGAGCAATTACGGTATCTATAAAAAAGTATACCGTGACGGTAAGGAAATAGATCAGATCTATGACCGTTATGCTGTCAGGATAATCGTGAATACTGTGACAGAGTGCTATAATGTTCTTGGTATAATTCATGATATGTTCAGGCCGATCCCAAACAGATTCAAGGATTATATCTCGACCCCGAAGGCAAATATGTATCAGTCTCTGCATACAACAGTTATTGGCAGAGAGGGCATACCCTTCGAGGTCCAGATCAGAACTCAGGAAATGCACAGAATGGCCGAATACGGAATCGCTGCGCACTGGAAGTATAAAGAGGGCGTAAACGGCAGCTCGAAGGACGACAGGAGACTTGCCTGGATAAGGCAGATAATTGAATCCCAGCAGGAATCAAACGACGTTGAGGAGATCGTCCGTGCTATAAAGAACGACCTTGCACCTGAGGACGTTTTCGCGTTTACACCTAAGGGCGATATGATAACTCTGCCTGTAGGTTCAACCGTTATCGACTTTGCCTATGCTATCCATACAGAGGTTGGCCACAGAATGTGCGGTGCAAAGGTCGATAAAAAAATGGTCTCCTATGATTATCAGATCAAGACAGGAGAGATCATTGAGATACTGACAACGAATGTTGAAGGCCACGGCCCCAGCCGTTCATGGCTTAATATCTGCAAGACCAATGAAGCCAAATCAAAGATACGCTCCTGGTTCAAAAAGGAAAGACGAGAGGAAAACATTTTTGAGGGCAGAACGGCACTTGAAAGGGAATTCAGAAGGAACAACATCAGGGTTCCTGAGGAAGAGCTCGAAAGCTTTTTGAAGCTCGATATGCACAGACACAGCTGTGAGACCCTTGATGATTTCTTTGCGGCTATCGGCTACGGCGGAGTAGTTCTCGCAAAGGTCATGCAGAGGCTCAAGGCCGAATACAACAAGAAATACGGCGAAAAGATACTGAGCGAGCCCGTTGCTCCGGAAGAGACAAAGAGCAGCAAGAATTCATCAGGCGTTATTGTTGACGGAATAGATAACTGCGTTATCAAATTTGCTCAGTGCTGCAATCCGCTGCCTGGTGACGACATAGTAGGCTTTATCACACGCGGCCACGGAATATCTATCCACAAAAAGGACTGCATAAACTATCTTAACCAGAAGGACAATGAGGAAAACTCACAGCGCTGGGTAAAGGTAAAGTGGGAGACTACCGACGGCAAATCCGGTTACTTCAAGTGTACGCTCGATATCATAGCTGTTGACAGGATAGGTCTTCTTGCAGATGTATCTTCCGCACTTGCTATGATAAACATTTATATCTACGAGTCGGTATCAAGAGAGCTCAAAAACGGAAACGCACTGCTTTCCGTAACGGTCAGCATTGCCGGTATGGAGCAGCTCAACCGTGTTATCGCTAAGCTTCAGAAGATAAAGAACGTTATCTCTGTTGAGCGAAGCGGCAAATAAATGAGGTGCTTTTATGAGAGTTTATAAGCTGATGCCATTAAGTATATGCGACACCAACAGCTATATTGTGGTCAGTGAGCAGAATAATGCTGTGCTGATAGATGCACCGGCTGATGCAGATTACATTCTGGATCAGTTGGATCTGTACGGCGTGCAGCTGAAAAAAATATTTCTTACCCACGGTCATTTCGATCACATCGGCGCAGTAGCCGATCTTGTTGAGGAGACAGGCTGCGAGGTTTATATCCATCCGCTTGACAAACCTAAGCTTACTGATGACAGCGGTATGCTGTCCGATTATTTCAGGGTCGGGGGACATAAAAAGTATACCGGTGAGGTAAAGCTGTTTACCGAAAATGATGTGCTCACCCTTGATGAGCTTGAATTTGACGTGCTTGATACCCCCGGTCACACAAGCGGTTCGGTCTGCTTTATCTGCGGTGACTGTATGTTCACGGGCGATACGCTGTTTGCAAGAAGCATAGGCCGTACCGATATGCCGGACGGGAATATGGAGGCTATGAAAAAGTCTCTTGTAAAGATCGCAGATCTGAGCGGAAATCTGAAAATATATCCCGGACATATGTCGCAGACAACGCTCGACGAGGAGAAAAAGAACAACTATTATCTTATTGATGCTATGAGGAAGCTCTGATGACTCTTATATTCAGTGGAAATGATTATAAATATGAGCTTGAGGGCGTGATGAAGCTGTTTATCCCTGCGTCATTGTTCAAGCACGTTTATGCTGACAGCATAGAAACTGACGATGACTATATCTTTGCAAGAGAAAAAAGCTTCGGAGATTATACTCTGCTGTACGTTATTGCCTCAGCAGAGGGCTTAAAAGCTCATAAGGCACATATAGTCAGGAAAAGTGACTGCGGCCTGGATTCTGATAAAGAACTTATCATGTCTAGGCTGCTTTTTTCTGTAATGCATAAGATTACGGGCAAAAGCTCAAAATGGGGCGTTATCACCGGTATCAGACCTGTTAAACGCGTAAACGCAATGCTTTCTGAAGCAATGGATAAGGAGCAGATATTCACTGTTTTGAAGGAAAAATATCTTTGCTCAGATGAAAAGTGTGAGCTATCATACCTTACAGCGCTGACGCAGAGATCGGCTATCGAGGCGCTGAAGGAAAGAAGCTTCAGTCTTTATGTATCTATTCCTTTTTGTCCGACCAGGTGTTCATATTGTTCGTTCGTTTCACAATCGGTAGAGGGCTCAATGAAGCTGATACCTGAGTATTTAAACAAGCTCTGTGAAGAGATAAGGTATACCGGCAGTCTGACAAAAAAGCTCGGGCTGACGCTTGACACGGTATATTTCGGCGGTGGAACACCAACAACGCTGACGGCTCCACAGCTTGAAAGGCTGATGAGAGTTATCGCTGAAAGCTTTGATATGTCAACTGTCAGAGAATATACGATCGAGGCGGGAAGACCCGATACGATAACAGAAGAAAAGCTAAAGGCAATAAAAGCACACGGCTGCAGCAGGATATCTATAAACCCGCAGACGCTGAATGACAGCGTTCTTGAAGCGATAGGCAGAAAGCATACATCTGAGCAGTTCTATGATAGCTTTTCACTTGCCAGAAAAACCGGCTTTGATGTCATAAACACTGATGTTATCGCAGGCCTGCCTACAGATACTCCCGAAAGCTTCAGGCATACGATAGATGAGCTTATACGCTTATCACCTGAAAATATCACCGTTCACACGCTCTCTATCAAGCGTTCAGCCAGAATCAACCAGTCAGGTGACAGGTCTGTGCTCGATAATCCTGCGGCTGAAATGGTAGAATACGCCAATGAAAAGCTTCTGGCGGCAGGCTACAGACCTTATTACCTTTACAGACAGAAAAATATGCTTGATAACCTTGAAAATATCGGCTGGGCTAAGCAGGGCTGTGAGAGCCTTTACAATATCTACATCATGGAGGAGATACAGACGATCCTTGCTATGGGTGCAGGCGGTTCGACAAAGCTGGTAGATCTGGCCGGCCACAGGCTTACAAGAGTGTTCAACTATAAGTTTCCTCTTGAATACAACAAGCATTTTGACCTGATGATAAAGAAAAAGAACGAGATCGAGGAATTCTATGCTGAAAAAGAATGATGATATAACACTGGAGATCACAGATATAACAAATGAAGGCAACGGCGTCGGCAGATATGAAGGCGCTGCTGTTTTTGTGCTCTATACTGCCGTAGGAGACGTTATAAAGTGCCACATCGTGAAGGACAATAAGTCATATTTTTACGGGATCATCAAAGAAATGATAAGTCCCTCGCCCCACAGGGCAGAGAATGACTGTCCTGCTTATAAAAAATGCGGAGGCTGCTCGTTCAGGCATTTCTCTTATGAGGAAGAGTGCCGCGTTAAACAGAAGATACTGTCAGACGCTTTCATGAGGATAGGCGGCCTTGAACCAGAGTTTGAAAGCTTTCAGGGCGCGCAGACTATAACCGGCTACAGAAACAAAGCACAGTATCCCGTTGCGGAGGTAAACGGCAGGGCAGTTTGCGGCTTTTATGCTAAGAGGACTCATAATGTGAGTGAATATCACAGGTGCGCTTTGCAGCCTGAGATTTTTGCTGATATCGTTGATGATATTATAGAATATGTTAATAAAAAAGGCATAAAAGCTTATAGCGAACAGACCCATAAAGGCCTTCTCAGACACATTTATCTGCGGCAGGGTGCACACTCCGGAGAGACCATGCTTTGCTATGTTCTGACAGATACCGACAAGCAAAGCAGCTTTACAGAAATAAACGAGTATTTGATGAACAAGTACCCGGATATAAAGAGCATCGTATTTAACGAGAACAAAACCACCGGCAACAAGATATTGGGGGGCAAAACAGTAACTGCATTTGGCAACAACAACATATATGATATTATGTCGGGAAATAAAATATCTATCTCGCCCTTGTCGTTTTATCAGGTGAATACATATCAAGCTGAAAGACTTTACACTAAAGCGGCGGAATATGCTGAAATCAACAGCGATTCTACACTGCTTGACCTCTACTGCGGAGCCGGTACTATAGGGCTTTCTATGGCAAAAAGGATCAAAAAGCTGATCGGTGTCGAGATCATACCGCAGGCTATAAAAAATGCTAAATATAATGCTGCTCTCAACGGCTATGATAACTGCGAATTTATCTGCGGTGATGCCGGAAAGATCGCAAAAATTCTTTATGACCGCGGCGAGCGCCCGGATGTCATCATTGCTGACCCTGCTAGAAAGGGCTGCACGTGTGATACTCTCGAGTATATGAAAATGATGTCGCCGGACAGGATAGTTATGATCTCTTGTAACCCTGCGACCGCAGCGCGTGACTGCGCTATACTTGCCGAGCTTGGCTATAAGGCCGTTAAGGTTACGGGATTTGACCTTTTCCCGAGGACTACTCACGTTGAATGTGTGGTTTTGCTTGAAAAAAGTGTTTAGAGACTGACGTTTAGTGTTTACAAATTTCTCGTTTTGTGTTATATTGTTTTAGCCCTGAGCAAAACTCCAAAACCCAACGTAAATACGCTGCCTCAGGTCTATAAATTTTCAATTTGTCACTATAAAATATAGAAA
>CACXFU010000047.1 GCA_902767035.1 uncultured Ruminococcus sp.
CCCCTTCGGATAAATAATTAAAACTGATACTTTCTCGACAGACTAAGAGCTCCGACATTTCGGAGCTCTCATCATTTACTTGATCTCAAGCCTTCTCGATTCCGGCTTTACATCAGCCATTTTCGGCAGTGTCAGCTCAAGAATGCCGTTTTTGTACTCAGCCTTGATCTTATCCGAATCAATACCGGTAAGGTCAAAGCTCCTCTGATAAGACCCGTAGGTCCTCTCACGGCGGATATAGTTGTTTTTCTTGTTCTCTTCTTTCTTTTCGGCCTTGTGCTCGGCAGAAAGCGTCATAGTGTCTCCGGTGACATCGATCTTGATATCCTCCTTGTCAAAGCCGGGCAGCTCAGCCTCCAAAACGAACTTGTCTCCGTCGTCTCTGATATCTGTCCTGAAAGCTCTCACCTGCGGAGCATTAAAGAAATCGTCATCAAATCCGCGGAATGCGTCAAACAGGTCGTAACCTCTTCTTTCAAATGGTGTAAGTGCAAACATATTTACTCCTCCTTATTTCAGACTTGTGATGCGTGAGTTTCATAAGTCTTATTTACTGATAGTTTATGCGTTGTGTTACGTTTTATTAATGTTTTGCTGTTCCATTGGTTTCATTTCCTTTCGTTTGAACATATAATAAAGCTCTTTTATGATAGCTTTGTGACAGAAGCGTGACTATAAGCTGAAAATTAGCACTCTGGCACTTTGAGTGCTAGCAATTTACGAAATCAAGTGCTAAAAAAATTTCAGCTTGACATTATCTTCAAAATAGGTTATAATAACAAGGTTAGTATGTTAAAGAGTAACGGAGAATAAAATGTTAGATACCTTGCTTGATGTCCTTGTGGACGCGCTTATTGACTGCGCGAAGCTGATACCGTTCATTTTTGCAGTCTATTTGTTAATTGAATATCTTGAGCATCACTCCTCAAACAAGCTGGGCAATGCGCTGAAGAAAATGGGTCCGTTCGGGCCTGTGGGCGCGAGTGTTCTCGGTGCTGTGCCGCAGTGCGGCTTTTCTGTGATGGCGTCAAATCTGTTTTCAGGCAGGCTCATAACCGTCGGGACGCTGATAGCAGTCTACATCTCCACCAGTGATGAGGCTATACCTATCCTGATATCTGAGCCTAAGCTTATCAGCAAGCTCTGGGTGCTCATACTTATAAAGGTAGCTGTCGGTATGATCTCAGGTCTTATCGTTGACCTTACGGTAAGGCTTCTTCATAAGGAGAACAGGGAGGAGCCCTTCAAGGAGCTTTGCAGCCATTGTGACTGTGAGCATCACAGCGTTCTTCATTCCGCGATACACCACACCGTTCAGATAACGCTGTTTATCTTTATAGTTAATCTGCTTCTCGGTGCTTTTATGGAGTTTGCAGGCGAGAAGACCGTTAGCCGTGTTCTTATGACGGACAGCTTTTTCCAGCCGTTTCTGGCAGCACTTATCGGTTTTATCCCGAACTGTGCGGCGTCTGTAGTGCTTACACAGCTTTATGTATCGGGAGTGCTTTCATTCGGTTCACTTGTAGCGGGTCTCTGCACCGGTGCCGGAGTAGGACTTCTGGTGCTGTTCAGAACGAACAAGCATCTGAAACAAAACCTTGCTATAGTAGGTATTCTCTATGTGTTTGCGGTGATCGCAGGCATAATCACAAGAGCATTGACTTAAGGCAACACCGCACAACCACCGGCTAACGCCTTTGCACGCAATCTGCTTGCATATTTTCCGTCATATTCCCCAAATTCTCCTTGAAAGGCGTCAGCCTTCCTGCGTCGAATTTAGGCAATCTAACTGCGCATCCTTGCGCACAATGGTTGTGCGGTATTGCCTTAAATAAAGAGCTTGACACAGCAGTAGTGCCAAGCTCTTATTTTTATTCTGTTATAAGCTCTCTTACATCTATGCGCTTTACTCTGCGCGATACGATGAAGGAGAATACCAGTACGCATACACTTACGAATGCAACTGCCGATAAGTAGGTGAACGCGTTCGGTGAGGTGTTGAGCTTGCTCACGCCGAAGAGCCTGAATATGACCTCCAGCAGTGATTCTGAGAAGAATGCTCCGAACAGAGAACCTATCGCGCCGCCTATGAGGGACACTATGAAATACCTTACAGCGAACTGCCGCCTCAGCCTTGATGAGGTGAACCCTATCGCTTTATATATGCCTATATCAGTTTTCTCCTGAGAGAAAGCCTTTGAGCATATCATCATTACGGATACAAGTGCGAACAATCCCGAGAATATGTAGATAACAAGTCTCATTGCCTTTGCAGCTACGATCGTGGTATCCTGATCCAGCTCCTCGTTGATATCCCAGTAGCTTGCCTCTATGATATCACCATAGGTATCGTTCAGCTCTTCCGATATCTTCTGACCCTCTGATGCGTCCTTCAGAGAGAAGCCAAGATAGCCGAGATGTTCGATCCCCAGCTTCTTTGCAGACTTTAGCGGTATAGATACCGAAATTCCCGCGTCATTCATGCTCTGGTTAAAGCCTGTTATCACAAGCTCCGTCTCCTTGTCGCGCCTGCCGACCTTTACCTTGTCGCCTATTTCAAGACCAAGCTCGTCGGCAGCTATCTCGGTGATGAGCATTTCATTGTCATATTTCGGCAGCCTGCCCTTTATCATTGCCGATATCGCATCATCGTACTGATAGAAACTGGAGTAGATCTGCACACCGTCTACTGAAACATAGCCGCCGCCCATAAATATTCTTTTTGATATTCCTGTGTACTTATTGATGATCTCCTCGATCTCGGGAACTTTGTCATAAGCAGCTTCGTTCGTCACTATCACGTCAAGATCGGTGATGATGCTGCCCATAGCCTCAAGAGAATTTCTGGAGCTGATAGACTCACTCATAAGGTTGACCGTCACCGCAAAGAACGCGAGCATTGCCGTTATAAGTATCAGCCCTACATATTTCTTTATATCAGAGGTTATGCTCCTGAAAGCTATCGAGGGCATAAGCGCCTTTTTCGTTACAGGAGCCGTCAGCCTGTTTGAGAAGTATACGTCCTGCTTTCCGCCGATTATAGCCTTTACAGGTGATATTCGTGCAAGCTTTCTCGTCATTATGAAGATAACGAGTGTCGAAAGTGCCAGCATCAGCAGTATAAGCAGTGCGCTCTCAAAAGCGGCGCCTGAGTTCAGAGGAAGTATACCCGTGTTTGAGAAAAACACGCGGCTGAGTGCCTTTTCAAGCGGTATAGCCGCTATCACACCGATGATCGCCGCCGATATCTGAGCTGACAGGTATCTGAGCGCTATCACCACATTCAGCGTCTTGTTGCTCACACCCTGAGATTTAAGTATCCCAAGGTTCTGATAATCAAGCTCTATCTCGCTCTTTATGCCGTGAGCTATCATTATCAGCACTATCACAAAAAGCACCAGCACGAACCCCAGCATAACGCCGGTGATAATGTTTGTGAAAAGAGTAGTATAGTTTCTCGACTGAGCTCTCTGCATTGAGCCGAATGACAGCGTTATGAGGTTAGTCTCCTTGTTAATCTCTGTCTGCAGCACTATATCGCTCATGCTGCTGTCGCTTTTGAATACCTTTATGCTGTCAACAAAAACAGTTTTATCGTCAGTATCATAGGATGCAAGCTCCGATGACAGCTTTGAATAATCTTCATCAGATATATAAACATACTTCCAGCCGATAAACTCAGCGCCCATAGTCGGTTCCTGGACAAACGCTTTGATAGTGAACACTCTGTCCTTATCCGGGAAGGGCAGCGTTACGGTATCGCCCACCCTGCAGTTCACACTCGATCTTAAACCGTATGGCAGAATGATCTCGCCGTCTGATAATTCCGGCACGGTATCAAGAAAACCGTCGCTGTCATCATTGTAGACCTTCAGCTTATCATCAAACGGGCGCAGAAAATATGAGTTGCCGTCCCACTCGCCGCTGGAATAATACTTTCTGTCATCGGAAAGTACACATTTGAAAACCTCGGTCCTGTCAACATTCTTAGTGGAAGACAGCTTATCAAGTATCTCTTCCGTCACATATTTATCCTGGATCATGATCGTAAGATCACCGATATCCGCATTATCGGCAGCATAGTCATAGGCGTTGAACATATTGTTCCTGATACCCATTACCGCAGCGGATATGGTCACTATCAGCAGGGTAAGTATCATAATGCTTATGAACGAACCCTTTTTGCTTTTGATGTTTGCTTTCAGCAGAGTAAGTATCTCCATGGCTGCCACCTCACCATTCAAGTGACGAGAGCCACGAATTTATCTGAGTTTCCCTGCTCTTTTCATCGGCACGGTCATAAGGCGGAAGTGTGAGCTCACCGATCACCTTGCCGTCCTCGATATAAAGGATACGGTTAGCCCTGAGTGCCGCTCTTACATCGTGAGTTACCATAAGTATGCTCTGGCCTTCATTGTTGAGCGATGTCAGCAGGTCAAGCACATCGATAGTGTTTTTCTTGTTGAGAGCGCCCGTAGGCTCGTCAGCAAAGAGGAGCTTCGGCTCATTTATAACAGCCCTCGCTATAGCGCAGCGCTGCTGCTCACCGCCGGAGACCTGTGACGGCAGGTGAGTTTTCACCCCGTCAATATTCATCTTTTCAAGCAGCATATCTGTGCGCGCCTTCACTTCGTCGGCGCTTTTGCTTTTGTTGAGATACCCCGGCACTGCTATGTTTTCAAACAGCGTCAGGTTGCTGACAAGGTGCATCTGCTGAAAGATAAAGCCGAAGTCGCCGTGCCTGAGCTCAGAGAGCTCTTTTTCCTTCATTTTGACGATATCCTTGCCGTTATAGATGACCTCGCCAGAGGTAGCCCTGTCCATTCCGCTGAGAGAGTAGAGCATAGTTGACTTTCCTGATCCCGAGGCTCCCATTATAACAGTGAAGTCTCCCTCGTAAATGTCGATATCAACATTTGACAGTACGTGTACCTGTCCGCCTTCATGGGCAAAGCTCTTGCAAAGACCCTTTGCGCTGAGAACTGCATCTTTCATTTGTAAAGCACTCCTTTTCGGTCATTCATTTTCCTTACAGCTATATGATAGCAGAAAAGATATTAAGAAGTCCTTAAGAAGTCAGTCTTTTTCAAGGGCAGTGTTACAGCCGCTTCAAAGCCGTCCTGCATATTTCTGAGCATTATCCTTCCGCCCTGCTTTTCGGTCAGGTATTTTACGATGTATAGCCCCAGCCCCGAGCCCTGCTCAGTGCCGCAGTTTTTGCCGCGGTAGAATTTTTCAAATATAAACGGCATATCCTCATCAGGTATACCGCTGCCGCCGTCTCTGAATACAAGGCTCACATCATTGTCAGAGTGCACCACTGTAAGAGAGATATCGGTCTTGGCATACTTGCGTGAATTGTTTATCAGGTTTTCACATATCTGCATCAGGCGGTTCTTATCGGCAGATATGATGATCTCTGTGTCAGGAACTGAAAGGGTGATGTCTCCCTGTTCTGCTCCAAGCTCATTTGCAGCGTCCCTGATAAAGGCAGTAAGGTCGATATCCTCGGGCTGCAGCTGAAGCTTGTCAAGGTCAGATAGAGAATGCAGAAACAGATCGTTCGTGAGCTTTGCTACCTCATCGCACTTTCTCATTATCACCGACAGATATCTCTGCCTCTTTTCGGGCGTGGTATCCATATTTGCTTCAAGCCCCTCAGCATATGCGCGTATCGATGCGACCGGTGTCTTGATATCGTGAGAGAGCGTTGCTATGACCGTTTTGTTGTTTTCTATAGCCTCACGCTCACAGGCACGCGCCTTTGTGATCTCGCAGCGCATACTGTCAAACGCCCAGGTGAACTTTCCGAAATAATCAGAGCGCTCAAACCTGAGATCCTCTTCAAAGTTACCGGCAGCTATCTTCTCGGCAAAGCCCTCAAGCTTTTCAAACGGCCTGAGCACAGCAAAATAAACATAGCAGAGCACCGCCAGCATAAACCCTACCGACACTCCGCACATTACCAAAGCGGTCGAGTGGTCGCTGCTATCGGGAGAGGAACCTCTCAGAGAAGCTGCCAGCTCGTCAGCCTTCTGCCTTGCAAGCTCAGTCTCACCGGAATCGTAAAGCTCCTCTATCTCATTGACGGCAACTATCTGTTCAGACCTTACGTCATCAGGATCATTTCTGTCAGTATTTATAATAATGTATAAAGTAATTAGCATTATCGCGGCTGTAAAAAACGCCGCAGCAGTCAGAACCTTCTTTTTCATTTGTCGCCCTCCAGCATATAACCCACCTTGAAGACGGTCTTTATGTATTTCGGGTGTGCAGGGTCTTCCTCAAGCTTTTCTCTCAGCCACCGTATATGCACCGTAAGCGTTGACGGCTCTGCCGAGGAGAACGCGCCCCACACATCACTGATAAGCTTTTCCTTTGAGACGGCAGTGTTCATATGCTCGCACAGCACTGTCAGCAGGTCAAACTCCTTCAATGAGAGCGATACCTGTTTTCCGGCCTTTGCGGCAGTCCTTGCGGTAATGTTTACCGTTATATCCCCGAAGGTGATGATGCGCTCATCCTCATTAAAGCCGTAGGTGCGCCTTATCAGGGCATTCACCCTTGAAAGCAGCTCCTTCATCGAATACGGCTTCGGAAGATAATCGTCACCGCCTATGTCAAAGCCCCTTACTCTGTCGTCCTCGTCCGTTCTGGCGCTTGCAAATATCACCGGCACTGTAGACACTCTTCTCAGCTCGCGGCATATCTCAAACCCTGTTGAATCTGGCAGGTTTATATCGAGCAGCAGAAGATGAAAGCTCTCCTTTTCAAGTATATCAAAGGCCTTTTCGGCGTTTTCGGCACAGGTGACCCTATAGTCGTAGCTTTCCAGCATCTCCGAAATTATAAAAGACAGATCGGCGTCATCATCTATTATCAGAATTTTTCTCATGTCAACACCCCGTTTTCAACCAATATGATAACACATTTTTTAATAATTGTAAAGAAATAATAATAGTTTCTGCTTGTTGCAAAACTCTGTTTTGTCCTACGTGCAAAAACAGTGCTGAAATAATAGATATTCAGTCGCCCAACTTGGGGGCTTTCCGGTCGCCCCCAAACCCATTCGGGTACATATCTATTCATTAGGTGCGACCACTATGTTACAGTTCAAACAAAAGTACGGCGTGAATTAGCCGTGCGGCGAGCACCGCCCCCAA
>CACXFU010000048.1 GCA_902767035.1 uncultured Ruminococcus sp.
TCGTAGGTCGTATAGAACAGCCAAGTTGGGAACATAGCGTAATCAACAGTTGTTATCTTGGTGTTCTTGTTGTAGACCTGAACATTGACGTGGTCATACTTACAGGTCCTCACCAGCTGATCCTTAGTGGTATTCTCTATCCTGAGCTGAGCCCTGGGATAGCACTTTTCCTTATCCTCATCATACCTCTCAGCAAGATATCCCGAAAGATATCCTGCATTGAAGGGCTTGAGATCCTTGAAATCAAACGGCTCTATAGAATCCATAGCGTCATTTTCTGTCTTTGAAGAGCCGTCAACAGGCACCTTGTCAAACTCAAGTATACCGTCTCTCAGTACGTCATAGTACTTTTTCTCGGTGTATTCATAGTTACCCTGTCTCCAGGACTTTTCATCTATACACTCGCACCTGATGTTTCCGTGGCAGCTGCCCGAATAAAGCCAGAACGGTATATAAACGCCCTGCAGCTTGTCAACGACTGAATTTACATCAAACTTTTTCGGAGTAAGCGGCTTTTTAGCAAAATCAGCAAACGACTTCATGCACTTTTCCTTAGGTACCTTGAAAGGAATGATATACTTAGGTGCAAAGTCGTTTATGATCTGCTCGCCCATAACAACGGAATTGCCGCAGTAAACGCAAACAGTCGCCGCAGTTGAACGGTCGGTTATTATCTCTGAGCCGCAGTGCGAACAGGTATACTTGACAAGGTTGTTGCCCACAGTTCCGTCATTTGATTGTGTATATTCGCCCTCTTCGAGCTCTTCGTGCTTCTGAACGTTCTCTTCTGTAAGAGCATCAGCCTTCTGGTTCTCCATAGCGGCAGTAAGCTCTTCGAGAGAAAATTTGTCATCACAGTATTCACAGTGGAAGCAGTTCTCAGACGCTGTCCAGAAGATCTCAGCACCGCAGGTAGGGCACTTATATGAAATATTAGCCATAGTTTCAGCCCTCCTCAGTTATTAGAGATCTTTCTCTTGTCAGTGGTAGTCTTGACATAGTTGTCATACTGCCTCTTCATATCAAGATCGGAATTTATGTATTTATCGGCCTTTGTAGCCTTATGCTTTGTTCTGCTCATGCTCACAAGCACAGAACCCGTAATTATCCCCACCAGCGGAGCGCCTATTACAGCGCCCACAACGGCATTAGAATCATCTGCATACGCAACCGTCGGAGTAAGCACGGTGCTCATGCTAATAACTGCAAAGCCCAGTGTTCTCAAAAATTTTCTAACCATAGGTATCAGCTTCCCGGATTATGGAAAGCCCCTCCTTTCAATATGAAGTAGATCTTATGATCCGACAAATTATTTATTCATACATATGTAGAATAACATAATTTCATTGATATGTCAAGAATTTTTATTAATTTGTAACATAAACGTCATACTTTGCCGGCGTCGGTCAACGCCTTTGAGCAAAGGTATAGTGAGCCGCAGATCAGTGTCAGTGAATCGGGCATCTGTTCCATAAGCTTACGAGCCTTTTCAAGCGCAGGCAGATCGCAGGCTTCAGCGTCACCGCCGAGCTCTTTTATTATCTCAGCGAGTGAAGCAGCATTTTCTGCTCTGTCATCAAAGCCGTCACAGGTGTAGAATCTGTCAACAACGCCTGTCAGCTCCTTTACTGCCGAGCGCATATTTTTATCACGGCACATACCTATCACCGCATTGACAGGCCTTTTCCCGGCAGCCTTTACAGTTTTCGCAAGAGCTCTCATTGAATCTTCGTTGTGGGCACCGTCAATTATAAACAGCGGCTTTTCACTGAGCACCTGGACCCTGGCAGGCACACAGGCTTTTGCAAGGCCGTTTTTAACGTTCTCTGTGCCTATCCCCGGCTTTCTTCCTATAGCCGCCATGCACTCGATCACCGACAGAGCGTTTCTTACCATATGCTCGCCCTGCATAGCTATGTGGTACTGCTCATTATTATAGATGATATCACTTCCGAAAAGAGAGCTGTTTAAAACTTCAAGTTTGCCATTCGGAATTATTAGCGGTGAGTTTTCTTTATCAGCTTTTTCCCTGAAAACCCTTATGACCTCAGCAGCAGCGCCGGCGCTGAGTATGCACGGCCTGCCTTTTTTGATTATTCCGGCCTTCTGGCAGGCTATCTCTGTTAGCGTTTCGCCCAGAATCTGCGTATGATCGAAGGATACTGAGCCGATAACACAGGCGAGAGGATTCTCTATGATATTTGTGCAGTCAAGCAGGCCTCCGAGACCGGCTTCAAGAATAACAATATCGCATTGCTTCTCCTTGAAATACAGAAAGGCCACAGCCATAGTTATCTCAAACTGAGATAGCTCATCTTTGCAGGGGAGAGAGCTGATCGCAGCTTTTACGTGCTCTGCCAGCCTGTCAAGCTCATCGTCCGGTATCTCCTTGCCGTTAATTTTAATCCTGTCATTGTATCTGAAAATATAAGGCGATGTAAAAAGGCCGGTTCTGAGGCCTGCATCTATGCAGATCTCACTGAGCATCTGCGAGATTGAGCCCTTGCCGTTAGTTCCTGCTATGTGAATGAATCTTAGTGCGTTCTGAGGGTCACCGAGGGCTGACATCAGAGCCCTTGCTCTTGAAAGATCCTTTACAGCCTTTCCCGAATGAGAGAAGGAGTTTATATAGCTAAGCCCTGAGTTCATATTCTCACCGCCTTACAGTTCTTTTATAAGCTCTTCAAGCTCTTTAGCCGCGTCCGGGCTGATACCTGCGCATTTTGCAAGCTCCTCAGCGGAGGCCTGTTTGAGGTTATCCTTTGTCTTGAATTCTGTTATCAGCTTCTGAGCCTTTTTCTCGCCGATGCCTCTGATCTTTGTCAGCTGCAAGCCGAAGGAGGTTTTCTTGTGCTTTTTAGCCTGATAGGTTATAGCATATCTGTGCACCTCGTCCTGTATCGAGGTCACGAGGTTGAAGGCTGACCTTGCCTTTGTCAGAGATATCTCTCCGCCGCCTGTCGCAACGGCTCTTGTCCGGTGCTTTGAATCCTTCACAAGGCCGAAAAGAGGACAGTCTATGCCCATTCTTTCAAGCACCGGTGCTACAGCGTTGACATGGCCGTTTCCGCCGTCGAGCAGGATAAGATCGGGCAGGGTGGAGAAGCCTTCATCAGTCTTTTCAAAGTAGTTTCTGAACCGTCGCTCGAGAACCTCAGCCATGCAGGCATAGTCGTTCTGCTCTTCGACTGTTTTAATTGAAAACCTCTTATAATTCTTTTTGCAGGGTCTGCCGTTTTCAAAAACGACCATACCGGCTACCATATCGGCAGACGCCAGATTTGATATGTCATAGCACTCGATATACTTCGGTGTTTTCGGCAGCCCCAGCGCTTTAGCAAGCTCTTCAAGAGCGATTATCTCGCGGCTGGTCCTTCCTACCTTTATAGACAGATACTCGGCGGCATTGCTTTTTGCTAGAGCAGTCAGCTTCAGCAGCTGTCCTCTCTGCGGAACGGCAAGCCTGACTGTATGAGATGACTTGTCCGACAGGTATTTTGCTACAAGATCTCTCTCCGAGAAATCAGTCTCCAGCAGTATATCGTGGGGGATATCGTCCTTTGAAGAATAATACTGGATAAGAAAATCAGAATACATTTTATCCTGATCGTCAGTATCCCCGAGGAAGAATGACGCTTTATCAAAAAGGCGGCCGCCGCGGTACATGATTATGCTGGCGCAGGCGTTTTCGCCGTTTTGTGCAATTGCGGCGATGTCACAGTTCTTGATGTGTTCATCGATTATCTTCTGGCTTTCAGAAGCTTTTGTTATCGCGGCTATCCTGTCGCGCAGTCTGGCTGCAAGCTCAAAGTTCATAGCCTCAGCCGCTTTATACATCTCCTCTGTCATTCTCTCTACAGACTGCTCAGAGCCGTTTTTGATGTAATCTATCGCCTGAGATACTATCTCGTTATACTCTTTGTCTGATATCTTACCGGTGCACACGCCCATACACTGCTTTATATGATAGTTCAGGCAAGGACGCTGCTTTCTGATATCCTGCGGAAATTTTCTTGTGCAGGTAGGCAACATGAACACTCTGTTTGCTTCCTCAACTGCCTGCTTTACAGCGTAAGAACTTGTGTAGGGGCCGATGTAGCGCGCGCCGTCGTCATACTTCTGCAAAACTGCCTGCAAGCGCGGATAGGGCTCGTTTGTCACACGAATATAGCTGTAGCCCTTATCGTCCTTCAGAAGGATATTATATTTGGGCGTGTACTGCTTTATAAGTGAGCATTCAAGCACAAGCGCCTCAAATTCAGAATCTGTAACTATAAAGTCATAGTCATACACGTTTGAGACCATTTTCCATACCTTCGGCAGATGATCCTGCCATGGGCGAAAATATGATGAGACCCTGTTTTTAAGGTTCTTTGCCTTGCCGATGTATATTATTTTAAGGTCCTTGTTCTTCATTATATAGCAGCCCGGCTTTGTTGTCAGCCGTGAGGTCTTGTCACGAAGATAAGGCAGCCTTTCATTTTCTTTTTCAGTGATTATCATTTTTTGTTCTCCTTGGTGAGGTTGCTATTGACAGCACGGATAAAAAGTGATATACTTTATTACATAAAAGTACAAAAGTGAAGTAAAGGGGATAGATCATATGAAAATCGGTATAGTCGGCCTCGGTCTTATCGGAGGCTCAATTGCTAAGAGCATAAAAAAGAATACATCTCATTTGTGCTTAGGATACGATATAGACAAGGCAGCTACCGCCGGAGCGCTTGCTCAGGAGGCTATAGATGATGAGCTGACGTCTGAGAACATTGCAGCCTGTGATGTCATAATAGTATGCCTGCATCCGAAGCAGACGATCGACTACATTGTGAAGAACGTCGGTAACTATGGCAAGAATACTATACTTATAGATACCTGCGGCGTCAAGCGTGAGATCGTTAATGCGGTCGATGATATCTGTGCCGATAACGGTGTTGCGTTCGTAGGGTGTCACCCGATGGCAGGCCGTGAGTTTTCAGGCTTTGCATATTCTGTAGATAACCTGTTTGAAAGGGCAAGCTTTATCATTACAACCACTGAAAAGACACAGATGGGTGCAGTGTCGAAGATATCGTCGCTTGCAAAGGAAATGGGCTTTGCAAGGGTAGTTATCTCAAACCCGGAGGAGCATGACAAGGTGATAGCCTTTACATCTCAGCTGGCACACATAGTTTCAAGCTCATATGTCAAGAGCCCCAGTCTTCTGAAGCAGAGCGGCTTTTCCGCTGGTTCTTTCAAAGACCTTACAAGAGTAGCCAAGCTCAACGAAGATATGTGGACAGAGCTGTTTCTGATGAACAGGGAACCGCTGACAGATGAGATAGATCACATCATTGCGCGTCTGACCGAGTATCGTGATGCGATCTCCGGTAGTGACGCTGATACACTGAGAGCTCTCCTGCGCGACGGAAGAGAGCTTAAAGAGCTTTCAAACAACACTCTCTGATACAGCTAAGGGCGGAGGATATCCGCCCTTTTTATTTTGTAAGCTCAATTATTGCGTTTGCGTACATTTCAAGGTTATATCTGAATGTTTCCATCGTAATGTGCTCGTCCGCGCCGTGCATATTGTTGTTTTCCCACGGAAATTCAGCTCCGAAAGCAACACCGCCCTTAGTGTTGTGCACGTATGTTATGCCGCCCTCGGCAATGCAGGTGCCTTTCTCACCTTTAACGTCTTCATATACTCTCAGAAGCGTTTTGATAAAGTCGGAATCCTCATCGACATAGTGTGGCTCCATGCCCTCACAGCTGTCGATCGTAAAGCCGGCATTTTCAAGTGCAGCTGAAATGATACCGCTTATCTCGGCGTAGGTCCTGTCGATAGGGAAGCGTATATCAATGCCGCCGCATAGCTTGCCATTCTCCGTGTTAAGCATTGTGAGCGCGCAGCTCATTCTGCCCGAGACCTTGTCTTCAAAACCAAGGCCGCAGCTCTTGCCGTCATATTCTCCGTGAGGGAAGAGTTTTCCGAGCGCTTTCAGCTTCTGAAAACCTCCGTCATACTCTTCAAGAAACTTAGTGACAGCGTTCTCTCCGTTTTCGGGTCTTGAACCGTGAGAAGAGCGCCCGTTGATAAGAATGCTCTCGCCGTTTATCTCAGCTTCAAGCCTGTCAGGGATAGCATTAAGAGCAAGCCCGGCTTTTATTGACTTTACAGACGCATCATCTATATCGGCACTGAAAGTCAGATGAACGAGCCCCTTTTCACAGTTGAGCACAGGAAACGAGCCGTCAGGTGTGAATAACATTTCAGGAAAGCCGACTTTTTTCTCGTAATATTCCATATCCAGACAGCCGTTTTCTTCGTTCCCCCCGAAGATCACTCTGAAATTCTTATTTACGGGTATATCCAGCTCTCTGATCGCCTTTACCGCCCAGATAACTGCTACACTTGGCCCCTTGTCGTCTATCGTCCCTCTGCCGTAAAGGGTATCGTCTCTTATGTCGAGCTTGAAGGGGTCACTGTGCCAGCCGTCTCCTGCGGGCACCACATCAAGGTGAGAGAGCACCGCCAGCACAGGCTCGCCCTCACTGAAATAGTCACCGTGAACGGCATAGTCATCAATATTCTTAGTTGCCATACCAAGCTCATCAAGCTTATTTCTGCCCCATTCAAGCGCCTTTTTAGAGTATTCACCAAAAGGCTTAACGTCAGTAGTCTCGGTCGCAACACTCGGTATAGCTATGATTTCTGAAAGATCTTTCAGTATCTCCTCCATATGAGCGTCAAAATAATCGCGGAGCTTTTGCTTGTACATAGTTTCACCTTTTCTTTAAAGTAATGAGCATTATCTCGGCAGGGTTGTTCAGTCTGAACTTGCCGAGCCCGACTGTCAGAGCCATTGAGGCTGTGCCCCTTTCGGTGACGGTCTCATAAATGCCTTTTGAGTATCTCGGGAAGAATTTCCTTTCAGGAGACAGAACTCCGCCGATGAGAGGAAGCCTTATTATACCGCCGTGGCAATGTCCCGAGAAGACTGCGTCAGCGCCCCATTCAGCGTAAGCCGGGAAGGGGAACGGGCTGTGCGATATAAGAAAATTACATTCATCGGGTCGGCTTTTACCGAGAAGCCTGTCGAGTGTCTCTTTGTCGACCTCAGGCAGCTTGCCGTGTGAGAAATCCTCTTTTCTGTAGAACCTCTGCGGCAGTTGGGTGCCGTAAAGGGCAAGAGCTCTGCCGTCACAAAGGATATACGTTTTTTCATTTCTGAGCACCGTTATGCCCAGCTGTTTGAGCCTGAAGCAAAGCGCCTCACAGTTATCCATATTGTCGATCTCATGATTGCCGAGAACGTAATAGGTCGGCGCAATTGATCTCAGCCTTTTCATCAGCGCGATTTTCGGCGCCATATTTATCTCATCGCGGCTGTAAAGGTCGCCTGCAAAGAAAATATAGTCAGGCTCTGCGACCATGCAGGAATTAATAAGATTATCGAATTTATCCCCGTAGCGCTTTTTGTGCAGATCTGCGATAAGCAGGATCTTTTTGCTGTCAAAGCTCTCAGGGAGACCGTCAACCGGCATTGTGTATTCATTGACTCGCAGCTGCCTGTTTGACACCAGAGCATACCCGGCCGCAAAGCAGACACCTGCCGTGATCAACAGCTTAGTACTGCGTTTCAATATATCACTCTTTCCCAAGATATTTTCTCAGATCGTTCATTGCCCACTCAGCGTGCTTATATCCGTAGTCATAAAGACGTTTCAGTTTAGCTCCGTCATTTTCAAGCCTGCTCACGCCGAAGGTCGTCTTAGGTGTGAACACAAAGGCCTTTCCGCTCCTTTTAAGCGCTTCTATCTCCTGCATACATTTGTTGTATCTCTCAGCCCTTGTGAGAAGCGCTTCGGCAAACCTCGGGTGCTTTTCATAGGCTTTGGCTGAAAGCTTTGTTGCACGCTCCGTCTGCTTGACATAGCCCTTAGGCCGTGTCAGAATGATTATCAGCTTGTCACAGCCGACCTCCATTGCCCTTTTATAGGGGATAGAATCGGCGATGCCGCCGTCAAGGTATTTTACACCGTCAATATCTATCTCCGGGAACAGCACCGGCAGAGCACACGTTGCCCTTAAAGCCTGCCACGTTTTGTCATCGCGCGGCACCTCGATGTATTCGGCTTCGCCCGTTTCGACACTTGTGACAACGGCTTCAAATTTCCCCTCATAGGCGCTGAAAGCCTCATAGTCAAACGGAAGTTCTGAATTCGGCACCTCGTCAAAAGCGTAGTCAAGATTGTAGTAGCTTTTGTTTGACGGTCTGAGCATATGGTGTGCGCCCATATATTTTTTTGTAGGCATGATCTTTGTTGCCAGCTTGAAGTTTCTGCCCTTCTGCTTTGATGCGTATGACACACCGAAAGCAGCACCTGCGGAAACTCCGATGATATAGTCTGTCATTATCCCTTCGTCGAGCAGAGCATCAAGAATACCGCAGGAATATACCGTCCTGCTCGCACCGCCCTCTAAAACAAGTCCTGTCATAAAAATCATACCCCCGTTTTCAGGGGGTATGCACTCCTTTCAGATCATTCTTCCTCAGCAGCAGATGATACGCTTTCTTCGGTATCGTCCTCTGCTTCAATAAAGCTCCTGCCCTCGTCCTTGAGCTTGCTCTCAAGATCGTCTATAGCATTGGCAGTTGCATTGTCATTGTGGATCCTTACAATGTAATTGTCTTTAAGTCCTGTCACTCTGTTGATTATCTGATCGAGCTCGGCCACCGAGTTGTCCTCTACTATAATATATGTGCTGCCCGATACCTTTATGTCGAAATACTCAGGGTCTTCCTCAGATTCAACGGCTGCCTGACTGTTTTTAGGTGTAGCCTCTTCGTTTCCGCTGCCGTCTCCGCCGGTACCCTTGCCGCCGCCGAGACCAAGACCAAGCCAGTTAAGTATAGCCAGAAGTGCAGCAAGCAGAAGAAGAATGATTATAAGCCCTAAAAGCCTTGACTTCTTTTTCTTCTTGTTATCCTTCTTTTCTCTGCTTTCGAGATCTTCTCTCATTTTCTTTTCAACATCACTTTGAATGCTCATTTTTACTCCGTCCTTTCTACTTTGAAGTGTTTATGTAAGTGAAATAAATATTCCTGTGTTCCTGAGCTATACTGCTGACAGCAGTTCTCACGGCTGAAATATCTTTATAAAGCACCTGATCTCCGTCATAAATAACAGCCGCCAGAGCCGTCATATCATCATTCACACCCAGCGATGCAAACGCAAGATCAAGCTGATCGTAAAGACCGTCTCCTATACTGTAAGATGACAGCTGGTCGTCTCCGCGAGATACCGTTAAAGTATCGGTCCCGTTGGCATTTTTGACATTCAGCGTTATCAGCAGCCCCTCTGAAAAATCATTGATCGCCTGCTGATTTTTTGCAGCGTCCTCATTGATCCGCTCTTCCTGCTGCATGGCCTGAGCCTTTATCTGCTCGATCTGCTCATCATACTGCCGTGCCTGCTCGTCGATCCTTTCCTCTGCCGCTGCGATCTGCGCCTGAGCTTCCCGGACCTTTTTGTCGGCGCTGTCCTGTGCATCAGCAGCTGAGGCTGATGAGTTCGTCATCACCCAGAAAAGCATTATCATTATAACATCGAGCAGCGAGGTAAGCTCCAGCACAAGCCCCTTGCTTTTTCTGTAGCCACCCATATATCAGACCTCCGAAAGATCATTCTCATAGGCCTGCTCTTTCTTTCCGAGATTTCTCTCAAGAAACAGCTGAACGTTCTTTTCATTGTCCTCTATCTTAGCCGAAAGGATACCGTCAAGGAACTTGAACACGATACCGAACACAAGACCCCAGAAGGTAGATGTAAGAGCACCGTAAAAATTACCCTGAACGTTACTCATATCCTTGACCATGCCGAGCAGCGATATGACCGTACCGAGGATACCAAGCAGCGGGAAAATACCGGTAAGGTTCACAAATATAGAATAGAGCCTGCCGGTGTGATTTCTCATAGCGACCACTTTGGTCTCCCTGAGGTTCTTAGCATCGCTGAATGCTTCGTCTCTCGATGCATCGGTATCGGGCACAAAGACTGTCAGGTGGAGCTTTTTGTAAAGCCTGTCCGCTGACTGCTTTGTCATATAATAAACATATGCAGTGAATGCAGCACAAATAAATATGAGAAGGTCAAACCCGATGAAATTGCGGAAAATCACTGAAAAAAAGCTCTTCATTCCAACGCCGCCTCCCAAAAATTCAAAGCGTACCAGACGCCTTTATTATATTAACATACTTTTTCGTAAAAATCAAGAGAATTTGACAAAAACCTCGCTCAAAACGGCGATTTCTTTATTTTTCCTCACAAAAAATGTCCGCAGATGATCTCTGCGGACACGGTGTTAATTCTTGGAAGCGGTATCATAGCCGCCCTTGTTGAAGAACAGTTCTCTGATAGCAAGAGCACAGCCTGAAAGGAAGCGGTGTCTGCTGTCGATTATAGAGCGCTCTACCTTGCTTGCCACCCGAGGGCTAGCGATCTGTGAGATGACCTCCTTCAGATGATCGAACTCCTCATCGTTCTTGATAGGGAAGCGGTGGATCACTATTTTCTGAGGATTTGTCGAGAAATAGAGATTGTTTATAAGCACAGCCACAAACATAACTGCTGTGTCAATTATCTCTCTGACAGGCTTGTCTCCCTTTTCGTAAGCCGCCATCATCATCTCTCTTGTCACGGACATAAAGCTGCCCTTTGACGCCTCATAAAGAAACGGAGTGTTTTCCTGAGAATAAGCTTCTTTTAGCTTTCTCTTCAGAGCGGCAGGAGTGAGCTCGCTCTCAACACAGCCGCGTCTGCCGCAGGAGCATACCCTGCCGGCTGTAGGGTTGATTATCATTTTATCAACGAAGTTCGTTCTGTTGTCATATGAGATTATAGGCTCATTCAGGTTCGTAACTACGAAATTGAGCGTGTTGCCGTACTGCAGAAAGGCGATGTTCTGCCTGTTTACGTCCTTAGTCTTAAGAAAGTCTATGTTCGCCATAGCGGTACCCTTTACAGAGTTGTCAAAAACAAGAGGTATGTCTACAAGCTCTCTGATCTCGTTTCTGATCTTTGTGTAATCTGGCACATCGTCCTTGACATCTATCCTGAGCCTTGAATACATGGTAGGGAAGATACCGAAGCCAATACCGAGGATCGAGCTTATCTCAAGGCAGTTGTCAGAAAGTATCTCCCTGATCGACTGCTCAACGAAGCCTCTGATCTTCTGATAATCGGTGTTCTTGTCAATGCTCATATTCCTTTTGTCAAGAACATCTCCGGCTAGAGTGGAAAGACCCACGCTCACGATATCTTCCTCTATAGTTACGCCGATAGGGAACTTATAGTGATTGTTGATATCGATAAGGATCTTCTTTCTGCCCCTCGGTGCTTTCTCGGTAACGTGCTTGTATTCACCTATCTCAGCGATGATGCCCTGTTCGATCATCTCGTTTGTGATTATGGTAACAGCCGCTCTGGTAAGCTCCAAGGTGCCCGCAATGTCGATCCTTGATGTAGGACCGCGCTGCTTGAGTATCTTCAATACCTGCATACGGTTGCGTCTTTTCAGATCCAGCTTGCTAATTCCATGTTGCTCCATATAGTACAATTCCTCCGATTTTATTTACTTTGAATATTAATATGATGCTTGCCTTTAACTAAACAATTGTGTACAATAGACCAAAATAATCGGCACTATCATACAATACAGTTCATTATAACAGAAGAATGTAAATAAATAATGAACATTCAATTATCATTTAACCCTTTAACAAAACTTTACTATTTGTTTATATTTTGTTAAAGTTTGTTAACGAAAAAAGGCCGCACCCTATCGGATGCGGCCTGTGCAGATCAGAGTATTGCGTCTTCATCAATGTCGTCTTCAAGCTCTTCGCCGTTGAGAAGTGCTTTCAGAACGTCAATGTCCTCCTGAGTGAGTGTGATGCCCTTTCCCATTCTTGTGTGATCGGGGCTCCATTCTCTCAGGTCGTATTTAGGCTCTCTTTCATTCCAGGAGACCATATTGAGCTCCTTTGTCCAGCCCTTTGCATTTTCGGAAAGAACTCCGATGTGCTGTGTTATCTCGTACTTTAATTCTGCCATGATGTACCTCCATTTATTCAGGCGGCTGAGCCGCAAAATTTAACTTATTCATCGGTGCTTTCAGCTGCTTTGTGAGACTCCTTGCTGTAAGCGTATTCAAAGACTTTATCTTTTATTCTCTGTCTGAAAACGAATGCCAGCGCCAGCAGAGCTATGCAGCTTACAAAGACCGTTATCCAGAATATCACCGAGAGCAGTGCCAGATATGCAGCAGCTGCACAGGCGATATATGCTTTTTTGCTCCTGATAAAGTATGCTGATATAGCGCAGAGTATCATCAGCATAACGAGGGGAGCCGTCAGACCCTGCCTTACGACCATTGATAGCGGAAGCGCAAGAGTGAATATGAGCATAAGCTTTTTGTTTCTTACTGCGCAGGCATAGCAGAATGCCGCAAACAGCACTGTGTAGACCAGATAGCCCTTTGTCAGCAGGTCAAGCGCGATGAACACGAGTAAAGCTGCAAAAGCTAGAACGAGCTTTACCTTTGATATCTGAGAGAGCCTGTCCGCATAACGCTTTGGCAGAAGCTTATACAAAAGTGATGACACTGACCTCAGATTAAGAATGAAAACTGCCGCAAACAGCACGAACACTATAAAATACAGGAACAGATGTGCCATAAGGTTTGTTTCAAACAGACAAATGAACATCATTATAACTATCAGCACATTGTTGATGATCATTTTGAAATAGTCGATCCTGAACGGAATGAGCTTTCTGGAATCGTAGGTCCTTATTATAAATACTGTAAGATATGCGCACACCGTAGATATAGGCGGCCCGTAAAGCTTTATCGTTGGTATCAGTATTATGTTCAGCCCTACATTGATGATGCCTGATATCAGGCTCGTTACGAGCGAGCGCTTTGTCTGCTTTGAGGCCAGATAGATAGACCCCATAAACGTTGTGAAGCACGAGAAGATAGTTGAATAGATAAGGATAGGGGAGTAGCGTATACACTCCTGAAAATCTTTTCCTATCATCACTTTTGTCAGCGGCTGGATTATCAGCAGACAGCCGGCAGCAAGAATATAAAGCAGGCTCTGATTGAAATCAAACACATTCTCATAGAACCTGTCTCTGTCCTCCGAATCGTTCTCGGTTATGGCTGACATATTCCATGCCTGCCCGAACATCATATATACGGTTGCTACAAGGTTCGGTATCTTATATGTCGCCGACAGTATACCGTTATAATCAGAGCCGAGATAATGGGTCGTCATAAAGGAATCGGAGCTGTTTGTGATGAGCCAGAGCAGCTGTGCAGGTATCAGCGGCACAGAATACTGGAGCATTGTGTGCAGAAGATCTCTGTCAAGTCTTCCTATCTCTATATATTTCCAGAGCTTTGCCTTGTATGTGAGGAACACTATAGAAATAAAGTCGGAAAGGATAATAGCGAGAAGATACTTGAGTATCCCCGAATCCTGACCGAGAAAGCCCTTTGGCAGAACCATATAGAAAAGGGCTGTCCAGAAAAGGGTGAAAAAGGTCGTCAGTATGCCGTTAAAGGCGAATAGCTTTACCTCCTCCATAGCTCTTACAAAAGTGGAATATAGCGTTTTCATACTGGAGGTAAACACGTAGATGTAAAGAATTATAGAATATCCGCCAATATATTTGTCAGCAATACCTGTGGCCGAAACAAGTGCCAGCAGCACAGCAAATATCGCAAGGCCGCTTATGCAGACTATGTTTCCAAGAGTGAATACCTTTTTCTTGTCATATGCCTTGTCAAGACCGAACCTGATGATAGCCTCGGCGATAGTAAGCGATACGATAGGCATCAGCCAGTTTGCTATCTGGGTCAGTACGTCTGTCATGCCAAGCTCGGCAGTTGACAGGTAATTTGTATAAATAGGTATAAGAAGCAAGACGAGTACCTTCGAGCTGAAGGACCCGATCGCAAAAACTATCGTATTGGAGAGCAGCTTCATATAGCTGCTTTTGCCGACTTTTTCTGCCATATTCTTACCTCGGATCATCAAGAATTACAAACCGTAAATGCTATTATATCACAAATCTTTTGAAAAGTAAAGACGCGGAAAGGAAAATAGTTATTAACATGGTTTTATGCGCGATGTCCAGCCGTGCGGCGAGCACTATCACAAATCTTTTGAAAAGTAAAGACGCGGAAAGGAAAATAGTTATTAACATGGTTTTATGCGCGATGACCAGCCGTTTGACAGCTGAAAATATTTTTGTGCAAAAATCAAAAAAACACTTGAAATCTGCCGTGATATGTAGTATACTATAAATATAGTATCATTGACAGGAGGAAAGACTTATGTCAAAGGCATTGAAGATCTTCTTTATCATTTTTATATCTGCATTTCTCGCGGCGTTTGCGGCTAGTATTTTTTCTGATATTTTCAGAACCAGGTTCAAGAAGTATTACGAGGTCTGAATCACGAAAAAAATCAGGGAACGGTCCGCTGCGGACTGTTCCCTTTTTTCATCAGGTGCAGAACCTGTGATTGCCGATGACGGTCACTATCGGCCTTGAATAAATGAATTTGTTTGAGGTCTTCGCCGGATTGTAATAATAGATGCAGCCGCCGGTAGGGTCCCAGCCGTTAAGGGCGTCACGCGCTGCACTGTAGGCAGAATCTGAGACGGGTTCGTTGAACTGGCCGTCGGTAACTGCTGTAAAGGCGCCATTCTGGAAGATAACTCCCGAGAGTGTGTCGGGGAAAGAGGGGTGTTCTATGCGGTTGAGTATAACTGCGCCAACGGCGACCTGCCCCACGTATGGCTCGCCTCGCGCCTCGGCTGAGATTATCCTTGCGAGAAGGTCAATATTCTGTGTGGTAGATGCAGGTACGCTTCCGATCGTTATGCCAAGCGCTTTCAGCGTCTGCGGCCCTGCTATCCCTGTCTGGCTTATGCCTTGCTGCTTCTGGAATCGTTTTACGGCAGCTTGAGTTATTGGCCCGTAATAGCCGGTCACATCGTCATTGAAAAGTCCACGCTCTTTCAGTCTTTCCTGAATGGCGATAACCTCATTTCCGCGTGAACCGTACTGTGAAACTGTCGGAAGAACGCTGTTTTCATATGACCGTGATACAGCCCATAGAGTGAAAAGAATTCCCATAACGATACCTAATGCTTTCAATGATTTTTCTGTTGCGGTTTTGTTCATTGCAGCCTCCTTATGTTTTTATGTATTGTGCGCATATTTGCAAAATATATACATATTTCATCACTTTTGTGGCCAAAATATTATGGGACGATAACAAAACTGTGCAATGTTAAATCGAACTGTAAAAATACAGACGATGTTTTGTGTATTCCGCCGAAAAAGCAAAAAAGGATTGACAAAGCGGAGCAATTGTGATAATATAATAAAGTCGCCTGTTGTGAACAGGGAGACGA
>CACXFU010000049.1 GCA_902767035.1 uncultured Ruminococcus sp.
GCCCGAAGGGTAAGGACTGCAACAGGCTAGTGCCTGACCGAAAGAGTGGTTAATTGTTTTTTGCACAGAGTGGTTACTTTTTTTGCACACAGAGTGGTTACTTTTTTTGCACGCGCGGCTTTACTTTTGTAAAAATATATGTTATAATAGTATCCGGATTATTGTGTGCTGAAGGCACCGGATACTTATATATGATCGGAGCGTTTGATATGGAAGATAAAAAGAGCTTCGGAGAGGTCGACGAGAAGGATGTAGAGCTTGCCGCCGAGGCAGCCCCCGATGACCTTAAAGAGCCCCCGAAGGTTGATATCAAGGACGAGCTTCTTGACTGGCTCGAGTCGTTCGTTTTTGCAATGTTTATAGTGATACTTTTTTTTACATTCGTTTTCAGGATAGTTCTCGTTCAGGGAGAGTCTATGCTCAATACCCTTGAAAATGGGGACAGGCTGATAATATCTCACCTTAACTATACCCCCTCGAGAGAGGATATAGTCGTTGTTGAGGCTCAGACCAGCTTTTTCCACAAAACGATAATAAAAAGAGTTATAGGCATCGGCGGTGACAAGGTAGAGATAAACTACAATAACAATACCGTCAGCGTCAACGGCACTGTCATCAAGGACGATAACAAGAGAGAAGTAATGCTCGACACGGGCTTCTTCGACCAGACATACAAGACCGGTGACGGCGTATATGAATACACTGTTCCCGAGGGCAAGATATTCGTTATGGGCGATAACAGGAACAATTCAACTGACAGCAGAAGGCTTGGCTTTATTGATGAGGATATGGTGCTCGGCAAGGTAGTGCTGAGGCTCTATCCGTTCGGAAAGATCGGAAAAGTCTGACCTATGGCGAAAAAACAAGTAAGAAAAAATCCAGCGCTCGATGCCTTTCTTGACTGGTGCGAGACGATAGTGCTCGCGGTGTTTGTGGTGATACTGCTTTTCACCTTTGTTTTCAGGATAGCTCATGTTTACGGGATATCTATGCAGAGCACTCTTTATGAGGGCGATGTGCTGATAATATCGCACCTGTTTTATGAGCCTGCGCACGGTGACATCGTTGTGGTCAATTCATCCGCGCTGGACGAGACTATCATCAAGCGTGTGATAGCTACCGAGGGCGAGACTGTCTCGATAGACTGCGCGAGTGCAGCTGTCTATGTGAACGGTGAAAAGACCAGTGAGCCGTATATCTCGATGACGTCATTTGATACGGGTGCTTTCAGCCTGAATGATTACTCGGCAGCTGATGACAGGTATGAATATACGGTGCCTGAGGGCTGTGTTTTCGTTCTCGGTGATAACAGGAACCACTCTACTGATTCAAGAGAGATAGGCTGTGTAAGAAATGATGAGATAGTCGGCAGGGTGATGTTCAGGGCGTTTTCGCAACAGCTTGGCACGGGAAGAGTGGACTGACAGGAGGTAATTATGAGCGAAGTATCGCAGGTGCAGTGGTTTCCGGGGCATATGGCGAAAACAAGGCGCCTTATGGCTGCGAATATGAAGCTTGTAGACGCGGTAGTCGAGATGACTGACGCGCGCATACCGTATTCTAGCCACAACCCCGAGATAGGAAAGCTGACCGCAAGAAAGCCAAGGCTTGTAGTTCTCAACAAGGCAGATGCTGCCGACCCTGAGGTCACTCAGCAGTGGCTTGACTGGTTCGCAAAAAAGAATATGTGCGCCCTTGCGGCTGACTGCAAGAGCGGAAAGAATATAAACAGGTTTTATCCGAAGCTGAGGGAGCTTCTGGCAGAGGATATAGAGAAGTGGAACGAAAAGGGCATGAAGGGCAGACCGATAAGGATAATGATCTGCGGTATACCGAATGTCGGAAAATCGTCACTTATCAACAGGCTGGCAGGCTCAAAGCTGGCCAAGGTAGAGGACAGACCCGGAGTTACCAGAGGAAAGCAGTGGGTAAGGCTCGATGAGGGCGTTGAGCTGCTGGATATGCCCGGCGTTCTCTGGCCGAAGTTTGAAGACAAGCTTGTGGGCGAGAGGCTGGCTTTCACGGGAGCTGTCAAGGATCAGATAATGGATACCGAGTATCTTACGTGCAGGCTGCTTGAGTATCTTTATGAGAACTATCCTCAGCTGCTGGCAGACAGATATGCGATAGACCTGTCGGGGATAGAAAAGCCTGACGACGATATGCAGGGCTGCACCGTCGGGTTTGAGCTTCTGGAGCGAGTAGGCAGGAAGAGAGGGTTTCTTGTGCGCGGCGGCGAGATAAATACCGAGAGAGCTGCGGCGACCGTGCTCGATGAATACAGAGCCGGAAAGATAGGCAGGCTTTCCTTAGAGAGACCAAAGGGGTAATGATATGAACGAGCTTTGTGAGTTTGACCGCGAATGGCGCGAGAGATATGCTCTGGTGTGCGGCTGCGATGAAGCGGGAAGAGGCCCCCTTGCAGGCGATGTTTACGCGGCGGCAGTGGTGTTCGATGAGGGCACTGTTATCGAAGGCATAAACGACAGCAAAAAGCTTTCTGAAAAGAAGAGAGAGCTTTTGTTTGATGAGATAAAGCAGAAGGCTAAGGCCTGGGCGATAGCTACTGCGAGCGTTGAGGAGATAGAGCAGATCAATATCCTCAACTGTGCCATGCTTGCGATGAAGAGGGCTGTCGAAAAGCTGGGGCTGACGCCCGATATCTGTCTGATAGACGGCAATAAAACTCCCGAGGGGCTGCCTTGTGAGGCACAGTTCGTCATCAAGGGAGACGCAAGGAGCCAGTCGATAGCTGCGGCGTCGGTACTTGCGAAGGTGGCTAGGGACAGATATATGACCGGGATGGCTGAGAAATATCCGCAGTACGGCTTTGAAAAGCATAAGGGCTACGGCACGAAGGTGCACTATCAGGCGCTGGACGAGTTCGGCCCCTGTGAGATACACAGGCCGTGCTTTCTGAAAAAGTATTATGACAAGAAGAACAAATGAGCCGCCCGATCACAGCAGGCTGAGGGCCAGGGCAATGTCGGCGAGAACGCTGTCTGCGCCTTTCTGGTGAGGCATGGCTATGAGATAGTGAAGAGAAATTACACTGTTCGCGGCGGAGAGATAGATATCATTGCCAGAAAGGGCGGCACGCTCTGCTTTGTTGAGGTAAAGTCGAGAAGAGAGGACCCTCTTTCAGACGGCGAAGAGGCCGTTGGTGCTGCGAAGAGACGGCATATAGTCTACACGGCGCAGAGGTATCTTGAGACGCTGGACAGCGAATATGACTGCCGCTTCGATGTGGCGGTAGTGACGCTTAAAGAGAATACAGTCTCGCACCTGAAATACTATGTTTCGGCATTCGATGCGAGTAAATAATGATAGAGAAGGGTTGAGTATTATGAATTACAAGAGCACAAGAAACAATGAGGTCAAGGTCGGATCCGCACAGGCGATCGCTCAAGGCATTTCCGAGGACGGCGGTCTGTTCGTTCCGGATTCTATCCCTGCGATCACGAATGAGGACATTTCAGCTCTGGGAGAGATGAACTACAGAGACAGAGCTTCGTTCGTGTTCTCAAAATTCCTGACCGACTATACCGAGGCCGAGATCAGGTACTGCACAGAGGGCGCATACAATACAAAGAATTTCGATTCCGACAATATCGCTGAGCTTGCTCACCTGTTTGACGGCACCTATATGCTGGAGCTCTGGCACGGCCCTACCTGTGCGTTCAAGGATATGGCTCTGCAGATACTGCCTTACCTGCTCACAACAGCGATAAAGAAGCTCGGTGTTGACAAGAAGGTCGTTATCCTTGTTGCGACCTCAGGCGATACCGGAAAGGCAGCTCTCGAGGGATTCAAGGACGTTGAGGGCACCGAGATACTTGTTTTCTATCCGCAGGACGGAGTTTCCGCTATGCAGAAAAAGCAGATGACCACTCAGGAGGGTGAAAACGTAGGCGTGTGCGCTATCAAGGGCAACTTTGACGATGCCCAGAACGGCGTAAAGGCGATATTTACAGATCCTGAGATAGCAAAGACCCTTTCAGATAACGGTATGATGTTCTCATCGGCCAATTCCATCAACTGGGGCAGACTTGCACCGCAGATAATCTACTATGTATCTACCTATGCTCAGCTCGTCAAGGACGGCGAGATAGCTCTCGGCGACAAGATCAATGTTGTCGTTCCTACAGGCAACTTCGGAAACATACTTGCAGCTTACTATGCAAAGCATATGGGTATACCTGTCAACAAGCTCATCTGTGCGTCTAACGCAAACAATGTTCTTACCGACTTTATAAGAACAGGCGTCTATGACAGGAACCGCCCGTTCCACACGACTATATCTCCTTCTATGGATATCCTTATCTCCTCAAATCTTGAAAGGCTCCTCTATCACCTCACTGACGGCAATGATGCCCAGATCAGAGAGTGGTTCGGCTCCCTTGCAAAGGAGGGCAGATATGAGGTGACCGATGATGTCAAGAAGGCGCTCAGCGAGGAATTCTATGCAGGGTTCTGCGATGACGCCCAGACAAAGGAGTGCATAAAGAATATTTACGATCAGTATTCCTACACCTGCGATACTCACACGGCAGTTGCAGTTAAGGTATATCAGGATTACAAGGCTGCAACAGGTGATGATACAAAGACGGTGATCGCATCTACCGCAAGCCCTTACAAGTTCTCGGGTTCAGTTCTCGGAGCTATCGGTGCCGATACTGATGCCGATGAGTTCACGCTCGTTGAAAAGCTTGCTGACGTATCGAAGATACCCGTGCCTGCGTCTCTTGCATCTCTTAAAGACAAGGCAGTGCGCTTTGACAAAACTGTTGACAAGACCGAGATGAAGGACTATGTATTCGAGACCTTAGGCTGCTGATATGAAACAAAAAGAATCGTTTAGTGACAGCTGGAAGACTATGCCCGATAACGAGCTGAAAGCGATCTACAGAAACCGCAAGGCAAGAAAGGCGGCTTATGCTGCGGTAGCGGTGCCTGTGTTGTTTTTCGCACTTCTTGATTACGGGATTCTCGGCTGGGCGATGTTTGCAAGATCTCTGAGCGTTCAGTTCAGAGACGTCAGCAATGTTACTGCGGGAGTGCTGTATTATGTGGCGTTTTTCATTGCCTGCTGCTTTATCAGCATCGCCGACAGCAAGACCCTGTGGCATATGCTGGTGCCGGTCCCGGTGTTTTCAGTGCTGATTTTTGCGATATTTATGTATTTTTCTATCGAGCCGCTGGTGATGGAGCTGGTGCTTGCAGTGTTTTATCTCAGGCTCAGACGGTTGATCTCCGATATCGAATTTTTGAAGGGTCTGCCGAGCTATCCCTTTGAGGGTCACAGAGACTATTCTCAGATGAACGCGATGTCTCAGGCGGATCAGCTGAAGGAGCTTGAAAACGCGCTTAACGGCGCAAGATCTGAGGGCTATGAGCATATCTTCACCGACAGCAGGGAAGAGCTTGAAAAGCCAAAAACGGATGATGATAAGAAGGAGCATTTCCAGCAGCATAAAATGTGGTACGGAGAGAGATAAAAAACAGACCCCGAAGGGTCTGTCTGTCAGTCCTTTGCTTCAAATGTCTTACAGACTGTTTCGTCGCAGCAGCCGGGCTCCTGACAGGTGCCGCTCACATCGATCGAATGTGCGGTGCATTCTCTGCAGTCCTTGTTGTAAACGCAGCTCTCAACGCTGCAGTGGATACCGTGTCCGTCTTTCATTGATATCATCTCCTTCCGGTCAAAACATAGTATCCGCAGAAATATAAAAATTATTCAGACAGGAGTGATCCTTTGAGCCTTTTTGTAATAGCAGATCTTCATCTTTCTCTCGGCGTAAACAAGCCTATGGATATTTTCGGCGGCTGGAAGGATCATGTCGCAAAACTTGAAGCAAACTGGCAGGCTAAAGTCAAGCCCGGCGATACTGTCGTTATCCCGGGGGATATATCCTGGGGAATGAATTATGAGCAGTCAAAAGCGGATTTTGCCTTTATCGACAAATTGAACGGCATAAAGATAATATCAAAGGGCAATCATGATTATTGGTGGGAGACCAAGACCAAAACGGAACGCTTTTTCAGTGATAACGGCTTCGATACTCTGCATATACTGCATAATAATCATTACAGATACGGCAATATCGGCATTTGCGGAACAAGAGGCTGGATAAATGAACCCGATGAACCCTCGGACGCTAAGGTGCTCGCAAGAGAGGCAGGGCGCCTGAGAATGTCGATAGAGTCGGCATTGAAGGAAGGGCTGGAGCCTGTGGCGTTTTTGCATTATCCGCCGCTGTACGGTTCAAGCTGCAATTACGATATGCTCGATGTGCTGCACGAGTATAAGGTGAAAAGGTGCTATTACGGCCACCTGCACGGCAATGCTCACAATTATGCGATAAACGGCCAGCGCGACGGTATAGAATACAGGCTTATTGCAAGCGATTTTTTGCAATTTGACCCATTGGATATATCAGAAATTGTGCAAAGTGACAATTTATAAAAAAATGCTGGAAATCAATATCAATATATGTTATAATATCTAGGATACTTTTGTTGGCGTTATCTGCCATAGAGAAGGATCCTATCGGATAGTAATTGGAGGAAGATCAAAATGAGTTTAAAAGCAACAAACAATGTAGCGACCAATAAATACGAGCTGGAGATAGAGGTCTCGGCTGAGGATTTTGAGGCTGCGCTTCAGAAGGCATACTTAAAGGCAAGAAAAAATATCCAGATGCCCGGTTTCCGTAAGGGCAAGGCTCCCAGAAAGCTCATCGAGAGAGAGTATGGCGAGCAGGTATTCTTTGAGGACGCTGTTAACCTGATCTATGCTGATGCTGTGAACGATGCAGTTAAGGAGTCAGGTCTTGAGCTTGTGGTACGTCCCGAGGTCGAGGTCACTGCTGTCAGCAAGGAAGAGGGCGTTAAGATAACAGCTAAGTGCACAACAAAGCCTGAGGTAGAGATAAAGGACTACAAGGGCATTGAGGTGACAAAGACCGTTAAGGAAGTTACCGATGAGGATATAGACGCTCAGCTCAACGCACTGAAAGAGAAGAACGTTACCGTTGAGACCATTGATGACAGAGCTGCCGAGAACGGCGACGATGTTGTTATCGACTTTGAAGGCTTCAAGGACGGCGTAGCTTTTGACGGCGGAAAGGCTGAGGACTTCACCCTTAACCTCGGAAGCGGCCAGTTCATTCCCGGCTTTGAGGATCAGATCGTTGGCCACAATGCAGGCGAGTCATTCGAGATAAACGTTACCTTCCCTGAGGAGTATCAGGTAGAGGAGCTCAAGGGAGCACCTGCCGTATTCAAGATAAACCTCAAGAGCATCTCAAAGAAGGTAATGCCTGAGATCGATGATGATATGGTGAAGGATTCGACAGAGTTCGACACACTTGATGAGTACAAGGCTGATGTCAGAAAGAAGCTCGAGGAAGCTAACGAGAAACAGGCTGACAACGAGGCAGAGACAGCTGTTTATGACGTTATTATCGAAAAGCTTGAGGGCGAGATACCTCAGGAGATGTATGACAACAGAGTAAACGAGATGGTACAGGAGCTTGAGCAGAGACTGCGTCCGCAGGGTATCACTCTTGACCTTTACCTCCAGTATACAGGCCAGACACTTGACACTGTCAAGAAGGCTTATGAGGAGCAGGCTGTTAAGCAGGTGAAGCTCAGACTTGCACTTGAGAAGATAGCACAGCTTGAAAACATCGAGGTATCTGATGATGAGGTGAACGAGGAGCTCACAAAGATGTCAGAGCAGTACGGTGTAGAGGCAGAGCAGATCAAGCAGATCGTTGCGCTTGAGGATCTCAGGAGAGATGTTGCAGTCGGCAAGGCTGCAGAGCTCGTAAAGGACAGCGCAGTAATAAAGTAATTATGTCGATTTCGCTCGCATTTAACTGTGCGGGCGAAAAATATATCTCAGGGAGGCAACTAATATGGCATTGATTCCTTATGTAGTAGAACAGACCAGCAGAGGCGAGAGAAGCTATGACATTTTTTCGAGACTTCTCAATGACCGCATAATAATGCTCTGCGATCAGATAGACGATGCGGTGGCAAGCGTTGTAGTGGCGCAGCTGCTTTATCTTGAGGGTCAGGATCCCGAAAAGGATATTGACCTCTATATCAACAGCCCGGGAGGAGTTATCACTGCAGGTATGGCTATCTATGATACTATGCAGTATATTAAGTGTGATGTCTCCACCATCTGTATCGGAATGGCAGCATCTATGGGTTCGTTCCTGCTGTCATCGGGCGCAAAGGGAAAGAGATTTGCTCTTCCCAACAGCGAGATACTGATCCATCAGCCCCTTATCGGAGGAGGCGGCCTTTCCGGTCAGTGCACAGATATAAAGATACACTCTGACCATATGGTAAGGACGAGAGAAAAGCTCAATACTATCCTTTCTCAGAATACAGGAAAGTCTATCGAGCAGATAAATGCCGACACTGAGCGTGACAACTACCTCACTGCACAGGAGGCAATGGAATACGGCCTTATTGACAAGGTGATAACTAACAGATAATAGAAGCTGGTGAGATAAATGCCGAATGAGACACTGAAAAAATGCCTTTTCTGCGGAAAGTCCGAGAACAAGGTAAAGAATATGTTCAGCGCCGGCAATGCCCATATCTGCGAGGAATGCGTGATATACTGCTATGATGTGCTAGCTGAGCAGGAGGGTCTGCCTGTGGCAAGACCAAAGCCCCAGGCAAACAAGAGCTCAAAGAGCAGATCGGGCATTGACCTTAAAAAGCCGTCAGAGATAAAGGCTGTGCTGGACGAATACGTTATCGGGCAGGAGGACGCCAAGGTGGCACTGTCTGTGGCGGTGTATAACCACTATAAGAGGATAATGTCTCTTGATGATAATGATGATGTAGAGATACAGAAGAGCAACGTTCTGCTCATAGGTCCCACAGGTACGGGCAAGACGCTTATCGCTCAGACGCTGGCAAAGCTTTTGAACGTTCCGTTCGCAATTGCTGACGCTACCACGCTTACTGAGGCGGGCTACGTCGGTGATGATGTCGAGAACGTTCTGACAAGGCTGATACAGGCAGCTGACTACAATGTTGAGGCTGCACAGAACGGTATAATCTACATCGACGAGATAGATAAGATATCAAGAAAGTCAGAGAACACCTCTATCACCCGTGATGTTAGCGGTGAGGGCGTTCAACAGGCACTTCTGAAGATAGTTGAGGGTACGGTATCAAACGTTCCTCCTCAGGGCGGCAGAAAGCACCCGATGCAGGAATTTATACACATTGATACGAAGAACATTCTCTTTATCTGCGGCGGCGCATTTGACGGCCTTGAAAAGGTCATCGAGAAGAGAACGGATTCTTCGTCTCTCGGATTTGGCGCAAATGTGAAGTCAAAGACAGAGGAGCATAACCTTATGCAGAAGGTAGTGCCGCACGACCTTGTAAAGTACGGCATAGTGCCTGAGCTGGTAGGAAGGCTCCCGGTAATAACAGTGCTTGAGGAGCTCGATGAGGACGCCCTTTGCAGGATACTGACCGAGCCTAAGAACTCTCTTATCAAGCAGTATACAAAGCTGTTCAAGCTTGACGGTATCGACTTTGAGGTGACTGATGATGCCATGCGTGAGATCGCAAGAGAGACCATAAAGGAAAAGACAGGCGCAAGAGGCCTCAGAGCCGTAGTTGAAAGGCTGCTCACAAAGCTGATGTTCGATGCCCCCTCGGATAAGACTATCAAGGGGATAAAGATCACTGCCGACTGTGTGACCAAGGGCACTGAGCCTGAGATAATAAGAGAAGAAAAATAATGATAATGCTCCCGGGTCAAGACTCGGGAGCATTTTTGCATATGACCGGACTTGCCTGCATATCTATTATCAAGGAGATGATGATATGAGAAAGCTTGAAGCTGTTATCTGCTGTGCTTTGCTGATCGTGTTCGGCGGGCTTTGCATTTACGGCAAAAAAACAGGAGAAGCGATAATGACTGCCGCCACGGTAAAGGCCTCTCCGGAGAGACCGACGCTTGTTATAGATGCAGGGCACGGCGGAGCAGACGGCGGCTGTGTATCAGTGAACGGAGCGGTCGAGAAGGATATAAATCTAAATATCCTGCTGACGCTCAGAGACACGATGACGGTAATGGGGTATGATGTTACCTGCACCCGTGAAGCTGATAAGTCGATCCACGATAAGGGCGTTGAGGGGCTTAAAAAGCAGAAGATCTCGGATATGAAAAACAGGCTGGCGATCTTCGGGAAGTACAAGGACGGTATTTCGGTATCTATCCACCAGAACCAGTTCACAGACCCGCAGTACAGCGGAGCGCAGATGTTCTACAGCGAGAAAAATGCAGACGGAGAGGTTCTTGCAAAAATAATGCAGAAGCAGTTCAAGGCGCTTTTGCAGCCCGATAACGAGCGCGAAGCAAAGGCTGTAGGAGATGACCTATATCTGCTTGACAACACGACCAATCCTGCCATAATGATAGAGTGCGGCTTTCTCTCAAATCCCGATGAGGCGGCAAAGCTTGAAAGCGCCCCTTATCAGAAGCAGGTAGCTTTCACGATCATGACAGGGATAAAAGAATACGAACTGAGTAAAAAATAAGAGACCTTAACAGGTTTTATATAGTTTAATGTTTGTACCCGAAGGGGTTTGGGGGCGACCGGAAAGCCCCCAAGCAGGGCGTGCAGCATACTATTTGTCAGCGCTGAGCTTTGGGCGTATAAATAAAAAAGAGACCTTTTTCAGGTCTCTTATTTTTTCTTCGTTCTGATATATCCCCAGCTGTCGCTGAGCTCGGTCTCATACTGTTTGTCAAGGGACTCGCCGTCTGAGTGATAAATATAATAGTGATCGTATTCGGAATAGAAGTCAACATCATGCCCGTCATAGGAAATGTAGCTTATCCCTATCTCTGACAGCTGCCCGAAATTTTCATCAAGCTCGCCTATCAGGTCTTTGCAGCTGCTGACAGATCTCTTCCCGAAGGTCTTGCCGTGCTCGGTTATCCCCTCGGCTGCACTGTCAAATACCGTCCGGTTCTCCTGCCAGACGTCCTCTATCCTGCTGTCGCTCCTGAGATACCTCTGGTGCATGAACCCGATGATGACGACCGCCAGCAGTATCACCACTGCAATAAGCTTCTTCACCCTCACAGGGGTCAGGAGCTTTTTTTGCTTTGTTTCAGTCTCCAAGGTATGCCTCCAGTCTGTATATCGGCTTTCCCATATCGGAAAACATTTTTTCGTATTCAGTAACTATGTTGCCCTCGAAATCGCTGTTGTGAAGGTCAAGGGAAATGTTTTTAAGCTTGTATCCGGCCTCTGAGAACTGCTCGAGAGAGAACTCAAAAAAGTGCATATTGTCGGTCTTCTGGAAGATCGCTCCGCCGTTTCTGAGTAATTTTTTGTACAGTTCCAGAAACCTCACATGAGTGAGCCTGTGGGCAGCATAGGTGTTTTTCGGGAAAGGGCAGCTGAAATTGAGGTAGATGCATTCTACTGAGTGCTCGGGGATAAAGCAGTCAAGATACTCAGCGTTGCCCCTTGCGAACCTTACGTTTCTGATATCCTGCTCCAATGCCTTTTCCGCCGCCTGAACGATAACGTTCGATGACTTCTCGACCCCGATGATGTTAAACTCGCCCTCACGCTTTGCAAGCTCGCAGGCAAACTGCCCCTTGCCGCAGCCTATCTCCAGTATAAGAGGAGCCTTGCGCCCGAACATTTTTTCAGGCACTATCAGCTCCTTGTTTGATTTATCCGAAAAATCCTTGCTGTCCCTGTCCATGCGGAAGATCATATCTCCGCATTTTGCGAGCCTTTCATCAAGGTTTTTCTTTCTTCTCATTCGCATAGAATGCCTATCCCTCACTTTTTCTTAATCTTTTTAAGCTTATGCAAAAAATAGTCCGTGTCCGAGGTCACCTTGAGCCACATCGCCGCAGAGCCCGTCAGCACATTCTCAAACGGATAGACCGTCAGCATTACCTCGGGCATATCATCGCCTGAAAAATGCGGCGTCACCTTGAAGCTGATCTCGTTGTTCATACGGTTTATCATATCCTGCTCGGAGACCTTTTTGAAGGGCTTGCTCTCAAGCGCACCGGGTATCTTTATCTCAGGGAATTTTGCCTGATAGATGCGCTTTCCGTCGCTTTTTGTTATGAGCCTGAACTCATACCTCACGGGCTGCAGCTTTCCCTTTACATAGCAGTTTCTCGTAAGGCCTGAAAACTTTATCCTGCCGTTGTCAACATCATCGCCTGAGATTGCTACGCAAAGCCCCTTGTCAGAGGCTTTTCCGTCGCTCTCAACGCCGAATGAAAACGGCAGCTGATCTATCATCACTTCACCGCAGGTCGAGAACCTCAGGCTAACCTGCTTTTTTGCACCGCCAAACATAGTCTCTCCTTAAAGTCTTACCTCTGCTCCGCCGACAGGTCGCACTGACAGCACATAGCATGAGCCTTCACCGAACACATCTTCAATGCTCTTTCTGAAATCTTCAAGCATATCGTCCGGCACGAATGCCTGGATAGTTCCTGCAAAGCCGCCGCCGTGAACTCTGCAGGCACCTCTGCTGCCGAGAGCCATCTTTGCGATATACAGCGCAAGAGACAGCCCCTGTGCATCGGGTGCGGAGGAAGCGAAAATGTTTTGCAGATATTTGAAAGATGAATCTCCCGATTCGTTTATAAGCCTGAGGAAGCCGTCGATATCGCCGTCCTCGAGAGCCTTTGCCTGAGCAGGCACTCTGTCATTGTCATCGAAGAAATGTAGTGCCCTGAGCACGGCTCTGTCGCTGCATTTTTCGCGCACAGCCTTTATGTTATCCAGCAGCTGCTCTTTTGTGATCTCTCTGAGAACGCTCTTGCCGAAGAACTGCGCTACGGACTTCATCTCCTGAGGGATAGCGGCATATTCGGGGGTGAGGTCTGCGTGGTCGCCCTTGGTGTCAACGATGCAAAGAGCGTAGCCCGATGCAGAAAGGTCATACTCTACCTTATTGATGACAGGTGACTTTATGTCCTTGAAGTCTATCGTGATAAAGCTGCCGACAGATGACGCCATCTGATCCATAAGACCCGAAGGCTTGCCGAAATAAACGTTCTCCGCAAACTGGGCAAGCTGAGCCACCTCAACGGCAGAGACCGAGTGCTCGTTATACAGGCCGTTGAGCACCGTGCCGATAAGCACCTCAAAAGCCGCCGAGGACGAAAGCCCCGACCCTTTCAGCACGTTCGATGTGGTATACGCCTTGAAGCCGCCTGCCTTATGGCCGTTTTTCTCAAAGCCTGCGGCCATGCCCCTTATTAGTGAAGCTGACGAGTTCTTCTCATTTTCCTTAACGGCAGTGTCCGAGATATCGATCTCGTCCTGAGGGAAGCCCTCTGACTTAACGGTGATGATATTGTCATCGGTCGCTTTAACGGCAGCTATCACGTCAAGAGAGACGCTTGCCGCAAACACACGGCCGAGGTTATGGTCTGTATGGTTTCCGCCTATCTCTGTTCTTCCGGGCGCTGAGAAAAAGTGCGTGGGCTTTTCACCGAAGAGCTTTTCAAACTCATCAGCAGCCTTTAAGTATCTCTCCCTCTGCACTGGTATCACATCGGCAGTGTAAATATCTTCAAGAGCATAGCTTTTCATATGTATACGTCCTTTCAATAATTGGATTAACTTATTATAACATATAATCGTAAAAAAGTAAAGGGTGCTCGCGCAGGTGCGTGCACCTGCACCATCGCCCCTACCCCACGCAAGTAGCTAGGTGCTCTTAAACCGTTTGCGGCGCGACAACGTCGTGTCAACCTCGGAGGGGAGGGTGATAGTTTTGCTCTTAGCTACAAAATAGTAACGCTGCGCGAACCCTGAAAGATGTATTAGCATATTTGAATTATGATAAGCATGCACCCGAAGGGGTCGTCAGGTGAGCGATCAACGGCGCAGTTAAATCTTTCCCAAGGTTCGCGCAGCGTTACGAACTTATAGCTTCAAGCAAAACTACCCCCCTCCCCTCCGGGGAGGGCTATTGGTCTATTAGTCCGCAGCTACTGAAAGTGGGGTGGGGGCGGCGGTGCAGGTGCACGCACCTGCGGCACCTGCGCGAGCACTTTACTTTTTTACGATTATATGTTATAATAATAAGGCTGATATTATAAACTCATTTTATTGCCCCTGCCGAAGCGCAGACAGGGCAGTATTCAGAAGTAAATCACAACAGGAAAGAAGGAACCGTATATGGATTACAAGTTTTCAAAAAAAGTTTCGGGTCTGCAGGCATCTGCAATAAGAGAGATACTTAAATACTGTGTTGACCCCACAGTGATCTCTTTCGCTGCCGGCAACCCCGCACCTGAGTCATTCCCGGTAGATACTCTAAGAGAGCTCTCTCAGGGGATAATGGATAATGACCCTATACTTGCTTTGCAGTATAACATTACTGAGGGCTACACACCTCTTCGTGACCTGCTTAAAAAAGAGCTTGAAGCAAAGGGCGAGTTCGACCCTGAGCGCGACGAGCTCATAATAACCAGCGGTGCTCAGCAGGCAAATGCCCTTACAGCAAAGGTCCTCTGTGACCCCGGCGATATCATCGTTGCGGAGGCTCCCAGCTTTATCGGCTCTCTCAACGCATTCAAGAGCGAGGACGTTGAGCTTGTAGGCGTTACCCTTGAGGAGGACGGTGTAAACACTGATGAGCTTGAAGAGGTGCTCAAAACCGGCAGAGTAAAGCTCGTATACATCATCGCAAACTTCCAGAACCCTACAGGCCTTACCACATCTCTTGAAAAGAGGAAGAAGATATACGCCCTTGCAAAGCAGTACAGCGCAGTTATCCTTGAGGACAACCCCTACGGTGACCTCAGGATAGAGGGCGAGAATATCCCATCAATGAAGAGCATGGACGATGCTGGCATTGTCTGCTATTCAAGAACGTTCTCGAAGGTGCTCTCACCCGGAATAAGAGTAGGCTACATCAGCGCGCCTAAGGAGATAGTAAACAAGATCACCGTCTGCAAGCAGGTAGATGACGTTCACACTAATATCTGGGCTCAGGTGCTTGCATACCGCTTTATGACCAAGGTGGATATGAAGGCTCATATAGAAGAGCTTCAGGCTATCTACAGGAAAAAGTGCAGGCTCATGCTTTCAGAGATGGAGAAGAATTTCTCATCGAAGATATCCTTCACAAGACCGCAGGGAGGCCTTTTCATCTGGTGCACTCTGCCTGATGACTGTGATATGATGAGCTTCTGCTCAAGAGCCATTCAGGAGTATAAGGTTGCGGTAGTTCCCGGAAGCGCATTTATGATCTCCGAGAACGATAAGACTACCTCGTTCAGGCTCAACTTCTCAACACCTACCGATGAGCAGATAATCGAGGGCTGTGCAAAGCTTGGCAAGCTCTCAAAGGAAATGTTCGGCGAATAAGACCTCAGACCATTGACAGCACCGGATCGCTGACGGAGGGATAAAAATGAAAAGCGCTCTGTTTAAAGACACTGCACGCGAAATAAAGCGCTCCTTCGGGCGGTTCATGGCTGTCTTTCTGATAGTTATGCTCGGCTGCGGCTTTTTTGCAGGCATAAAGGCCACCATGCCCGATATGGTAGATATGGCCGAGGACTATTTCAGCGACAATAACCTGATGGATCTGAAGCTCGTTTCAAACATCGGCATAAAGTCTCAGGACGTTGAAGCTGTAAAGAGGGCGTCTCATGTCAGCGGTGCAATGGCCGCCTATTCAAAAGACGTTTTCTATCTCTATGAGAACAGGAACATCGTTCTTAAAATGATGTCCTATAACGACAGGCTCGACAAAAACAGCAGGAACGATCTCAACCGGCTGAGTCTGAGTGAGGGAAGAATGCCCGAAACGGCAGGGGAGTGCCTTGTTGAAAAATGTCTCGGCAGCCCCGATACTTTCAGGATAGGAAATGAGATCACAGTCACTGAGCCTGATATGAACAAAGACCTCTCCGAGACCCTCAGGCACAGCACCTATAAGATAGTCGGGATAGTTAATTCTCCCCTCTATATAGGCTATGAAAGAGATGTGTCCTCTGTCGGAACGGGAACGGTCAACAGCAATGTATATCTGCCTGAGTCCGAATTCTGTGCCGATTACTATTCTGAGCTTTATATAACGTTTGATAACTGCCGCGGTCTTGATCCCTTTTCAGATGAATACAAAAAACGGGTGAAGGAGACTTCTAAGGACGCGATAGCCGTTTTTAAGCAGAGCATCGACCAAAAGTATGATGACCTGACCACTAAGGCTCAGGCAAAGCTTGACAGCGCCCGGACGAGCATCGACAGGCTGCAGTCGGTCTTAGATGCCGACGACGCTGCCCTGACCGAGCTGAGAGCTCAGATGACAGATCAGATAAAGGATGCAAGGCCTAAATACAAAAGGGCAGCAGATAAGGGTCTCAGTTCTCAGTATCTGTATCAGTCACTGATCGAAAAGGCCGAGGACTACATCGGCATAATTGATGAGCTCAGGAATGATGCTGACGGCTCTGCACATGAGAAGTATAAGGCTCAGCTCGCAGATGCAC
>CACXFU010000050.1 GCA_902767035.1 uncultured Ruminococcus sp.
AAGTGGAACAACGGTGACTGGTGCACATGGAACACCGAAAACAACGATGGCACTATCACTATCGAGTACAAGATCAGCAAGGTGCTTGCCGACACAACAATGTCCGACAAGGGCTCTCTCGGTGAGATGGGCGTCATGTTCGCTAATCTCGACAAGGCTTTTGAGACTGCCGGTGTTGATGTAGAGGCTCAGTATCCTCTTTCCGTAGAGGTTCTCGACGCAAGATTTGTAGCAGAAGACGGCACAGAGACCACATTCAACGACCTGCTCGGCATCACAGAGATGCCTCACGATCCCGAGGGCGACATCAGATTCCACATCCGTTCTACTGACAGAGTAGACGAGACAACAGGCGAAGTTGTCGCTGCTGCTACTCCCGAGGTAAAGGGCTGGGATCAGGAAGGCGGCTTCAACGGCGGCACACTTTATATGACTATCGGACTCGGTGCTCCTGCGGCAGCCGGCACAGATGACAGCAGCTCCAAGAAGGAAGACGATTCCTCCAAGAAGGACGACGATTCTTCCAAGAAGGATGACTCCTCAAAGAAGGAAGGCACTACAAAGACGACCACCACTACCACGACAAAGACGACCGGCGGCACAGCTGCTGCAAGCGATGATACCGCAAAGGCAGCTCAGCCTGAGACAGGCGCTGCTGAGGGTATACTCTTCGCAGGTGTTGCACTGGCAGCTGCAGGCGTAGTAGTTACCAAGAGAAAGTGATTTTTACACCTAAGGAGGAACAGCAATGAAAACATCTAAGCGTATAGCTGCAGCCGTAATGGGTATCCTTTGCATAGCTTCCACAGCCTGCGGCAGCTCTGAGAGCAGCTCAGGTTCAAGCTCCTCGATGCCCGAGAAAAAGCTGGAGGAAAATCAGCAGCAGGTAGTTGAGCGTCTTTCAAACGATATGGAGACAAGAGAGCTTGAGAACAACACTATCGAGTGGTTCTCCTTCTGGGATATAAACCCGACTGCCTCTGAGGATAAGGATATAGGCGTTGACCTGGCTCTCTTCCAGACTAAGTACAACGGCGTTATCCATTACAACCAGACCACATGGGAGAACAAATTCGATGACCTTGCTGCACTTGTAATGGCAAACACCTCTCCCGATTTCATCGGTGCTGACGATATGGATATGTTCCCTAAGGGTGCTATCAAGGGTATGATCGAGCCTATCGATGATTATATCGATTTTTCAACTCCCCTCTGGGCAGATATGAAAACAGCTGCGGATCAGTTTATGTATCAGGATAAGCACTATGTTGCAGTTTCAAGGATAGACCCCTGCTACATATGGATATACAATAAGAACACTATCGACGACAACGGCTTTGACCAGCCTGCTGACCTCTTCCATGAGGGAAAGTGGAACTGGGATACGATGAGCGAGATGTGCATAGAGTTCACAGACGCTGAGGAAGACAAGTTCGCACTTGACGGCTGGTATTATGAGAATGCTCTTACACAGTCAACAGGTCTGCCGCTCATCGGCATGAGCGACGGAAAGATCACAAACAACATCGAAGATCCCAAGCTTGCAAAGGCTCAGGATATGATGTATGAGCTCCAGAAAAACGGCGTCGTTTATCCTAAGCAGGATCACGAATGGAAGGTAAGAGGAGATACATTCGGTGAGGGTATCGGTTCGGGTCTCACACTGTTCTACCCGATAGGACTGTGGGCTATCGAGGACGCACCTTCAGTTACAAAGCCTTACGGCGATCTTTCCTCAGGTGAGGTAATGTTCGTTCCTGTTCCCTGCTCCGCTGACACTGACGCTCAGTACATTCCTTCAAGGATACACGGCTTCTGCATCTGCAAGAATGCCAAGAACCCCGAAGGCGTTGCAGCATTCCTTGACTGCACACGTTATGCTGAGACCGATGAGGCGGCTCACAAGATCACTCTTGAACAGTACCAGAAGGACTACGGCTGGACTGACGAGATGATGGATATGCGCGAAGAGATCTATGCACTTGCTGCTGAGCACCCTGTATTTGAGTTCAGCCAGGGCGTTTCAAAGGATCTTGCTAACCTGGCAGACAATGTCACAAAGGCTTCGATGCACCCCGCTGAGGCTGAGAGCTGGAGCACTACTGTAGCTTCAAACGCAAAGGCAATAGATTATCTTATAGATGAGGCTCAGTCTGATCTGGACAAGTAATATCCTCCAAATATATTTACAAGAGGCAAGATCCCGAAATGAAGTCTTGCCTCTTGTGTTTTAGCAGTAAGGGGCCTGACAGGTCTTTACATCATAACGGAAGTGTGGTATAATATGCTAAGAGTTATTTCTGCGCCGAAAGGAGCGCCATGGATCATGGGCATTAATAAGGAATTATCTCACCGCGAATTTATTCAGAGGGAAAACGACATACGCCATTCACCCTATGAAAAGGAGCTTGAATTCTATTCAGCTGTAAAAGAAGGCGACCTTGACACAGTGAAGAGGACCTACACTCCCCTTGCAGTTGAAGGATACGGCAGGATAAGTGATGATGACCTCAGAAATCTGAAGTATCACCTTATCATCACGGTTGCCATGCTCGCCAGATTCTGTATCGAGGGAGGAATGTCCACCGAGACCGCCTACACCATAAGTGATATCTACATAAACAAGATAGACACCTGCCCCACTGAGGCCGGCGTCCGCCAGCTTCATCAGGACGTTATTTTTGAGTATACAAAGAGAATGAAGCAGGTATCGGCAGGACAGGCATATTCAAAGCATATACTTATGTGCATTGACCTTATCTATGATAACATATATAAGGGAGTAAGAGTGGGCGACCTTGCAGATGAGCTGGGGCTGACACCGCAGTATCTGTCAAAGCTTTTCAAAAAAGAGGTCGGCATAACCGTCTCGGAATTTATAATGTCAAAGAGGATAAATGCTGCCGAGAATATGCTGAAATTCTCGGAGTTTGACCCTATCGACATAGGAAACTATCTGTGTTTCAGCTCACACAGCCATTTTATCGCGTGCTTCAAAAAGCACACGGGGCTAACGCCGAAGCAGTACCGCGAGAAGTTTTTCAGGCTGAACTGGTCACAGGAAGAGGGCTCAGGCGCCAAGATCTGATAAAGAACGCACTTTTTCCAAAGTAAAAAACAACAGAGACTTTCGATACTGGGTATCGGGGCCTCTGTTTTTGAGTTGGCAGGTGGGGATCGTGACCTCTCACCCTTGAAAGGCTACCGCTGCTGCCGATAGAACCACTAACCACTCGCAGCGACCGAGGAATGCACCCCCTTGTGGGGTGCGTGAGGAGGTCGCCTTTAGTGGGAGCAGCCGGTGGGAAATCACAACAAAAGATGTTAAGAAAAACTCTATCCAACACAGGTAGTGAGTAATTTCAACTCCGTCCACTCTTTCAAGCGAGACCATTCAACCACCCCTCACGGGGCGGCGTCTGGTCTCGCCGGAGTTGGAGAGTGGTTTTACAAATCAAATGTGATGAACTTGCAAATTTACAACTTATGATACTAGCAAAAGAGCTCTAAATCATACGTAGCCACACCACTAGAGTGCAAACGTCTAGCCGTCCCACTGGGACGGTATCGCCGTTTGCAGGGCTCTCGCCCATTGACAGGCGACCGCTGCTGCCGATAGAACCACTATCTTCTCGCAGCGACCGAGGAATGCACCCCCTTGTGGGGTGCGTGAGGAGGTCGCCTTTAGTAAGGGCAGGCGGTGAAAATCTCAGCAAACATTGTTTAGAAATTCTATCTTACATTGGTAGTAAGTAATTTCAGCGTCACACTAAATTTAAGCATTCCCTTACAAAAAATATATGCTCAGCTTTCCAGTAGCATTTTTTCTAACATAAAGAGACTTCCGACACTGAGTATCGAAAGTCTCTGCTGATCTTTATATCTCACCGAACGCTCTTGCGATCATTGCGCCGTTACCACAAAGGCGTTACGCCCTTCATATGCGCTTTCAGCTTTAACAGGTCGGCGGAGTTCACCTTGCCGTTCGCGTCTGCATCTGCGCAGTCTAACTCGTAACCCTCAAGCACTGTCACGCCCTTGATATGGCTCTTCGCTTTGAGCAGGTCGGTAGATGTGATCTTGCCGTCGCCGCTGATGTCACCGGTCAGGTTAATTGAGATCCCGGGGTCTTCGGTCAGGTTGCTGTGCTTGACCTCGGTCTCGTATTTTCTGGTGACGTAGTTCTCACAGCTTACCGTAACGGTGCATTTTCCGCCCGGTATCGAATACGGTATCCTGAACTCGTCCATTGCCGTGTATAAGGTGTCTGTGACGGTACCCTCAAACAGCACGGAGACAAAAGCCGGCGCAGTGTTGTCAGGGGCATGGTTGCGTGTGATCTTGTATTTATCGCGCTCCGTATTTGTCGGCTGAACGCCGGCTCCGCTCTCTGCAAGAGAGAAGAAGTCAACGTCGTAGGTCAGCTTGTATGTGCCGTCCTTCACGAGTACGTTGAAGGAGTCTCCCGAAGAATAGCTCTTGATATCGGACGGCCTGAATATCAGACAGCCGCGCTGCCCCATATTTTCATTGCTTACGTAAAGCTCACCGTCAGAACCCGAGGTGCTCAAATTCCACTGTCTGCCATCAGACTTTCTGGTAAGGGTAACGGTCGCTTTGTCTGTAAAGGCCGTGTTCTTTGACAGTGACCACACAGGGTAATATCCCCTTGCGCTTGTTGAAGCTGCAACTCCGAAGAATTCCACAGGCATATTCGGTGCGGGCCATGCTACGGTGTAGCCGGCGTTTGAATTGGTTCTGTCATGTGCATACATAGCCGTATATCTTCCGGCGCGGCCGAAGCCTGTCTCTGCCATTGCCGGATTCAGCGCCCAGCGCCTGTGGCCTACACGATCCACATTGGTGTTGTCAGCATCCTCAAGCCAGCCGAAGAGAACGGCCTGTGCTATCGAGCTGTAATTTGTACCGAGGTTTGAGGAGCCTGCACCCTTGTATCCAAGCTCGTAAACGTCATCGGGAACATCTTCATCCTGCGCAGGAGTGTGTGTCATCTGGCCGACGGCAGCGTTACAGTGTGCTGCTGCCTGTGCAGCCTTGCCGTACTCGGCATTGAGCTTCACTTCATCAAGGCCTGCAACAAATCTGGCGGAGTTGAGTGCATTTATGCCAAAAACCTGAGAGCCAAGACTGATCTCTCCCTCTCTGTAGCCGCCATCGTAGACCGGCTCTACCGTCATATAATCAGGCGAGAAGGTGCCTGTCCGGTCGGTGTAGATCCAGTGATCGTTGACGTAATCGATTATCTCCTCTTTGGTGCGGTATTTCAGATTGTTGTCAGTGAAAAGGCCGTGATCTTCCGCAGACTGGCCGCTTTCGCAGATACATCTGCGTTTTTCAAGGCCTGACACTGTAAAGGTCACAACGAGGGTGTTTCCGCTAATATCATAAACATCTAAAGCAGGATCCTCAAATGATTCTTCAAAAAAGTTGAATATCTCCAGCCTGTATTTTGACATTGTAGGCACAAGGTTGCCAGTTCTGAATTTTGAGGGATCAAAGTCCAGCGGCCTGCCGTCGATAGTGATACTGTCGACTGTCATTTTGAAATCGGGGTAGAGAGGTTCCCTTACGCTTTCACAGGTCCAGATATTGCCGTTCTCATCAAAAAAGCCGTCATCGTCCTTATTGCCGTAGACGTCGTATCCGCCCTCGTACATATGGGGGATATCTATAAGGAAGATCTCTGAGCCCTCGATAGAGATATCATCGACATCGGGATAAAGCTTCTTTGCATCAAGAGTTATGCTGTAGGTACCGCTGCCGTTAAGGTCAACATAGGTAGGTATGGTCTCAAACGTGCTGCCGTCATTGGTAGCCACACTGCGGTCATTGTCCGTATAGAGAAGCTCCGCCCTGAGAGCGGCCTTATCGTTGCAGCCGCAGCCGCACTGTCCGCTTTCCTTATCCCAGTTTTCGCAGTTGCTCTCTGTACAGCCGCAGGCATTTGCAGCCGTTACGGTAACGGCAGGCAGCTCATAGCCAAACGAGCCCAGCGCCATGACCGCCGCGCACAAAGCACTAAGAGTTTTATTCAACCTCATAATATCACCTCAAAACTATAATAGCACAAATTTTCCAAATTGTAAAGCCCGCAGGTGCGTGCACCTGCACCGCCTCCCCTACCCCGCGTAAGTAGTTAGGTGCTATTTAACCGTTAGCCCTCCCGCGGAGGGGAGGGCGATAGTTTTGCACGTACTATCAAAAAGCAACGCTGCGCGAACCTTGCAAAGTGTTCCCTCACTCGCCTTTAAAGCTTTTTGAAAAGCAGCGGGAACAAAATTATAGTCCACGCTCAGTACGGCGTGTGCCCAGCCGCGCGGCGAGCGCCGCTCCCGACAGGTCTTGACAAAGACAGACAGAAGTAGTATAATCATTATGCGGAACGTTTCCGTAAATATTATTTGCAGGGGAACATAAGGCTTACCGCCTGAGTTGAGAAGACTTTGTCTGACCCTTTGAACCTGTCGGTCAATACCGTCGTAGGAAGCAAGGTGCTTGCCGCACGGGTGCTCGCCGCACGGCTGGACGCACGCCGGAGTGAGTACGTGTTATTTCTTTCGCTGCCGCTGCTTTTCAGCTGCTTTG
>CACXFU010000051.1 GCA_902767035.1 uncultured Ruminococcus sp.
CGCCTATTGATTTAAGATACCAATAACTGCCGGATTTATAGATTGAACAATCCTGAGTGATTATCTCAACGTGAGCACCGCCGTTTGGATAAGTGCTGCTGCTGAAAAACGCAAGATCTCCCTTTTTTGCTTGTGTTCTGTCAACCTGTACTCCTCCTGCATTTTTAACATAGTTGATCATTGCTGAGCACGAACCAGTGAAAGGAATAGCGTCTTGCTGACCTGCGAGTTTAGCACAGTCGGATACAAAATCAGCGCACCAGTCCTCAATATAACCCATCTGAGCTTTTGTCCTGCCAAGCTGAGCTTTTGCGATAGCTACCATATCGTCAGCACCGCTGTTCGATAAAGTATAATTTGTGTTAAAGTTGCCTGAACAGCTTTGTGTTGCATAAACACTTGTTTTTGTAAATAAATTAGGACAAAGTCCCAGCACCATTATCAGTGCCATAACAAAGCTAAAAACTCTTTTCTTCATAATATCCTCCTTCAATGTGTGGGTACACTGCCCCATTTTTCACATTATACCACAGTTTGAAAAATTGCGCCCTACCCGATTGGGTAGTCTTTTGCAAAAAATCCGGTTTCGGGCGAAAAGTTTAGAAACAGTTAAAATTTTATTCACTGAATATCTACAGAAAACGACTGCCCTCCGCACGGAAAGCAGTCAGAACACTCGAATTATTTGCCCACACAGAACCGTGAGAACACTTCATCGACCACGGCCTCGGTCGCCTTCTCTCCGGTAAGCTCCAGAAGCTCATCGGCGGCCGCACTTATCAGCACCGTTACAGCATCAAGCGTTTCCCCCGAAGAAAGCGCCTCATTTGCCGCAAGTATATGCTCATATGCCCTGCGCGCACAGAAGATCTGCCTCTCATTTGCAAAGATAGTGCTGTCGGGGTCAAAGGTGCCTGTCGGGAACAGCTTTTCCAGCTCCTGCACCAGCTTATCGCGGCAGTCCTCACTTCTGGCAGAGACCGAAATAAGGCTCTCAAACCCATCAAAGGCGTTTTCGGGCAGAAGGTTTTCGTCAAGGTCAGCCTTGTTCAGTATTATGATGACCCTTTTGCCCGAGCTTCTCAGCATTTCAAGAAGCTGTTCATCCTCCTCGCTCAGCTTTTCAGACTGATCGAACACCGCAAGTATGAGAACAGCCCTCTCTATACGCTTTTTCGCAAGCTCCACGCCTATGGCCTCCACCTTGTCAGAGGCTGTGCGTATGCCTGCAGTGTCAGACAGCAGGAGAGTGTAGTCTCCGATGACGGCGCTCTCTTCTATAACGTCTCGTGTCGTTCCTGCGATATCGGTAACTATAGAGCGCTCATACCCCAGCAGCATATTCATAAGAGTTGACTTGCCCACATTAGGCCTGCCCACTATGGCAGTATCGATGCCGCGTTTAAGTATCATTCCGCTGTCATGGTCAGAAAGGAGCCTTTCAAGCGCATTTCCTGCCGAATCCAGAGCAGCGCTCAGCCCCTCATCAGTGACGGCAGGGATATCATCATCGGGATAATCGACCCAGGCGGCAAGGGAAGCAAGCTCTCCGACAAGAGCATCACGGACGGAAGCTATTCTTTGGAAGAGAAGGCCGCCGCGCGTAAGGTTTGCCGAGGCAAGCGCAAATTCTCCCTGCGCCGAGATAGTATCCATAACAGCCTCAGCCTGAGTGAGAGAGAGCTTTCCGTTCAAAAAGGCGCGTTTGGTGAACTCGCCCCTGTCAGCTAAAGAGGCGCCGTTTTCAAGGCACAGTCTCAGCACCTTTTTTGTCACAAAAACACCGCCGTGGCAGCTTATCTCGCAGACGTCCTCGCCCGTATATGAATGAGGGGCGCGAAACACCGTCAGCACGCCGTCATCGACAGTGCGGCCTGTTCTGGGGTCAGTTATCCTGCCGTAGGCGCAGGTATAGCCCTTCATCTGCGAGACATTTTCGCAGGTAAGGGGCGTGAATATTTTTTGTGCGATGGTGAGAGATGCATCACCGCTTATCCTTATTACCGAGATACCGCCCTCGGCAAGGGGAGTTGATATTGCACAGACAGTCATTATAGGTTTCCTTTCGGTGATCGGTCACAGCTAATGGCCGATGTTTATGTACTTATATTCAGCCGCGGAGCCTTTGGCATCGGGCTCTTCTTTCAGATAGGCCGCTATCTCGCTCAGAAAATACCTGCCGTAGCGCTCCTGCTTGGCTTTTCCTATGCCTGACACGCTAAGAAGCTCGAGCTCGGTCTCAGGGAGCTTAGAGCACATATCACGAAGGGTAGAATCGCCGAAGATGATGTAGGGCGGCACACCCATCTGCTTTGCAAGAGAGAGCCTGACAGCCTTGAGCCTTGCAAACAGCGACTTGTCGATATCTGCGGACGAGCCCTTTGATGAGGCCTTGCTCTCCTCACGAATGCGCATTATCACCTTTTCGTTTCCTCTGAGAACCTCTGCCGAACGGCTTGTGAGCGAGAGGGCAGCGTGGTCATCGGTGACGATATAGCCTTTGGTTTCAAGGTGGCGGATAATGTTTCTTATGCGCGTCTGGGTCTCTCCCTGCATTATGCCATAGGTGGAGAGGGTATCGAGCCTGAACTGCTTTATCTTTTCGGTGTCGGCGCCTGTCAGTATGCCTGATACCACAGTCATTCCGAAACGAAGCCTGCGCTGATAAAGGCGGTAGATGCAGGAAAGTATCTTCTGTGCTTCAACGGTTACGTCCTGCTCGGTGAATTTTCCGGTGCAGTTTGAACACTTTTCGCAGTGGTCATCGGGCGTTTCGCCGAAGTAGCTTCTTATATATGCTCGAAGGCAGCTCTCGCAGGTGCAGTAATCACGCATCTGAGACAGGCGCTTTACATCTCTGCGCTTTAGCATCTGTAAGGTCTGTTCGTCAAGGTCGGGGTTATCGTTTGAGATATCTATCAGATACATATTTGTGCGCACGTCCTGCGGTGAGTACAGAAGTATGCACTCGGCCTCGGAGCCGTCACGGCCGGCGCGTCCTGCCTCCTGATAATAGCTCTCGATGTTTTTCGGCATATTGTAATGTATCACGAAGGATACGTTCGATTTGTCAATACCCATGCCGAAGGCGTTGGTAGCAGCGATAATGGGTATGCGGTCATAGATGAAGTCCTCCTGATTTGTGATGCGCTCCTCATCGGAAAGGCCTGCATGATAGCGCGTACAGGGTATGCCGTCGGCGTTGAGCTTTTCACATATCTTCTCCGTGTTCTTACGGGTGGAGCAATAGATGATGCCGCTTTTGTCTTTGTTTCTGGCGAGGATCTCTTTGAGGGCGTTATACTTGTTTTTCGGCTGCATAACACCGAAGTACAGGTTCTTTCTGTCAAAGCCCGTGCTCTTTACAAAGGGTGAGCGGAGCCCCAGCATACGGATAACGTCATCACGCACGGCGGCGGTGGCCGTTGCCGTAAAGGCTGAAACTATCGGTCTGTAGCCGAGGGAGGACAAAAACTCTGGTATCTTCATATAGGAGGGTCTGAAATCCTGTCCCCACTGGGATACGCAGTGCGCTTCATCGACCGTTACCATTGAGACCCTGACCTTTGAGCAGAGCTCCAGAAAAGACGCTGTGCAGAGCCTTTCGGGGGCGGCGTAGATGATCTTGTACATTCCCTTTGCTGCGTTGGAGACAGCCTTTGAGTACTGCTCCTTTGTGAGGGAGGAGTTGAGGTATGCGCACCTGACCCCTGCCTGTATAAGGGCAGTGACCTGATCCTTCATAAGAGAGATCAGCGGAGATACAACGATGGTTATGCCGTCAAGCATCAGAGCCGGCACCTGATAGCAGACAGATTTGCCTGCGCCCGTAGGCATTATGCCGAGAACGTCTCTGCCCGAGAGCATTGCATCTATAAGCTCCTCCTGACCCTCACGGAACTGTGTGTGGCCGAAGAATTCTTTCAGTATCTCATATTTGTTATACTGCATCACTGTGTCTTCTTTCGTGTTTGATCTAGCCCTTGGCGATGTACCAGCTCCTGCCGCTGTGAACATCTGCCGTCATAGGCACGGCTAAGGTCACGGCGTTCTCCATTTCCTCCTTGAGGAGAGCCTCGGCCTTTTCGCGGTCAGCTTCTCTGACCTCCAGGATAAGCTCATCGTGGACCTGAAGGATAAGTCTGCCGTCAAGACCCTCGCGCTTTATGCGGTCATAGACTTTTACCATAGCTATTTTGATGATATCGGCTGCGGCGCCCTGGATAGGGGCGTTCATCGCGGCTCTCTTTCCGAAGGCCTGCATGACCTTGTTTGACGCCTGGAGCTCGGGGATATATCTTCTTCTGCCGAAGATAGTGCTGACATAGCCGTTTCTGATGCCGTCCTCGACGGTCTTATCCATAAACTGCGATACCTTGGGGAAGTTATCAAGATAGTTTTTGATATACTGCTTTGCTTCGGCCACGGAAACACCGATATCTTTAGATAGGGAGAATGCGCCTATGCCGTAGATTATGCCGAAGTTTACAGCCTTTGCGGCACTTCTCATTTCCGGGGTGACAAAGTCCTCTGGGAGAGCGAACACCGATGCGGCGGTAGAGGTGTGGATATCTCTGCCTTCCTTGAACGAATCCTGCATATTTTCGTCACCGCATACGCTTGCAAGAACTCTCAGCTCGATCTGGCTGTAGTCGGCATCAACAAGGGTATAGCCCTCCTCGCTGATGAAAAACTTCCTCATATTGCGCCCTATCTCTTTTCTTACGGGGATATTCTGCATATTGGGCTCTGTTGAGGAGATACGGCCTGTTCGTGTTTCGGTCTGTCTGAAAACGGAATGAACTCTGCCGTCCTCTCCGATGAGCTTCAGAAGGCCGTCAACATAGGTGGATTTGAGCTTTGTCAGAGTTCTGTATTCAAGAATAAGGGGTATCATCGGGTGCTTGTCGATAAGGCTTTCAAGGACCTCTACGTTTGTTGAGTAGCCTGATTTGGTCTTTTTCTTTGCGGGCAGGCCGAGCTTTTCAAACAGTATCTCGCCCAGCTGCTTTGTAGAGGCTATATTGAACTGCTCTCCTGCATACTCATATATCTCAGAGGTCAGCTCCTCTATCTTCTGTTTCAGCTCATCACCGAAGGCTCTTATGCCCTCGGCATCAGCCTTGACGCCGTAATGCTCCATTGAGGCCAGCACCTCACACAGCGGCAGCTCGATCTCATCATAGAGCTTTTTCATACCGGTGCGTTCAAGCTCTTTTGAAAGGCACTCTGCAAGGGCATCAAGGCTCACAAGGTCAGCGTGAGAGCCCATATCTGAGCGGTACATACAATGGTAGGCAGCACAGAGGTTCTCCGCCGTGTATTCACTTGACTGTGAATTGAGAAGATACCCTGCAAGATCACAGACAAACTGCACGTTTCTGAGCTCAGACCCCTTGTCAAAGGCATATTTATAAACGCTCTTAGCTTCAAAGCAGGTCTTGGGGGCGCTGCCTGAGAGGAATGAGAGTATAAGGTTTTCATCGCTGCTTGTGTATATCTTGCCTGCCCTGAGAACGGATAGCTGTCCGTCTTTGAGCTCAAAGGTGCAGGCATCATCGGTGAGAGCAGCCTCACTGAGCTCAGTCACCTCGGGCTTAGGCATATCTGAGAGGCGAAGCTTCTTTTCCTCGATATCGCCGTCAGTCACTGCCTGAGAGCCGGCAAGGCCGAGCCTTTCTCTCAGCTTCAGCATTTCAAGGTCTGTCAGCAGCTGAGATGCCTTTGCATCGTCTTTTTCGGCGCTGTTATAGTATTCAAGGTCAGTGTTTATGGGTGCCTGCAGGCTTATCTCTGCGAGGAAGCGGCTGTCATAGGCATCGGCCTTTCCGCCCTCGAGTTTTGTTCTCACTGAGGGGGTGAGCTTTATCTCATCGAGCTGTTCGTAAAGGCCGTCAACGCTGCCGCACTGCTGTATGAGGGAGAGGGCAGTCTTTTCGCCTATGCCCTTTACGCCGCTGATGTTGTCAGAGGTGTCTCCCATAAGAGCTTTTACCTCTATCATCTGGCGCGGTGAGACGCCGTACTCCTCCATTATGCGCTCGGGGGTATAGATCTTTGTCTCCTTGGTGCCTGCGAGCCTTACCGTCACCTTATCGGTAACGAGCTGGAAGCTGTCACGGTCACCTGTGAGGATAACACATTCATTGCCGGAGAGCTCTGCCGCGTGGGAGAGGGTGCCTATTATGTCATCGGCCTCAAAGCCCTCACATTCGATGCGCCTGATACCGAGATATCCGAGCAGCTCCTTGATGACGGGCATCTGCTGGGCAAGCTCCTCGGGCATACCCTTGCGGTTGGCTTTATAGCTTGCATTGGCCTTATGGCGGAAGGTAGGCGCTTTAAGGTCAAACGCCACCGCAGTACAGTCAGGCTTTACCGCCGCGATCTCTTTGAGATAGATATTCATAAAACCGGTTATGGCATTGGTGAACTGCCCCTTTGTGTTTGAAAGGGCCTTGATGCCGTAAAAGGCGCGGTTCATTATGCTGTTGCCGTCGATCACAAGAATTTTCATAGTTACCTCCGAATAGAATAAACAGTTTATTATAGTATACCAAATAATCCGAAAAATGTAAAGAGCCTGCCGCGTTGTGTACACAAGGGACGAGTACTTTACTTTTCTGTGATTATGTGTTATAATAACTGTGTATCGCTGTATCGCAGGGATACTGAGGATACTTACGGAAGAAAGGACATTTTTTTGACACAGATAATAATTATTGCCTTGCTGCTGGTGCTTTCGGCGGTGTGCTCTGCGGCGGAGACTGCGTTCTCCTCATGCAACAGGATAAGACTGAGAAAGCTTGCGGATGAAGGCAGCAGAGGTGCAAAGAGAGCTTTATACATCTGCGATAATTTTGACAAGGCGCTCACGGCTATCCTTATCGGGAACAATATTGTGAATATTGCGTCCTCGGCACTGGCGACGGTGGTGTTTACCGAACGGTTCGGCAAGGGCAGCGTGGGGCTGGCAACTCTCGTTATGACGGTGCTGGTGCTCATCTTCGGGGAGATACTGCCGAAAAGCCTTGCGAAAGAGAACTCGGAGAGCTTTTCTATCCATATGGCGGCGCCGCTTTCGGTGTTTATGTTTATAATAACGCCGCTGATATATTTCTTTATGCTTATAAGAAATGCCGCAGGTGCGCTGTTTCGCTCAAAGAAAAGACAGCCCTCTGTAACTGAGGAGGAGCTTAAATACATTATCGATGAGATAGAGGACGAGGGTGTGCTCGAGGAGCAGGAATCGGACCTTGTGCGCTCTGCACTGGAATTTGATGAGATAGAGATATCGCGCATTCTTGTGCCGAGAGTGAATATCGAGGCGGTAGAGCTCGGCGACAGCATGGAGGATATCAGAAACCGGTTCACACAGACAAAGTTTTCACGCCTGCCTGTTTATGAGAAGGACATTGACCACATCGTGGGGCTGATACACCAGTCGGATTTCTTTGAGCTGTATCTGCGAAAGGGGAATGATATATCCTCAATAATGAATGAGCCCGTCTACATAAGCGAGAACAGGAAGATATCGGAAACGTTCAGGCTGATGCAGAGAAAAAAGGTGCATATGGCCGTGGTGCTCGATGAATACGGCGGAACGGAGGGCATCTGCACGCTGGAGGACATCATCGAGGAGCTTGTCGGAGAGATATATGACGAGAGCGATGAGGAGGACCGCACCTTTGTAAAGCACAGGGATAACAGCTATGAGGTGTCTCCTGAGATATCGGTGGCTGATTTTCTAGAAAGAACAGGGCTTGAGCCAGATGCCATAGAGACGGATCATAATTCTGTCGGGGGCTGGATAATGGACCTTTTAGACAGACTGCCCGAGCAGGGAGAACAGATATACAGTCCGCCGTTCAAGATGACCGTCAGCATGGAGGACGAGCAGAGGATCGGCAGGATAAGGATAGAAATAGAGGACCGTTAACGGTCAGGAAAGGAAAGATATTGAAATGCCTGTAAGAATAAAGAGACCTGAGGTAAAAAAGAGCGATATAGCGTTCAGAAAGTGGGCGCTTGCTGCGTTTTTGTCGGCGGCCGTGTTCGGCACTGTGTTTGCGGCGCTGATAAATACCATACTTGATGCAGGAAAGGCAGTTCCCACAACGATACTGTTCTGCGCATATGTGATCTACCTTGTGATGACGGCGCTGGCAGCCTGGAAGGGGATAAGCGCCTATGCCAGAGAGGACGTCGGTGCGGCGCTTTTTCAGGGGCTGCTGCTTTGCTTCTCGGCGATATGTGCGCTGGTGAATATGAGGCTTGCGATAGTTATGCTGCTTGAAGCTTACGGCAAGAGCGAGAGCGCTGAAAAGCTTATGGGTGAGCAGTCAACGTCTGACTTCATAGCGTCTCAGAGAACGCCGTGGATAATGCTTGCGATAGGAATGGCGCTTTGCATAGCTGTTGGCGTGCTGGCGATAGTCAAGCTCGCATCGTCAAAGAAGGATAAGTAGGTATACTTTTGTTCCGGGGCGGTATACGGCACCGGTATGCAGATAAGACATTCGGGAGATAGAAATGATAAGAAAGCTTTTCCGGCAGATGCTGCTGACACAGATACTGTCATCGATGACGGTAATGCTGTGTATGCTTATTGACAGCATTATGATAGGAAGATTTCTGGGCGTTGATTCGATGACGGCTTACGGTCTGGCAACGCCTGTACTGCTTGTGTTTGCGGCAATGGGAAGTATGATATCGGCGGGCGTGCAGGTAATGTGCGGAAAGACGATGGGCATAGGTGACAAGAAGGGTACTAACGCTTGCTTTACGGCATCGGTGGTGATAGCGTCATCGGTATCGGTGATAGGGCTTATCATAGTGCTCGGGTTTACGGGGCCTATATGCACGCTGCTCGGTGCAGGTGCAGACACACCCGGCAACGAGGTGTTCAGGCTGACGAAGGATTACCTCAGAGGGTTCATAATCGGTGCACCTGCTTTTATATTCGCTCAGATGATGGTGCCATATATGCAGATATCTGGCAGCAGGACGAGACTGGTCGTGGCTGTGGCTGTTATGACGATAGCTGACGTTGTGTTCGACCTTATAAACGTGCTGGTCATCAAGGGCGGAACGTTCGGAATGGGAATAGCTTCGAGCATGAGCTACTATGTCGCATTCGTTATAGGTATCGCGTACTTTTTCAAGAAGGACTGCATTTTCAGGTTCAAGGCAAAGCTGATATCGCTGAAGTCTTCGGCAACGCTGATAATTGACGGTGTGCCCACGCTTATCAATCAGGTGAGCCTGGTATTCCTGACGTTTGTTATCAACAACATACTGTTGGGTCTGGAGGGTATTGACGGTAATCTCGCGGTGGCGGCTTACTCGGTCATCTCTACGGCGGGCAACATCTGCTATTCGTTCAGCTCGGGTATAGCGTCTGTTGCGCTGATGCTTTCATCTATCCTTTACAGCGATGAGGACAAGACCTCACTGAGATCTCTTGTGAAGACGATGGTGTTCTATGCACTGACGATATGCTCGGTGGTAACGGTGCTGGTGCTGATATTCGCGTCGCCGCTGGTAAGGCTTTTCCTTGATGACCCTGCGGCAGAGCACATAGCTATAAAGGGAATGAGGATATTTGTGCTGTCGCTTGTGCCGTGTGCGCTGAATACGTCGTTTAAAAACTACTATCAGGGAGTTGACCATGTAGGGCTGACACAGACGATATCCGTATGCCAGAACTTTGCACTGACGGCGCTTTCGGCGTATGTGCTGAGCAGGTTCATAAGTATTTCAGGAGTATGGCTGGGATTCCTTTTCGGAGAGGTGCTTACGCTGTGTATGATAACGGCGGTGGTTTCATTAAAGAACAGGAAGGTCTCGTTTACGGCTGAGGCGTTTTCTCTTCTGCCGGCTGATTACGGCGTGAGGGAAGAGGACTGCCTGGAGATGTCGATAACTAAAGAGACTGAGGTCGAAGAGGCATCGCTGAAGGCTTCGGAGTTCTGCCTTGAAAGAGGGCAGGGAACTAAGCTGAGCTCCCTTATCGGGCTGTCTGTAGATGAGATGGCTGAGAACATAGTTACCTACGGCTTCAACAAAGAGCGCAGGGAAAACAGCATAGATATCAGGCTGATGATAAAAAACAACGTGCCTGTGCTGCGTATACGTGACAACTGCAGGCATTTTGACCCGGTGAAGTACGTTGAGCTGCACCGCGATGACGACCCCACAGCGCACATCGGCATAAGAATGGTAATGGCATTCGTCAAGGACGCAAACTACACAAGCTCACTAGGTCTGAACAACCTGACCCTGACATTTTAGGCAGGGGCGTGCCCCTGCACCGCTTCCCCCACCCCTCGTAGGTAGTTAAGGGCTATTAAACCGTTTGCCCTCCCTCGGAGGGGAGGGTGTTTGTTTTGTTTTGAACTATTAAATAGTAACGCTGCGCGAACCTTGGAAGAAACAGTCCTGCTGCTCTTTAAAACAGATGTATACACCCGAAGGGGTCGTTAGGGGGCGACCGGAAAGCCCCCAACAGGGCGTGAAGCTAAGTAAAAATTACGTACTGACTTTGAGCGTATATAGTGTCTTTGCACTTTTGAAAAGCAGCGGAAACAAAAGTAATAGTCCGCACTTACTACGGCGTGCGCCCAGCCGCGCGGCGAGCGCCAAAAAAGCAGGCTCTTTTTCAAGAGCCTGCTTTAATTATTCGTTATTCAGATCACTTTATCATTGAAGCTACTTCATCAGCGAAGTTGTCTTCCTTCTTCTCAACGCCCTCGCCGCGCTCGAATCTTACGAACTCAGCTACGGTGATGCTTCCGCCGAGCTGCTTTGCTGCGTCAGCAACATACTTGCCTACAGTGCCGTCGAATACGTCGCTTCTTACGAAGGTCTGCTCAAGGAGGCAGTTCTCGGAATAGTACTTTCCTACCTTGCCCTCTACGATCTTTACCTTTACCTGCTCAGGCTTGTTAGCCATCTTTGGATCCTCAGCCATCTGAGCGAGAAGCACCTTCTTCTCTCCGTCAAGTACCTCAGCCGGTACAGCTTCCTTATTGAGGTAAGAAGGATTCATTGCTGCAACCTGAAGAGCACAGTTCTTGCCGACCTCGAACACCTTCTCAGCAGGGAGGTCAGAATCAAGCTTTACCATAACGCCGATGCTTCCGCCGCCGTGTACATAAGGCACGAGGATACCCTCAAGTCTCTTGAATCTTCTTATTACCATATTCTCTCTGATCTTGATGAACAGATCCTGAAGAGCCTCTTCAACGCTCTTGTCTCCGCCGCTGATCTTGCAAGCCTTCAGAGCCTCAACGTCAGCAGGGTCCTGCTCGATAACAGTATCAGCAACTGCTGCAACGAAAGCCTTGAACTCATCATTGTTTGCAGCAAAGTCAGTCTCGATATTAACCTCAACTACGGCACCTACATTGCCCTTTACAACAGAGGTGCATATACCCTCGGCAGCAACTCTGCCGCTCTTCTTAGCCTGTGTAGCCAGTCCCTTCTCACGCAGAAGTGTAACTGCCTTTTCCATATCGCCCTCAGCCTCAACGAGAGCCTTCTTGCAATCCATCATGCCTACGCCTGTAGCGGTCATAAGCTCCTTTATCTGTGCAACTGTTACGTTTGCCATAGAAAAAACCTCCTGTTAATTTTTACTCAAAACAAGGCAGACAAACGCTGTCTGCCCTGTGAAATTCATTATTCCTCTTCCTCAGCCTCTTCGACCTTTGCAGCCTCTTCCTCAGCAGCCTCAGCGTCCTCGCCCTGTCTGCCTTCGATGATAGCGTTAGCCATGCAGCCTGCGATGAGCTTAACTGCTCTGATAGCGTCATCATTTCCGGGGATAACGTAATCAACATCGTCAGGATCGCAGTTAGTGTCAACGATTGCCACTACAGGAATGCCGAGCTTCTTAGCCTCAGCAACAGCAATCTTTTCCTTCCTCGGGTCAACAACGAAGAGCGCGCCGGGGAGCTTCTTCATCTCCTTGATACCGCCCATGAACTTCTCAAGCTTCTCGATCTCGAGGTTGAGCTTTACAACTTCCTTCTTGGGCAGGCGGTCAAATGTGCCGTCCTCCTCCATAGCGTGGAGCTGCTCAAGTCTTCTGATCCTCTGCTGGATGGTCTTGAAGTTTGTCATCATACCGCCGAGCCATCTTGCGTTTACG
>CACXFU010000052.1 GCA_902767035.1 uncultured Ruminococcus sp.
ACTACCGGTAAGGGTGCGATAATCGTTGCAAATTCGGCTACGGCTGTAGCAAGCATGGTCGCAGGCCAGTGGTCAAGCGGAGCTGCAGCCTCATCGGCGCTTATGCAGGAGGCTATGCGCCAGTCTGACGGTCTTACGCAGCTGATACCTTACGCTGCAACGGTCGGCGGCTGGTATTTTGACAACGCATACCGCATGATGGTGGGCACGGCCTACAACAACAGGGGCGTTTACCTGATAGGCGATGACAGATACTACATCTCGCAGAGAACGGCGATAAAGGAGACCTGATATCGCTTACGGTCCGCAGACTTAAACGGTCTGCGGGCCTTTTTTATCCGCCGCAGTGCGCTATCTGGCAGCATTTGTAAACAGTGTCATTTTCTTGCTGCTCAAAACATAAAAAAATCGGTTTATTATTTGTGTAAATGCACTATTTTTATATAAACTGCTTGTAAAAGCGTTCAGAAAATGTTATAATAAGCTAAATCTATTTACTTGTCTGAGAGGTATTTGTTTTGATAGACGGAAGAAAGATCATAGGCATCTGCCTTACGAGAATAAATGAACAGACACGCGCCGAATATGCCGGCGCTGTTCGTGATGCAGCTGAGGCGCTCGGATACAGAGTTATTGTGTTCAACAGCCTTGTTGATTTCTATTTTGACGATATCTACGACGAGGGCGCCAAGCAGATCTATGAGATGATTAATTTTGATATCATAGACGGACTTATCATCTTTGATGAGACTATCCACAACAAGGATATCATCAAGGAGATCATAAGAAAGGCAAAACAGAACAAGACGCCCGTTATCACCGTTAATGCAAAGTATGAAGGCTGCTACTCACTGTGCCGCAACTACGATGATGCCTACACTTATGTGATAGATCACATCATCAAGGAGCACGGTGTGAGAGACACTGTATTCATCGGCGGCAGAAAGGGCGATGAGCACACCGAAAAGAGACTTAACTGCTATAAGAAGGCTCTCAAGGATAACGGCCTGCAGTTCATTGAGGAAATGGTCGGCTACGGCGAATACTGGGACGAGCCCACCTTTGCCGAGCTGGAGAGGATATTCTCATTCAGGGGCAAGCCGCCTCAGGCTGTTGTCTGTGCGAATGACAGCATGGCGCTTGCAGCTATGGAGTATCTCACGAAAAGGGGCTACAGGGTGCCTGATGATGTCATCATCACCGGCTTTGACGGTATTTCGGAAGCGAGCCACTGCTCACCGAGGATAACCACCTGCCGCGAAAATATGAGCGCTATGGCAAGAATATGCGTTGAGATGCTGACCGAAGCGTTTACAGAGAACGAGCCCTGCGATCTTGAGTACCCATATGAGCCTGTTATCACGGAGTCCTGCGGCTGTGTGAATGATGATGAGAAATACGCAGGAGAGGATCTGCCCGAGCTTTACAGGCGCATTGCCGAGATGCACACGCACGAGGACTATATGCACGCTGAGCTCAACAGGCTGATAAAGCTGACCGACAGAGATGAACTTATGCGTTCTCTTGCGAATATGACGCAGTTCGGCTCATATGTATGTCTCAACTATGATTTTCTTACTAAGAGCACCGATGATCTTGCATCGGAGATAAATGAATATGAATATCTGGCGATAAAGTCTGCGAACAGCTGGGGAATGTCCAAGGACGAGCTGAAAACGAGCATTATCCGCGGAAGCGAGCTTCTGCCCGACAAGAACGAATGGGCAAAGAACGGCGGGCTTTATGTGCTCACACCTATGTATGTGGGCAGCTTTGTGTGCGGCTATTATGCCGTGAAGACTGACAATGTCGTTTATGACAGTGACAAGATAAAAAGAGTTGCCACCACCCTTAATATCATCTTCAATTCAGTGCTTGACCACTACCAGATGGTAAGAATGATGAAGAATCTTGAAAATGCCGTTTACATAGACGCTATGACGGGGCTTTCAAACCTCAAGGGCGTGACAAAATGGTTCGAGGATTTTGCATCAAAGCCGGAGAACCACGAAAAGTGCCTTACCGTTTCGGTATATGCTATTTTCAAGTACACCTACATTTACGAGAACTACGGCATTTATGAGACTGAAGAGGTAGTAAAGGTAGTTGCGGACGCTCTTAAAAAGGCCAACACCAAAAACTGCGTGATCTCAAAGATCACTGATGATGAGTTCATAGTTATAAACGTTTATGATAAGCTTGAAGAGGTATCCCAGACGATAAACGATGCTACAGCCTCGTTCTATGAGGATATGGCGGAGTATAATTCAAGGGAGCAGAAGGACTTCTACGTTGAGGTCAATGCAGGCTGCACTGTTGTAAACCCCGGGTGGGAGGCTTCCCTCGAGAGTTATATAAAGCTTGCGTCCTCAGAGCTGTTCCTCAACAGACTGAAACAGGGCATGGGCAATGTGAAAAAGAGAGACTTCTCAGCGCGTGAGCTTTACAGCACGTTCAATCTGCTGGTCGAGAAGAACCTGTTCACCTATCACTATCAGCCTATCGTTGATGCAAGAACGGGCAACATCTTCGCTTATGAGGCACTGATGAGAACAACGGGCGGCATCAATATGTCACCGCTGGATATACTTGACGTTGCTCAGGCATATGACAGGCTTTATGACATTGAAAAGGCAACGATGTTCAACAATATGAGAAAGCTGGTTGAGGACCCTGCGGCGTTCTCCGGCCACAAGCTTTTCCTGAATACTATACCAGGGCATTTTCTCAAAACTGAGGATTATGACTACTTTATGGATCTTTACCATGAGTATTTCGGTCAGGTAGTGTTTGAGATAACTGAGCAGGATACGATAACCGATGATGAGCTGAGCCTGATAAAGCTGCTCTCAGGTGAGAACGGCGCTGTTCAGATAGCGGTAGATGACTACGGCACGGGTCACTCGAACATAGTCAACCTCCTCAGATATGCGCCACAGGTCTTGAAGATAGACCGTTTCCTGATAAGCGGCATCAACAGCGATACCAACAAACAGAAGGCTGTCAAGACTACTATCGAGTTCGCAAGACTGAACGAGATCAAGGTGCTTGCAGAGGGCGTTGAGACCTTTGAAGAGCTGCAGACCGTTATAGATATGGGCTTTGACTACATTCAGGGCTTCTATACGTCAAGGCCGCAGCCCACACCTATCCCCGAGATACCTGACAACATCAAGAATGAGATAGTAAGCGAGAACCTGAAGCTTCTGAAATTTGATTCTGATAACCTGCAGGTATACACTGCTAAGTTCGATGAGGTCATCGACATTGTTGAGCTTACGATGAAGAGATATAAGTTCATCAATATCATTGGCGGCAATGTTAAGATCGTCGGCGAGAAGGACAACACCATTGATATGATAATCAAGATAGCTGACGGTGTCAATGCGAACATAACACTCGAAAATGTGAATATTAAGGGCGCTGTTGAGAGCACTATCCAGCTGGGTAAGGGCAGCAGCACAAAGATCGTGCTTGTGGGCGACAACACGCTCAACAAGGACGGCATACACGTTCCTGAGAGCTCATCGCTGAGGATAACAGGCGACGGTAACCTGATGATCCTCAACAACAGGAATTACAGCATCGGCATAGGTGCAAATATGAACGACCCATACGGCAACATCACCTTTGATATGGGCGGTACGCTCAGAATGGTATCTACCGGCGACAAGGTGTGCGCTATAGGCGGCGGAAAGATATCAAATTCTTATATCAGGTTCGCACGGGGAACGTTTGACGTCAAGTGCAGAGGTATGTGCTGCGTGGCTGTCGGAAGCGGAAGCGGCGCTGCCGATATAAGGATAGATAAGGACGCTGACCTTACTGTAATGGCTAATGCGGCGAACTCTGTAGCTGTGGGTGCTGTTATAGGCAAGGCGGATATACTCATTCAGGGCAAGCTGAACGCGACCTCTGACGGCGAGAAGGTTACGGCAGTCGGAAACCTGAGCGGCGATGATCTTCTTGTCACTATCGACGGAGCCGAGGTATCGACTACAGTTCACTGCGATGACGGAGCATCTATCGGCACAGTTGACGGGCGCGGCGAGATCAAGGTCAAAAACTGCGTGATAAATGCTTACGGCGAAGGCACGAACGTTACAGCTATCGGAAGTGTTGAGGGTAATGTTTCAACGCTTATAAATTCAGGGCTTGTAAGGCTTGAGCTGCTGGCCGCGAACGCTATGGTCAATGGAAGCATTATGGACAAGTTCATCGTTATGGGCGGAAATGTAAATATACTCAGCACCGGCGCAAAGCAGGCTATAAACCGGTTCGGTGAGAAGGTTTATCCTACATACCTTAACGATGATTCTTATGAACAGCAGATAGTTACCGAGAAAGGCAGCTATGTTTACAAGGCTGAGCGTGACAAGGCGCTCGACAGGCTTTGCGTTTTTGTTCCTAAAAAGTATTCTGATGAGCTTTATTCAAGCTGATAAAACAGGGTCATACCCCGAAAATGTGGGGGTATGACCCTTTGATTTTTCAGATTATCTGCCGCAAGAGTACGAAAAAACGTACAAAAATTTCAAAAAGGGCTTGAAATTTGGAATTTGATGTGTTATAATGGGTAAGGAAGTTATAGTAAACGACAAAAGAATTTGGCGTTTACTATTGGCCGATCCGCATGGAGCACGCGACAGCAAGCGGATATGCGAGGCCATTAGAATAATTATTTATAGTCAATGTCAGATCCATTTTGACGTTGACTGTAAATCTGATGAATTAGGAGAAAGATCATGAAGTGCCCATTTTGCAATAATGAAGATACAAGAGTAATAGACTCCCGCCCGAGCGAGGGAAAGAAGAGAAGAAGAAGAGAATGCCCTAAGTGCGGCAAAAGGTTCACTACCTATGAGGTGATCGAGAAGCCGCAGCTTATGGTTTATAAGAGAGACGGATCGTTCGAGCCGTTTGACAGGCAGAAGCTCATCAAGGGACTGCAGATAGCAGTCAAGAAAAGACCCGTGAGCGTTGAGGCTATAACGGGGCTTGTTGATGACGTTGAGAACACGTTTGCAAATAAGATGCAGACCGAGACAAACACCAGCGAGATCGGCGATATGGTGCTCAAAAAGCTCAAAAAGCTCGATCAGGTGGCCTACGTAAGGTTCGCATCGGTCTATAAGGACTTCACCAGCGTAGATTCGTTCATTCAGATAATCTCTGAGCTCTCCGAAAGAGCCTGACAGCGCGCAGACTGCCTGCGCAGCTATCGGTGGAAAACCTTTCTGAAGAAAGGTTATTCCCCCGGACCCCCTTTCCAAAGACTTTTAGCGATTTTTTGCAAAGGGATA
>CACXFU010000053.1 GCA_902767035.1 uncultured Ruminococcus sp.
ATAATCCTAACATCACAACAACTGTTGTAGATGCTGACAAGATTCCTTCAAACAAAGAGGGTGCTGATATCGGACCTAAGACAATCGCTCTTTATGCAGAAGCTGTTAAGTCTGCTAAGACAGTTGTATGGAACGGACCTATGGGCGTATTCGAGAACCCGACTCTCGCAGCAGGCACTATCGCCGTTGCAAAGGCACTCGGTGACACAGACGCTACTACTATCATCGGCGGCGGTGACTCCGCAGCAGCTGTTATCCAGCTCGGCTTCTCCGATAAGATGAGCCACATCTCCACCGGCGGCGGCGCTTCCCTTGAATACCTTGAGGGCAAGGTACTCCCCGGCATCGACGTTATCGCAGACAAATAATTCACGCATCATTATGGGGCGGCGGTCATCTGCCGTCCCATTTTTGTAAGGAGAGTAGACAAAATGCTGACAATGCTTGCTAAAAGTGCCTCTGACGGACTTGGAGCACAGGGAATAATCGGAATGGTGCTCGTCTGCACGGGAATGGGGCTTATATATTTCGGCATAAAGATAATGCAGGGGTATGAGCTTTTTCCTAAGGAGAACTCTCAGAACATACCCAAAGAGGACAACTATGTTCCGATAAAGGCAAAGGTGCTCCAGAAGAAAAGACAGAAGCTGCCTGCCCTTGACGGCGGTGAGCCGCGCATCTTTGTGCAGTGGAAGATAGGGTATGAGGTAAACGGAGAGAAATACGACCAGATAGTTGATGACAGCGGTCTCAAAAAGGGCGACTTCATCGACATAAAGTATGACCCCGAAGACCCTTCAAGGTTTTATGTTGACAGTGCCTCTGAGGCCGAAGCTCAGGACGATGAGGAGGAGAGCGTTCCCGAAAAGGAAGGACATCCCTTCGGCTATGCAGCCCTGGGGCTGGGGCTCATCATCATCGCACTGGGAGTTATACTGGTGATATGATAAGCTGACCGATGCTAAGGCGTCGGTCTTTTGTTTATTTGAAATGAGTGTTAATTTGACGCGATTTTGATTGACAGGCTAAAGAAAATGTTGTATAATATGATAGACGAACTGTATTCAGTCAAATTTTCTATGAAGGAGTTTTTATTATGAACAAATCTTTGAGAAAAGCCATCATTGCCGGCAACTGGAAGATGAACAAGACAAGACCTGAGGCTAAGGAGCTGCTCGAGGCTATCAAGCCGCTGGTAGCTAACGCTGAGGGCAAGGTAGAGGTCATCGCTTGTGTTCCTTTCACTAACCTTGAAACTGCAGTCGCTGCAACAGAGGGCTCAAACGTTAAGGTGGGCGCAGAGAACGTTCACTTTGAGAAGAGCGGCGCCTTCACCGGTGAGATCAGCGCTGATATGCTCGTTGAGGTCGGCGTTGAGTACGTTGTTATAGGCCACTCCGAGAGAAGACAGTATTTCGGTGAGACCGACGAGACAGTAAACAAGAGAACAAAGGCTGCCCTTGCCGCAGGCCTCAAGCCTATCGTTTGCGTAGGCGAGCTCAAGTGGGAGCGTGAGTGCAACATCACTGAGGAAGTTATCTCCCGTCAGATAAAGCTCGATCTCTGGGACGTTACAGCTGAGGAGCTCAAAAACGTTGTTATAGCTTATGAGCCTGTATGGGCTATCGGCACAGGCCTTACCGCAACTCCGGATCAGGCTGAAGAGGTATGCGCATTTATAAGAGCTACCCTTGCTAAGCTTTACGATCAGGCTGCCGCTGATGCAGTTACCATTCAGTACGGCGGTTCTATGAATGCAGGCAACGCAGCTGAGCTGCTTGCAAAGCCTAATATCGACGGAGGACTTATCGGCGGCGCTTCACTGAAGGCTCCTGATTTCAATACTATCGTTCAGGCTGCCGTTGAGGGCTGATTTCAAGGACATTTGCTTCGTTCAATAAGTTAAAAGAGTGTGATCGCTGTGGCTGCTGAGACAACTGTAAAAACAGAAGATACTGCCGAAGAGCAAAAGCGCGAAATAAAGATCGTAACGGGTGTTTATGAGGAAAGACCCATTCGCCCGATGAGACGTGTTCTCGATATACCGATCGGCGGAGCGCTTATGCTGATGCCGGTATTCGGTCTCGGCGCGTATATATTCTTTATGCTGCCGGTCAGCGGCTTCGGGCTGGTGTATATTGTGGTGCAGTGGCTTCTGAACCGTAAGGAGCCGGGCAGAAAAAGGCTCATAGTGTCTATGGTGATAAGAGTGCTCGCGGTAATAGTTATTGCGGCGGCAATCGCGCTGCTGACGGACGCGGGCAACTCGAAGAAGAGCCTTTACAAGGCAAAGCTCACACTGTATATGATGGGAAACTACGGCAAGAAGATCAAGGAGCTCGACTTCATACCGGATACCCTTCCCGAAAGCTGCAAGGGCTTCAGAATGGAGCTCGTTTCAAAAAAATGGGGCAGCAAGGAATACGGCAGCGTAAGGATACGCTTCATTGCCGATAAAGAAGGGCGCGAGGAGCTGAAGCAGACCGCTCTGAAAGAGGGCGGCGAGGAGTGCTTTGAGGGTGACTTCATTTACACCAAGCTTGAAGCCTACTGCGACAGCATAGGTCAGAAAATGAGCGGCGCCGAGGTATATGCCGTAGGAGAGCAGAAAAAGCATTCTCCCTCATTCCTGATAAATTCACGAACGGGGCTTTGTGTAATATTCTGGTGAGAACACCGAAACAGTTTTTTACTCTGCCTTGGCAGGGAAAATATATGAAACGAAAGGAATTATAATTATGAGCATGAAACTGGTACTTATCCGTCATGGTGAGAGCGAGTGGAACAAGGAAAACAAGTTCACCGGCTGGACTGATGTTGAGCTTTCCGAAAACGGAGTTGAAGAGGCTAAGAAGGGTGGAAAGGCACTTAAAGAGGCAGGATATGACTTTGATCTTTGCTACACTTCATATCTCAAGAGAGCTATTCACACACTTAACAATGTTCTGGCAGAGCTTGACAGAGAATGGCTTCCTGTTGTAAAGAGCTGGAAGCTCAACGAAAGACACTACGGAGCACTGCAGGGTCTGAACAAGAGCGAGACCGCCGCTAAGTACGGCGAGGAGCAGGTAAAGATCTGGAGAAGGTCTTTTGATATACCGCCAATGGCTCTTACAGAGGATGATGAGAGAAACCCTGCAAAAGATCCGAAGTACAGAGATGTAGATCCTAAGGAGCTTCCTCTTCAGGAAAGCCTGAAGGATACTATCGCTAGGGCTGTTCCTTACTTTGAGGAAGAGATCAAGCCTCAGATGAAAGCAGGCAAGAGAGTAATTATCGCAGCTCACGGCAACAGCCTGAGAGCACTTGTAAAGTATTTTGACGATCTCAGCGACGAAGAGATCATCGGTGTAAACATTCCTACCGCTATCCCGCTGGTTTATGAGTTTGACGATGATTTCAATGTGATCGGCAAAGAGTATCTTTGTGATCCTGATGAGCTTGCTGCCAAAATGGCAGGCGTTGCAAATCAAGGCAAAGCAAAATAAAAAGATAATGAAACACCTCCCACTTAGATAGTGAGAGGTGGTTTTTTGTGCGTTAGTTTATTTGTATTCAACTCTTTCGACCTTGTAGCCGTCCTTTTCAAGCAGGGCGAGTATGCCGTCATCTCCTATATAATGGGCAGCACCCACAACAAAGAATACGTTCTTCCCTTCGGAAAGCAGCTCCTTTATACACTCCTCCATGCCTGCATTTCTGTCTACAAGCATTTGCTTGTTGTATTCATCATAAATGGCAAGGTCATCGTCTGAAAGGTCTTCGAGCTCTTCCTCCTCGGAATCGTCAAGCGCTTCAAAATCACCGGTGCGCCATGCCTCATGCATATCTGTCAGCTGATCTGCCGTATCCTGAGGGGTGTAGTCCTCCAGCGACCTGAAAAGAAAATCATAGATCTCATCGGAAAAGCCCAGCAGCATATCCATCTGGAACTCAACGCTCTCAGCTTCATAGATCTGTTTTCCGCTCTCATGTGCAAGCGTCAGCAGATAGCCGTCAATGCCCTTGTCAGCTTCAAGGCCTGAGAGCTGCAGCCCGACCTCTTCAACTAAACTGTCAACAGCCCATGCCTTCATTTTCTCCAGCATCGAGATATCATAGGCCGTTCCTTCGAGATATTTTTTGAGCGCCTCATAGCCCTCCTCCGAGATATGATCCTTCAAAGTCGTACCGTCATTATAATATGCGTCCTTAAGGATCGCAAAGCTCATCTGCACGGATTCCTCTGACTGTATATCACATTCCACAGCCAGTATATCTGCGCTGTTGTACCTGTCCATTATCTCATTAGGGAGAGGATAATCATCGGCAGTGAGGGCGTGCATAGAGCCCAGCAGCGTGATCTCATGGCCCTCGTCATCGGAAACGGTCCACATTGCCGGCGTTATATCGGCGGTGTCATCGGGTCCAGGGTCTGCCGTTGAAGATGCGCTCTCCTCAGGCTTGCTTTCGGGAGCGCTTGAAGATTCTGCCCTGCTTTCGCTCTCAGGCACGGAGCTTTCATCTGCCGCTGCTTGCGAAGATGAACTGGTCTCCGCCTTTGACACCGAAGAGTCAGGTTCGTTCTCGGTGCAGCTGCCAAACATTGCTGCACAAAGGCAAACGGATATGCACATACAAAGTATTTTTTTCATAATTGTCTCCCCTGTTATTTATCTGTTTTGTATCATAGTTATCACATCGGTCAGGGCTCTGGCTGCCTTTGCGTGGGTCTTTGCTGTCGGGTGATAGTTTGCCGCATAGCCGTCAAGCTCACCGTTCTGAGGCGTGAAGTGCAGGAGAGTTATGTTCCTGTCGCCGGTTTCTTTCGTAAAGTCATCAACTGCCCTTTCAAGCGCCGGGAACAGGTTGTCTCCCATTATGCCGAGAGAACAGATTATGTGAGCATCAGGGTTATGCTTTCTCACAACGTGAAGAAATTCTGTATACTTGGTGGAATAGAAATTCTGCCTGCCCTCGTCATTTGTGCAGTAGCTGTCATCGTTAGTGCCGAGGTTTATCACGATTATATCAGGTACATAGCGCCTGAAATCCCAGTCGATGTCCATAGGCCTTATCCCGCCGAAGCTGCCTATCGAGAAACCGTAGCTCTCATAGAAGGTCGGCACGAGCTGATCCTCATGTCTGGTTCCGTCATCGCTATAGCCGCTGATAATGCCGTAGCCGCTGAGAGAGAACATAGAGTAATCATAGCCGAGAGCCTGCGCAGTTATGAAAGCATAGCCCTTGGTAACGTCCTCGGTCTCGGTGAGGAAGGGGTGAAGCTCGTCCTCATCGTCAACACCGTAGCCGCAGGTTATGGAATCCCCTATGAATTCGATCCTGTGGGCTTTGTCGGCAGTGGGCGTGATGCTGTCATCGTCATCTGCAAGGATAGGCTTTATGCCTACACTGCCCATAGCGCACTCTGAAAGCTTGATTATCCTGACCACGCACTCTCCGTCAGGAGACACTATCACGGTCTTGAACTGCTGATCGAAAAGCAGGTCATGCTCACGCTTGCCGTTTATGTATACAGCTGCCCTTGCAAAGTCCTTGCGCTCACCCTCATATACCTCATCGGCACAGAGTGTGATCGTAAGCCCCTTGCCGCTGAACTGAAATTCAACACCTGAGCCTGACATTCCCAGCCACAGAGTATCATCATTCATGTATACTCTGCCTATAAGCTTCATATTCGTGGAATCGGCGATTATTTTTTTCATAGTATCACCCTTTTTAATTATTTCACAGTCTATTATAGCACGGTTTGCACATATTGTAAAGCTTTTTATCCGTCAGAGCTCAACTGCCCTGCCGAGCCAGAACGAATATATACAGCAGCCCTTAACGGGGGAGTCCAGCAGGAGACCGAAGGCTGCCTTATATAGATCGAGCTGAACACTGTATTTCATTATCTCGCTCTCGTTCTTGAAGCGGTCTGTTTTATAGTCTACGATGATATACTCTCCGTTCTCCTTGAAGATACAGTCAGCTATACCCTGCAGCATCGAGCCATCTGACAGGTACTGCTCATACCTTCCATAAAGCTCAAGATCATCAAATGCGACCAGGAACTGCTTTTCTCTCATTATCTCATCAGATCTCTTCATTCTGAGATATAGATCAGATGAGAAGAATTTCTCAAGTGCATCTACATAAACTCCCGATGCTTCCTTGCGTGAGAAATATCCCTCCTCCGTCAGCCTGTCAAGCTCGCCGCGCACGCTCTGCTCTGCCTTTGCATAGTCGGCGACCTCCATAAACTTATGAGTAAAGGTTCCCTTCTCCGCAGCCGAGAGCTCATCGTTCTCATCATCTAGCCTTGGAAGGTTCGGGAAGAAATCCTCGGTGATACCGTGAGATCTCTCATGCTCGGCAGAAACGATCTCGGTGACGGTCATCTTTGATGCTGCCTGCACCTGAGAGGACAGGTGTTCAAGATCTGCGTCTGCACGCTCTTTAAGCTTTCTCAGCAGCTCATTATCGGGAGAGGGTTCTTGCTTTTTATCGCCTGTCTGTACATCGGGATAATTGCCGCTTCGCGAGAGGTCTGTAAAGATCAGGTCAGGGTCCTGCCCGGTAGACTTCTCAATGCCGACATCGGAAAGGCCGAACCAGTATTTAACGTCCTCACAGCTATGCAACCTGAACAGAGAGATAAGCACCCAGTCAAGCATTGAATTTGCATCACTTACGATATCTGAGATATCCCGCCTGCCGGCAAGTGATGATATGTACTGCCGCTTGCGATTAAGTGCCTGCTCAAAGCTCTCGTTGGACTTATACGTCGGGGCACAGCACAGAAACAGCTTCTCCTTAGCCCTTGTGCAGCCGACATACAAAAGCCTGAGCCTTTCGCTCTTCTCATCAAGTATGGTGTGCTTTCTGAGGTAGTCATAGTAAATGCTCTTTTTCATTATCCTCTGTCTCTCCGCCAGAAAGCGGAACGCACAGCCAAGCTCATTATGCATAATGGCGGCATCGCTGACCTTATCAAAGGCTCTGTCAAGGTCGGTCAGGAAAACGAACGGAAATTCCAGTCCCTTTGATGCGTGATAAGTTTTCACGCAGACGCTGTCTATACCCGGAGAGGCCGTCACTGCCTTGCTGAATGCAGACTTATTCGAGGAAACCGAATCTATATATCTTAAAAAGCCCGTCACGCCCTCAAGACTGTTTTGCTCATACGCGGCAGCATACTGCAGCAGCAGCCTGAGATTTGCGCGCTTTTTATCTGCATCAAGATACAGTGAGGTTATGCCCATAAGGTCAGTAAGATCATAGATCTTCTTTATCAGACCCTCCAGAGACATATCCATTGACATAAACCTGAGCTTAGTGATGAGCCTGTAGGCATAGGTGCATTTTTGCTGCAGCACCTTATCTCCCAGATCGATATAGTCAGTCTCCTTATCGTGGGAGGAGCTTTTCTCTTTATCGGTGCCGAGGATTATCTGCCAGTAATGCTTTGTGGGCTCAGCGCGGGTGGAAAGGGCAGAAAGGTTCGCTGCCTCCTCGGGGGTAAAGCCCAGTATCGGTGAGAGAATAAGCGCCGCAAGAGAAATATCGTTCATGGGGTCATCTATCACTCTCAGCATATCGAGCACAAGAGATATCTCTCTTGAGCGCAGGTAGCCGTCGGTATCCTTTGAATAGACCCGGAGGCCTGCTGCTTCAAGCGCCGCGGCCGCTGCCTTTATCTCCGAATTTGTCTGCGCAAGGATACAGAAGTCTCCTGCCGTACAGGGTCTAGATTTGCCGTTTTCAAAGACAGGCTCTTTATCATCGAGCATTTTTTTGATGATAAGTGCTGTCTCATAATTCTCGCGGCTGAAGCCGTACTTTTTCTTGAATTCAGGTGCATTGTCAACGAAATACACCTCGGCAGGACACAGGCGCTCATCATAAGCCGCGCCCTGCACGAGCTTCTGGCTGTCGTCATAGTTCACACCGCCGCAGTCCTCAGTCATCAGTGAAGAGAACGCAAAGTTGACATAGTCGATGACCTCTCTGCGGCTGCGGAAGTTGCGGTTAAGGTTCACAGCTTCAAGCTGAGATGCGTTATCGGGGCTGTTTGCGTCTTTTTCGGTCTTTATGAAAAGCTCTGGATCAGACAGGCGGAACTTATAGATAGCCTGCTTTACATCACCAACGACAAACACATTTTTACCCATTATCCTTAGGTCGTCCGTGTCTGAAAGCACCCTGAACACAAGCTCCTGCAGGTCGTTCACGTCCTGGAACTCATCTATGAAGATGACCTCATAAAGGCGGTTAAAGCGTATCTCCTCGGCAAGCTCTGTCCTCACAAGCTCACCGTTTTCAAGCGTTACAAGAAGCTCCTTTGCCATAAGCTCAGCATCGGAAAAGGTGATGCCGTTTCGCTCGATCTTTTCCTGCATCGCTATATCGTCTATCATACTGCAAAGCTTTGCCAGCGCCGAGAGTATATCGCGGTTTATGAGCATATTTTCAGTTAGTATCTCCTCAGTGAGAAGAAACATATCCTTAATCGCGGTGATACAGTCCCTGAAGCATTCTCTTTCATTCTTCGCAAGAGAGTGCTTTTCTTTTATCAGTGCCTGCAGGTCTTCTTCAAGGGCTTTGAACACCTTTGATGTGGAAGCCACAGGTTTGAGCCTGTCAGGCGATGCGTCAAGCTCAGCAATACCGTCGATATCCCTGTCCTTCACCAGTGCGCTGAGCTTTTTCAAAAGGGCGCGGTCGCTCTCGGCATTTTCATAAAGCTTGGTGTAGTCACTTAGTATTATCAGGTCGTCGCTGTACTGAGTGTACTGCTCAAACAGTTCATGGTGCTGCTTTGCTTTTACAAGAAGCTGCTCTGCCTTTTCAAAGCGCTCATCCATAAGCTTATCGAAGAGGTCTCTGTCGATAAAGTTATTTATAGCTTTCTCTAGCCAGTCCTCACGGAAAGGGAGAGACCTGAAAAACTTATAAAACGAAAATATGACATCGGCAAGCTGCTTCTGAGAAAATGCTGACATAAGAAGCTCATACTCATCGGGAGATGTCCTGCAAAGCTCCTGCAGGGCTTCATCGCGTGAGCGCTCGTAGATAAGAGTCTGAACGTTTTCTTCAAGCACAGTGAGGCCGCCGCTCAGATCAAACATATTTATGTTGCTCTTTACAAGATCAAGGCAGAAGGAATTTATCGTCGATATCCTTGCGAGCTGCAGAAGGTTCTGCTGCTGCAGGAGCCACTTGTTTTCAGGGTCCTGCTTTATCTTCTCAGCAAAGGCTGCCGAGAGCTTTTCCCTCATCTGGGCGGCTGCATCATTTGTAAATGTAACGGCAAGGAGTCTGTCAGCAGGTATCTTTGAA
>CACXFU010000054.1 GCA_902767035.1 uncultured Ruminococcus sp.
GATCGAGGTAACATTCGATATCGATGCAAACGGTATCGTTCATGTTTCCGCTAAGGATCTCGGAACCGGCAAGGAGCAGAACATCACGATCACATCTTCTACAAATATGTCCAAGGAGGACATCGACAAGGCAGTCAAGGAGGCTGAGGCTTTCGCTGCCGAGGACGCAAAGAAGAAGGAAGACGTTGACGCAAGAAACCAGGCTGACCAGATGTGCTTCCAGTGCGAGAAGGCACTCGGTGAGTTCAGTGACAAGGTAGACGCAGCAGACAAGAGCGAGTGTGAGGCTAAGATCAATGCTGTAAAGGAAGCCCTCAAGGGCACTGACGTTGAGGCTATCAAGGCTAAGAACAAGGAGCTTGAGGAGACCTTCCAGAAGATAGCTACAAAGGTATATCAGCAGGCAGGCGCACAGGCTCAGCAGGCACAGGGTGCAGGCTTTGACCCTAACAATATGGGCGGTGCTGCAGGCGGTGCTCAGAACGGCGGAGACGATGTGATCGACGCTGAATTCACTGACGCTCAGTAAATCAGGATAAAGACGTATCCTCTGCCCTTAACGGGGCAGAGGTTATGCGTTATGTATAGGAGTTAGCTTATGGCTGAAAAACGTGATTACTATGAAGTCCTTGGCGTTTCTAAAGGTGCATCGGACGATGAGCTGAAAAAAGCATTCAGAAAGCTTGCCAAGCAGTATCACCCTGACCTTCACCCCGGTGACAAGGATGCCGAGGAGAAGTTCAAGGAGGTAAACGAGGCATACGAGGTCCTCTCCGATCCCGACAAGAGAGCCAGGTATGACCAGTTCGGTCATGCAGGTGTTGACCCGAATTACGGCGGCGGTGCCGGCGGAGCAGGCGGCTTTGGCGGCTTCGGCGATATGGGTGACATTTTTGACTCTATCTTCGGCGGCTTTGGCGGCTTTGGCGGCGGCAGAAGGTCAGACCCAAATGCCCCGAGACGCGGTGAGGATATCAAGTCCAGCGTTATAATTGATTTTATGGACGCTTGCAAGGGCAAAAGCGTGAACATAAAGGTAAACCGTGCCCAGAGGTGTGATGCCTGCGGCGGTACGGGTGCAGCGGCCGGCTCCAGCCCGAAGACCTGCCCCGACTGTAACGGCAGGGGAACCGTCAGGGTGACACAGAGAACACCCTTCGGAAACATAGCCCAGACCACCACCTGTAACAGGTGCCGCGGCAAGGGTCAGATAATTGAAAATCCTTGCCCCGTATGCGGCGGTCAGGGAAGAGTCAGGACAAGTGTTGAGAAGGAGATCGAGATACCTGCGGGTATCGACGACGGCCAGACGCTGAGAGTTGCCGGCGAGGGCAACAGCGGCATCAACGGCGGCCCGAACGGCGATATCCATATCAACGTCACGGTAAGGCCTGATCCTCTGTTTGAGCGTGATGGCTATGACGTCTGGACGGATATACCGCTTACTTACACTCAGGCAACGCTTGGTGATGATATCACCGTTCCTACTGTTGACGGCAAGGTAACGTACAAGGTGCCGGAGGGTACACAGACGGGTACAGTCTTCCGCCTGAGAGGGAAGGGAATCAAGAAGATAAACCGCCCCGACCACGGTGACCATTATGTAAGAGTTAACGTTGAGGTGCCGAAGAACCTCTCACGCGAGCAGAAACAGAAGCTGAAAGAATTTGAGCAGTCGCTGACCGATAAGAATTATGCTAAGCGCAGCTCGTTCTTTGACAAGCTTAAAAAGAAATTCAAATGATATGAAAGCTCCGGTCGTTGATCGGGGCTTTTTTGCGCGAAATGTTTGAGTTTTGTTAAAAAAACCGTTTCATATTGAAAATACTGAAAAGCTGTGATATAATATAATAAACAGCTATATCCTTCGGAGGTGATATTTATGGTGAAAATACTTGTAGTAGAGGACGACAAGGCGCTTAATGCGACAGTCTGTAAATATCTGGAGCTCAACGGCTATGAGGCCGTGGGCTGCCTTGATGCCGTGACTGCCTATGATGCTATGTACGGCAGCAGCTTTGATATCATCATCTCCGATATAATGATGCCTAAGATAGACGTCTTTGAGTTTGCTGAGACTGTGCGCGGACTGAATAAGGAGATACCGATACTGTTTATGACTGCAAAGGACGATATAGCTTCAAAGCAAAGGGGCTATCGCCTCGGGATAGACGACTATCTTGTAAAGCCGATAGACCTTGAGGAGCTTGTGCTAAAAATAGGCGCCATACTCCGGCGCGCGAACATAAGCACCAGCAGAAAGCTCACTATAGGCAGCCTTACCATGAACGAGGAGGAGCAGAGCTGCACCATCAACGGCGAGGAGCTGCAGCTGACAGTGCGCGAGTTCAACCTGCTTTATAAGCTTCTCTCCAACCCGAAAAAGACCTTTACCCGTTCTCAGCTGATGAACGAATTCTGGGGGATAGAGGCTACATCGGGGCTGCGCTCGGTAGATGTTTATATGAGAAGGCTGCGCGAAAAATTTGAAGCCTGTGACGACTTCGAGATAGTAACAGTTCACGGCCTTGGCTATAAGGCGGTGCTCAAATGAAGGGTGAGTGGCGCTCAAGGCTGCTTTCTGCATTGCAGTTTTTTGCGATACTGTTTTTTATCTCATTCATTCTCACCTCGTCATTTATTCTGTTTTTCCAGTGGATCGAGATAGACGAAAAGGCTATCCGTTTAAGTGCGGCAGTCACGTTCGGCAATGCGGTGTTCATAGCTTTTTTGCTGTGGCTGGCCGACAGGCTCAGAAAAAAGTATATGGTCGAGCGCCCCGTTAAAAGGATATCGGACGGGCTCAGACGTATCACCGAGGGTGATCTGCGCGAAAGGATAACACCCTTTGCGGATCCGCTCGGAGCAAACCAGTATAACGTTATTATCGAGAACATAAACAAAATGGCCGATGAGCTTTCAAGTGTCGAAACCCTGCGCACAGACTTCGTTTCAAATGTATCGCATGAGATGAAAACTCCTCTCGCAGTGATACAGAACTATACGGCTCTGCTGAAGTCGCCTGACCTTTCAGACGAGGACAGGCTTGAATATGCAGGTGCGATAAGCGATACCACAAAGCAGCTGGCGGTTCTCATCACAAACATACTAAAGCTCAACAAGCTCGAAAACCAGCAGATATTCCCCGAGAGCAGCCCCTATGATCTGGGCGAGCAGATATGTGAGTGTCTGCTGGCATTTGAAAGCGAGTGGGAAAGAAAGAATATCGATATAGACACCGATATTGAGGACGGTGTCATAGTGAATGCAGATGCTGAGCTTCTCGGGGTTGTCTGGAGCAATCTGTTTTCAAATGCGCTCAAGTTCACCGAAGAGGGCGGCAAGGTATCAGTGAGTGTGGGAAGAGAGCAGGGCAGAGCTTTCGTTACCGTCACAGATACCGGCTGCGGCATCGGCAGCAAGACTGGCAAGCATATCTTTGATAAGTTCTACCAGGGGAATACCTCTCACGCCGGCAAGGGAAACGGCCTTGGCCTGGCGCTTGTAAAACGTATAATCGATATAACGGGCGCGGAGATCTCCGTATCATCGGAGCTTGGAAAGGGAAGTACCTTTAAGGTCACGCTGAGGAGTGCTGCGAATGTTCAGAAAAATGCTCAATAGGCTGTTTAAGCCGCCCCTCAGAGTGCTTTTCGCGGTCGATATCGTTGCGTTTCCTCTTGTGATATATTCGCTCAAAAGCCTTTCGTCTGAGCACCCTGTTGCGCTGACGGCATACCTGATCTCAGCCTATGCGCTGGTGATAACGGTAGTGAACTTCAAAAAAGCCTACAGGCGGCTAAAAGAGCTTTTAACGGGCGATGAGCTTGCACCTGTCAGGGGTGTAAAAAGGTTTCTGCGAAGATACAGCCTGACGCGAAGATATTTAGAGAGCAAGGATTTCAGGGCCGAGGCAGGTCTTTATATGGGGCTTGTGATAAACCTTTTCTATGCGGCGTTCAAGGTGATCACCGGTGTGATCTACAGCTCCGCGTGGCTGTGGTCAATGGGGATATATTATCTGTTTCTCGGCGGGATACGGTTTTTCCTTATGAGAGGTGAGCGCACAAAGAGCAGCCTTAAAAGTAGCAATGATATTAAGCTCCATGAGTTCAGGACCTACCGCCTTTGCGGCTGCCTGATGATGATACTTGATATCGCGGCAGGCGGTATGGCCGTGCAGATGATATGGCAGAACAAGGCTAATGAGTTTTCACGCGCGGCGGTGATAATATCTGCGGCGTATACGTTTTATATGTTCGTTCTGGCGATATACAATGTGGTGTCGTTCCGCAGGCGCAGCAATGCGATCCTTTCAGCCGCGAAGGATCTTGCGCTGACGGGTGCCGTGATGTCGATGTTCTCATTGCAGACGTCAATGCTGCACGTTTTCGGCACTGATAACGAGAGGCATTTTCGCAGGGTGATGAACACCGTGACAGGCAGTATCGTTATGGCGATAGTGCTTGCGATCGCGACCTATATGATAATAAACGGTACCAGAAAGACCGACCTTTACAAAAAGCAAACCGGAGGCTTGGATAATGAATGAGAATAAATTCACTTACAGCTATTCGCCTGCAAAAAACAGCGAGGTAGACAGGATAACGGCAAAGTATACCGAGCCTTACACCAAAAATGACAGCGATCTTGAAGAGCTTAAAAGGCTTGACAGGCGTGCCGAGATGCCCGGGACGTATATCGGGATAGCGGTAGGCCTTGCAGGTGTGCTGATACTTGGGCTGGGGCTCAGTCTGGTGCTTAGCTTCGATCATCTGATAGCAGGGCTGCTGACTGGTATACTCGGGCTGGTGACAGCCGGTGCCGCAACGCCGATAAGCAAAGCAGTCACCCGCCGCGGAAGAGAAAAGTACCGCGATCAGATACTTGAACTGAGCAAAAAAATAAGATCAGAGGAATGAACCTCTGATCTTTTTTTCTTATGTCCAGAGCGGCGTAACGCCCTTCATATGTGCCTTCATTTTCAGCAGATCAGCTGCATTGATAGCGCCGTTGCCGTCAACGTCACAACAGTCAAATTCATAATCTGCCATCTTGCTGATGCCCTTGATATGGCTCTTAGCTTTGAGAAGATCGGCAGCGTTGAGCTTTCCGTCGCCCGTTATGTCGCCGATGAGGTGGAGCGCAGGTTCCATATCTCCATCGGCCTTTCCTCCAGAAACTGTGACGCTGTAATTTCTCGGAGCATAGCCGGGCTTGCTGACGGTCATAGTGAAATGACCCTCAGGCAGCAGCGCTGAAAAGCCGGAGCCTGACACCGTGGCTTCAAAATCCTTGGCGTAGGTCACATAGTATGAATCGCCTTCGTCATGGCAAAGGCAGCGGTTATTGGGGTCCCAATCGTCATCGGTGAAGGTTATTGCCGCACCTGTCAGATCTGTGCCCGTAATGCCGGCAGTCACCTTTCCGGAGACGTGTGAGCTTGCGTATTTTATGTTGTTATTCTTGGCGTAGGTCTCAATGGCTGAGCCGGAGGGGCAGACGATACAGGAACGTCCGGTGCCGCAGTCATAAACGGCATCAGCATCAATGTCAGTAAGCGAAGCGGGAAGATATATCAGGGTCAGCCTGCTGCTATAGCTGAATGCCCCTCTGCCCAGAGTCGTGAGTCCATTCCCCAGAACCTTGACAGAACTGAGCATTCTGCAGTAGAAAAATGCAGAATTGCCTATCTCTGTAACTGATTCGGGTATAGTGACCGAGGTCACAGCATGATTCTCGGCAAAGGCACTGTCACCTATCTTCTTCACGGTAGAGGGAACGATGATATCCCCTGATCCGGAGCAGTACAGCAGCTCGGTACCGTCCTTGGTGAGTATCATGCTGTCCTTTGCCACATAGTTTGGATTTCCTGATGAAATGATGATATTTTTGAGGTTCGGGCAGCCTGAAAAGTTGTATGCTCCCAGATCGGTCAGGGTTGAAGGCAGCGTTACGGTCTCAAGGGAAGCAAGATTGGATATGGCAGATTTGCCTATCTTTTCCACACCCTCGGGAACGGTCAGTGTTTTCAGATCACTCAGCACTGTGGAACGTGTAAAGCAGCCTTCGCCCAGCTCCACTACCTTTTTGCCTTTCACAGTAGCCGGGATATCCAGGCTGGTCAGATCAGCCCTGCCGTCATACTGATAGAGCTTAGTGCCCTCGGTGCTGATGGTAGGAGCTTCAAAGGAGAAATAAGGGTCATCCTTTTCCCAGTAGCTGCCAAACTGTTCCAGAACATAATACTTTCCGTTGAGAACCACCACGGCATTCCTATGACCGCGGGCTCCCTCGTGGTTTGCATTTCTGCCCCATGCCTCTAGACCCATCTCACGGGCAATGTCAACGTTAAGACTCGTACCTGCCCAGCAGTCACCGGAGCCGGCAAAGACCAGATCCTTTCCGCTCTGATACATAACGCTGTAATCCAGACTTCTGGGCAGAGCACAGATGGCAGCTATCTTCTGCTCATCGGTCATAGAGGAGTTGATATGTTCCTTGATATAATTTTGCAGGTATGGCTTATAGCATTCCTCTGCATAGTCCACCAGATGAACGGTCACATCATAATAGGTTCTGTCAGCACGCACTTTGATCACTGAGTCACCAAAGTAAATGTTTTCGGTTATGCCGACCAGGCTACAATTGTCCTGTGGCTCTGAAGACCGCCAGTATCCGCCGTTGCCTTCATACCAATAGTACATATCCCCGGGCTTGATCGTGATGAGCCCTGTATCAGATACCTCGATATTGTCGTAGCTGGAGGGATCAGAATAGGTCACATTCGTGGCACCTGACACTGAAAGCTGGAACTGTGTAGGCTTGTCAGCGGGAAGTGAAAGGTTTTCCTTATAGTCCTCCTTGACGTAGTAAAGGGTGACCTCAGTGGCATTGACCGTCGCAGCACTCGCCGTGATAGCACTATTCAGCCTGTCAAATCCCTCAGGCAGCGCCGCCGCAGAGCCGAAAACCATTGCCAGTGCGCATACCGCGCTTAAGATCTTTTTCTTCATAATGATCTTCCTTTCTAATATTTGCTAAGAACATTATAGCACGCCATTTCAAAAATGTAAAGGAAAAAATTTTTAGCTTTATTTAGTTTGTCGCAAACTCCTTTTTAGTTTCACGTACAGAAATATTTGCTGATATAATAGTTATATAGTCGCCTTGTTAGGGGGC
>CACXFU010000055.1 GCA_902767035.1 uncultured Ruminococcus sp.
GTTACGCTTGTAAGGCTTGTGCAGTAGCTAAATGCACTCTCACCAATGCTTGTAACACTGTTTGGTATCGTTACGCTTGTAAGGCTTTCGCAGCCAACAAATGCATAATCGCCAATGCTTGTAACGCTGTTAGGTATCGTTACGCTTGTAAGGCTTGTGCAGTAACCAAATGTACGATAGCCAATGCTTGTAACGCTGTCAGGTATCGTTACGCTTGTAAGGCTTTCGCAGTATGCAAACGCGTCATCACCAATGCTTGTAACGCTGTCCGGTATATTTATGCTTGTAAGGCTTAAACATTCTTCAAATGCAGAATCACCAATGCTTGTAACGCTGTCAGGTATCGTTACGCTTGTAAGGCTTGTGCAGTCGCAAAATGCACTCTTACCAATGCTTGTAACGCTGTCAGGTATCGTTACACTTGTAAGGCTTGTGCAGCCTTTAAATGCATAATCACCAATGCTTGTAACCTTCTTACCGTCAATTGTTGACGGGATAGTTACTTCTTCATCACTGCCGATGTACTTGCTTATCACCACCGTTCCGTCATCAAGCACGGTATAATCATAATCCCCGTAAGTCTCCGCGCTTGCCGTGATAGCGCTATCGATCTTCGCAAAGCCCTGCGGCAGCGCCGCCGCCGAACCAAGAACCAGAGCCAGAGCACAAAGCCCGCTCAGTATTTTTTTGTTCATAAAAAGCCCTCCTGTATAAAAAATCTAACATTTTAATTATACAGCAGGGCAAATACATAATATATAACGCCGTGTAAATTATTTATGAACTAATTATTATCAACAGGCAGGACTACTTATCCTCCAGCTTTTTCAGCGCTTTCATTTCGTTTCTGTCTACTCTGATGACAGCGTCCCTGATGACCTCTACTTCGTCCTTCTTGACGGAGATCACGTTCTCTGTCTTGTCTATCTTCACTCTCAGCTTTCCTGTCAGCAGGTTTACCTCCTCAACGACGCCCCTGCCCTCCATAGTCTTGACTATGGCGCCTACCTTCGGCGTGTTTTTCAGCAGATCCTCATAGGCGTCCTGCTCGTATTTCAGGCAGCACATAAGCCTTCCGCAGGTGCCTGAGATCTTTGTCGGGTTAAGAGACAGCCCCTGCTCCTTAGCCATTTTGATAGACACCGGCTGGAACTCACCAAGAAACCTCGAGCAGCAGAACGGCTGGCCGCATATGCCTATGCCCCCGAGCATTTTTGCCTCGTCTCTCACACCTATCTGCCTTAGCTCTATCCTCGTTCTGAAAACGGAAGCAAGGTCTTTTACGAGCTCTCTGAAATCCACCCTGTTCTCAGCCGTGAAGTAGAACAGCAGCTTATTGTTGTCAAACGTGCACTCACAGTCAATAAGGTTCATATTGAGCTTGTGGTCGCGCACCTTCTGCTCGCAGATGACGAGAGCTTCCTTTTCCTTTTCGTGGTTTTTCTCTATCTGCTTCATATCGTCTGCATTTGCAGGCCTTATTATCTTCTTTATCGGTGAACTGAATTTCTCCTCGTCTATCTCCCTGTCAGTGATGACTACCTCGCCGCACTCAACACCCCTTGCGGTCTCAACTATCACCTTATCTCCCTCGGCAAGCTCACGGCCGTCGGGATCAAAGTAATATATCTTTCCTACGCTCTTGAAGCGCACACCTATTATCTTTAACATTTTTAACTCCTAACTACGGGGCCGGTCTCCCGACCTCATCTGATCTATATCAAAGGGGGCTTGCCCCAGATATGCTTAATCGTCCGTCTCTTCACTGAGAGCTATCCTCTGCTGTGCCTTTTTCTCGGGCTTTGCGATGTCAGCCTCGAACCAGAAGGTAGAGCCCTTGCCCTCCTCTGAGGATACACCGTAGGCAAAGCCGTGAAGCTTCAGTATCTGCTGGCAGATAGAAAGCCCCAGCCCTGTTCCCACAACGTCTCTTTTCACCTTTGAGTCGCGGTAGTAGCGGTCAAACACCTTCGGTAAAAGCTCCTTCGAGATACCTCTGCCCTTGTCCTCCACCTCAATGCGGACGGTGTTCTCTTTATTTATCTGCCTTACTCTTATCACTTTGTTCTCACCGCTGTAATTGACGGCGTTGTTTATAAAATTGTATATCACCTGATCGAGCTTGTCGGGGTCGGCATTTACCTGTCTGTCCTCGTCGGTCTCAAGCTTTATGTCGTAGCCGTCCTTCTCTATCAGCAGGCTGTACCTTGTCATACAGTCTTCAAGCTTCTGCTTTATCGAGAAGTTTTTGCGTTCAAGCTCAATGTTCCCCGATTCCAGCTTTGAGAGCTCCAGCAGGTTATTAACCAGCGCCGAGAGCCTGTCCGCTTCATCTATTATTATCTGAACGTGCTCATTGCGCTTTTCGGGGTTGTCGCCGGATAAGTCCCTTATCATTTCGGCGTAGGCCTTTACCATAGTGAGCGGTGTTCTCAGGTCGTGAGAGACGTTCGCTATCAGGTCTTTTCTGAGGTCTGAGACCTTTCTGATCTCATTCTTCGCATTATCGAGCACGTTTGAGAGCTCCTCTATCTCCGAATAGCCCTTTACGTCGAACTCAACGCTGTAGTCTCCCTCTCCGAATTTCTTAGCCGTCTCCGTTATCTCGGTTATAGGCATCGATATCCTCTTCGAGATGAACATAGTAACGATGAACGCAAGCTCAAACAGGATTATCGTTATATAGATGAGCTGACCCCTGATGATGTTTACTGTCGCATCTATAGGCTCGATAGAGCTTTCTATGAACACATACACCTGCCCGTCGGAGCCGTCAGCATAAACGGCGGTGCAGTAAAATATCTCACGGCTCTTGAAGCCCTCGTTGCGCGATATTTTCGCAACGGTCGTCTCATCGCTGCTCTCAAGCTCGTTCATAAGGTCAAGCAGGTAGACACCGTACTCGTCCTTCAGGTTCTGGGAGAGGAACGAAAAGCTGCCGAGATTGTTCTCATAGGCAAGCACGTTCGCCATTTCGTCTGTGATTATTATACAGAGATTATTGTCAAATGCGAGGGTGCGGTTCACCGCGTCCTGATCGTCGGTGCCGTAGGCGTTTATGATGTCGTTTGCGGCAGAGGCGATGTTTCGTATCTTTGCACCCTCATAGTACTTTTCCAGAAAGAAATACTGAAACAGCCACAGCAGCAGCAGTATTATAAACGCGAACGCCATAAAATACAGCCACACATAAGTGCGTATGCCCCACCTTGAACGGGCGGCGGCTCTCGCCTCTTTGAGCGACTGCCTGCGGCGTGCGGCAGCTTCGGCCTTATCTGATCTTTTCAAACTTATATCCCATTCCTCTCAGGGTTATGATGAGGTTCCTGTATCTGCCGAGGCTGTTCCTGAGCATTTTTATATGCGTGTCAACTGTTCTGTCATCACCGTAGAAGTCAAAGCCCCATACCTCTTCAAGAAGCTTCTCTCTCGAAAGGGCGATGTTCATATTCTTCACAAGATAGAAAAGCAGATCGTACTCCTTAGGGGTCATCGCAACTCTTTCGCCGTCTATCTTTACCTCGCGGGCTGTGAAGTTTATCTCAAGTCCCTCATACTTTATAACGTCCTCCTCGGGCTTTGCCCCCTGCGAACGGTTGAGCACGGCCTTTATTCTCGCCATAAGCTCCTTCGGGGAGAAGGGCTTCACTACGTAGTCATCGACCCCTATCTCAAAGCCGAACAGCTTGTCATACTCCTCACCTCTGGCGGAAAGCATTATCACGGGGACAGGCTTTATCTTCTTTATCTCCTTGCAGGCGGAATAGCCGTCGAGCTTCGGCATCATTATGTCCATAACTATGATGTCAAAGTCCTCGTTCCTTACCTTTTCGACTGCTTCCATGCCGTCCTCGGCCTCTGTCACCTTATAGCCCTCGAACTCGGCATACTCTTTGATTATCAGTCTTATCTTTGCTTCATCGTCAACTACCAGTATTTTTGCCATATCTATCGTCCTTTCTGTTTTTGTCAGACACCTGAGCGGGTATCCGTCCTACACGGAATGGAAAAACTCATTCACTTTATCGTGGAAGCCCTGCATCTCGTCATATACTGCGTGGCCATAGCCCTCAAAGACGCACACCTCACAGCCAAGGCCTTCGGAAAGCTCTTTGCGGCTCTCACTGCCGAAGATCCTGTCCTCAGCCCCTGCGAACACCTTTGCAGGCGCCTTTATCTCACTGAGGGCGGCTGAAAGGACAAGCCCTTCGGCGGCCTTTGCAGCTGCGGCGAACCTTTGAAGCTCTTGCTCACCCACAAGCCTTGCCATACCCAGTATACCCTCTTTGTAAGCTTCAAAATACTGCGGGCTGTAAACATTCTCCGCAAATGACCTCACCAGAGCATCGGCATCGCCCTGCTGTGCCGCCTGCACCCAGCCCCTGAGGGTCTCACCGGAACGCTCAGGCAGGGTGGCCGCGGTGGAACAAAGAGCCAGGCTCCTTACAAGATCCGGTCGCCTTGCGGCTAAGAGCTGTGCGATCATACCACCCTGAGATACGCCCATAACGTCGGCATTCTTAACGCCGAGAGCGTCTAGAAAAGCGGCGGTATCATCAGCCATATCCGAGACGGTATAGCTTTCAGGCAGCTGCTTTCTTCTGTCAGGCAGGATAATGTCTCTGTCCTCAGCATAGCAGCTGTAGGCATTCACGATGCCCTCCTCAAAGGTGAGAACGCTTATAAGGCTCAGCCCCGGCAGCACCAGCATAGGCTGTGCGCCCTGCCTGCCAAAACGGATATATTCGGTCTCAAAGCCGTTTGTTTCAAGTGTAAGTTTCATAAGCTGTTGTCCTTATCTGAATTGTGGTATCACGACTTATCTTTAATAATAAACATAAGCACTGCGAAATAATGGAATACGCTTCCTGCGATCGTGAACAGATGCCACACCGAATGGAAGTATTTTTTCTCCTTGTGAACGTAGAAGATTATGCCCACGGTGTAGAAGAGCCCTCCTATCAGGATAAACCAGAGCGAAAGAGCGTTCACGTTGTCAAGCATCGGCTTGACCGCGAAGATTATAGCCCAGCCCATAAGTATATAGCACACTACCGAGGGCTTTCTGAACTTTTCAAGGTTTATCGATGTGAACACTATGCCCACTATCGCCGCTGCCCAGATAATGCCGAACAGCACCCAGCCAAGGGCACCTCTCAGGGGAACGAGCGTTATCGGGGTGTAGGTGCCTGCAATAAGAAAGAAAATGGTGTTATGATCCATTATCCTGAAAAAGCTTTTTGCCTTGGGGTTTGTGATGGCGTGATAGAGAGTAGACATTGTGTAAAGGATTATAAGTGATGCGCCGAAAATGGCAGAGCTTACCACTCCCCATGCGTTTGAATAAATAGCGGCACACACTATCAGCACGACGGTGCCTGCTATCGACAAGCCCCCTCCTATGCCGTGGGTAACGGAATTGAAGATCTCCTCTCCGAGGGAATACCTCTTCACAGCAGCTGTTTTGGGCACAGTAAAACTCTCCTTTCGCATAATTATACATTATAATATTACCACTTTTCAGCCGATTTGTAAATACCTTATTTTTATTTTTTTCAGTAAAAGTTAACTGCCCCCATATTAACGGGGGCAGAGTGCTTGTTGCAAAACTCAATTTTAGTTCTACGTACAGAATAATCGCTAAACTAACAGATGTACCGTCGCCTTGTCAGGGGGCTTTCCAGCAGCTACCACGTCTGCTGCACGCTCACCTAACGACCCCTTCGGGTATAAATATTTAAACCAGCGAAGAATTAATAAAACCCATCATAGTATTGGTATAATGTTGTCATTATGCCTATGGGGCTTACCTCTATCCTTATCTCGCTGACGGAGATCTGGGTGCTCAGCTGCCCTGCACCTGATATGAGGACGTTGTCGGTAAGGTCTTCGCCGTGATAGTCAACATACGTCATATGAAAGGTGCGGCAGGCTCTTCTGCTGTAGGCAAGGCGCATTTTAAGCCCCTGTTCCTCATCGTGGAGCCACTGCTGATCGAGAGGCAGATACTTCTCCCTGACGATGCCGAGACTGCCTGCAAGATTGTCAGACGCTGTGGTGGTGTAGTCTCCCGAAAGGTCCTGCATATAAAGGGCAGAGAGGATATTCTTTGTGTTGAAGGATCTGCCCGTGCTGATTATTATCGGGTTCTTTACCTCCTTGTGCGCCGTGTTCTTTGAGACCATTACAAGAGAATTTGAACGGATATACGGGTATGCGGAATAGGCCTTCAGAGAATATGCGCAGATAGCCTCCCACGAGGTAGACTTCTCGGCAATGTTTACATAGTTCGTTTTTATTGTGCCGCTCTCGCAGGTTATCTCAGACGAGCAGCCCGAACGGCTCAGGCAGTCATCAAGGTCGGCCTGCGACCATATGCCCGGCTCGGGTTCGCTCTGGCAGAGGGTTACGGTTATGCCCCTGCTCTCCACCGTTACGAGAAAGGTGCCGCTCTGGCGTTTTATGCTTATGCTGTCGGGCAGGCCGTAATGGAGCTTTCTGCCGCCGATGTAAAACTCCACCCTTTTGACATCAGTGGGGTAAAGCACCTCTCCGCCGAGGATATATGCCTTTGCGGAAAGATAGGTGCAGGGCGCATAATAGGCCTTTGAAAAGACGGCATTTACTATGTTTCTGACTGTGACTGAGGTGCCGTCCTGATAGATAAATCTCAGCCAGACGGGCTGTTTTGTCATATCAGGTCACCTCCGTGAAGACCGCCGTTACCTTGCCGAGAAGTGAGCCTGCTTCAAACTGGGCTCTGACGTTTTCAAGGGCAAAGCCTTCATAAGTGACGGAGTCTACAGTCAGGTCTGTCCTGATTCCCGTAAAGGGGATAAGACGATCGTAATCGGCAAGCTGCTCTCTGGCGAGGGTGCCTGTGAGGGTAAGCTTCAGGGGGCGAGTGCCTGTGACGACACGGTATATGCCGTCATAGGTAGGGGTGGAGGATATGACCGTGCCAAAAGACTTTTCAAAGGTATCGAATTTATAGGTCTTCTCAAGACCCGATACCGCTAAGGTGTATCTTGTGTTCTGCTTCACGGCTGTGCCTCCTTTATCTCAAGAGTTCTGAGGGTAAGGCCTATATCGAGCTCCAGTCTTCCGAGCCTGCCGTTCTGCTTTATCTGAGACAGGCTGGTGACCCTTGACAGGAGCTCTCCGGAGGATGCAAGCTCTGCAAACAGTGCCGAGCCCATATCTTCTAGCTCATAGGCGTCGCTGTAGGCGCACATCTTGCCGAGAAGCTTTACCTCTATCACCGATTCTATCTCCTTTTGCAGGGCATCTCCGACCATACATTCTGCGATATCCTTCTGTGAGGTGACGGAGACTATCGCGGTGTATACCGAGCGCTTTTTCATAAGGTCATCGGGGAAAAATTCGCGGTGCGCATCAAACCCTGCTGCCGATGCGCAGGTCATTATCTGTGTTACTGCTGAGCAAAGGTCTTCAAGCATTTTCAAGTCTCCTTTCATCAGGTTTTTATGCCGCTGAAGTAAAAGGGGTCGTCTTTGAGAAGATGAGCTGCCCTTTTGCGTGCTTCGTCTCTCAGCTTTTCAGCGGCCTGCGCGCGGGAGAGAGACTCTATACGCTCCCCTGCTCTGCCGTCTGCCGAGACTATCAGGCGTTCGCCCGAACAGCGGACAAGGGCATATTCATATACTGCTTCACAGGCTGCCAGGTGCTCACAGACGGGTATGTCTGCCTGTGATACACGGCTCTCGTCTATCTGAGAGGCGACTGCCTTCATAGCGCTCAGAACGAGCTCCTGCATATCTGATGCGGCCGAGGGGTCGATGCCTGCAAGGGTGATGAATTCGCCCATTATGGTTTTATGATCGAGTGAGATCATTTTTATCTCTCCTTTCACCCGTTATGGGGAGAGGCTGAGCTCTCCCCGCGGGAAATTATTAAGACTTGAGAACCTTTACGGCGCCGCCGGAAAGCTTGCTGAAGCCTGCGGTCACGGACGCTGAGATCTCCTTGCACTGAGTTGAGATGAGCTGGTCGAAGTCAATGATGACATCGGTGCCGAAGATCATCTCGCCGGCTGATGTTCTGTCTACGCCTACGCAGAGAGCGCCGCTTACCTGAGGGCTCTTTACCAGGGTGACGCCGTAGGGAGTCTCTACCGTGCCGCCTGACATATACTCGCCGATGCAGTACTTCATCTCGGGCAGTCCGAGGATAGCTGCCATTGCGGCAGGTGAGCACACCATAGTGTCCATATTGTAGTCTGTCATCGAGCCCCAGAAGCTGGTGAGATCGGCATAGGTGATAGAGGAACCGGAAATGGATATCTGCTCTGCGCCTGTGCTGAGCTCTGTGAGGATAAGGGCGTTGACATCGCGGCTGATGACCGCACCGAGGTTTTTAAGGATAACTCCGAAGGCATCGAGCCTGTGCTTTCTGATAGACTCATAGGAGCAGCTGAGACGTCTTGCGAACTTGGTGAGAGCCTTGTTCGTTGCCGAGAGCCTTACGGTAGTTACAGGAACGGTGCCGCCCTCTGCAACTGTGTCGGAGGCTGCGTCTGGAGTTACGGTGAGACCTCTGTAATCGGAGCTGTCGGTAAAGGATACCGAGGCTGCTACCTTAGGGATAATAGAGGCTTCGTCCATACCGGACTTTATCATTCTTCTCACGTACTCGGGGAAGAGGAGCTGGGTCTCGGTGTTGTCGAAAAATCTCTCAACGAGGTCGGAATCCGCGCCCTTTACCTTGATGTCGAAGCGCTTGAGCTGTCTCTCGAAAGCGTCAAGGCCTGCGAGATCTGTGCCTGCATACTGAGATGAGGGATCCTGCTGCTCGAGAGCCTGGGTGAAGGTCTTGCCTGTGATGGAATAAAAGCCTTTGTCAAGTTTGATAGTGTTGTACATTTTCATTTCTCCTTTTTTGATTTTGAATTTTGGTTTTTCTCAGCACATAAAGCTGAGGTTCTCGTCCTCGGTGTCAGGGACGGGCAGGGTGTTGTGTTCCTCGCTGTAAAGTCTCTGCTCATCATCGAACATCGACTTGCGCAGGGTCTGCCTCAGGGTGAGGAGACGTTCGGTGTCAAGGGCTTCCGTCATTGCGGCTACTGCCTCGGCACTGACGAAGGGCTTGCAGAAATAGCTCATTCTGAGGATATCCTCGCGGAGCTTTCTGTCCTCCTCCAGCAAGTGCTTTCTGATATCGGCGGTGTCCTCGGTATGGGTCTTGGTGACGCCTGCGTCCTTCTGCGCAGGAACCGCTACGAACGACCATTCATAGGCGTCTGTAGGATCCTCGAGGATATGGACACAGGTCTCGCCGTCATAGGTATAGCCCTTGATGTGAAGGCAGGGGGCGGTCATAACGTCGGTGCCGCAGATCGAGCATATCTTCTTCGATACGGCACAGCTGACCGAGACCTCCTTCTTGATGCCGCCCCTGATCTCTGCGATGAGGTCGGCATTGGAACCGGTTCTGACCATATAGGCTCTGGCTTTCAGCCTGCTCTCGCCGCTTTCTGCCGTTTCAACACAGCAGCGGAAGATGCGTGCCGTCTGCTTTTCGCCCTTGGGGTCATGGTCAAAGATACCGGTCTTGCCCTTGAAGAGGGCTGCGAGCTTTTCAAGAGAGCTTCTCGAAAAGCGCTCCATGTCGCGGTCTACGCTGTCGGTGCAGAGAACGAGGCTGAATGTGAAAAGCTCGTCCTCGGTGAGCTCCGACTGGGCATAGGAATTGATGAGCGACAGGTCTTCTTTTGTGATGTTTTCCTGCATTGTTTCTCCTTTCCTGCCGGAAGATCTGCCGGCCGTTTAAAGCAGTGTCCCTTTCGGATACGGCGGTTCGTATGAATACTGCTCTTACTGTTCGGTCTGTTCTTCCAGCTGATGTGCCTGTGCGTTATAAAGTCTTGAACGTGCGAGGGATTCCTCGTCCTGAAGGTTTATGTTGTTCCATTCGATAACGGGTCTGCCTGCACAGCCCGAAAGTCTGAGAAAGGCGGCGCAGATGTCCTCGAGAGGGGGTGTGAGGAGCCTGCGGTAATATTCAAGCTCACTGGTGAGGATATCTGCCTGCTGACTGGACATTCGCTCCGAGGTGTTCCAGTTGAGGCCGAGAACAAAGGGCGGTATCGAAAGCTTTGAGATCATCTGCTCGATGAGCTCTCTTACCGGCACCTGAGTGTCGATCATCTGGTTATCGGCGCCGATGACCTTTATGCCGACATCGCCTACCGCTACGAAGTCTCTGACGGAGCCTGTATCAGACATGGCTGCCGCCCACTCTTCGGCGATGAGCTCGGCGCGCTGTTTTGCGCGTGTGGGGTCGATATCGCCGGGCGGATCATAGGTGACGGCATAGCGTACATTGCCGACGCGGTCAAAGTTCTGGCCGATGCACTCATAGATGCGCATAAGGATCTTGCTGAGTGCGGGAAGGCCTCTCAGGACGGAGACGCCCTCGGGGTGCTTGGGGCTGGGGTTGAGGGTGGTGTAAAGAAGCTGCTCGGGAGAGGTAACGGGGATCTCTCTGCCGCCGCTTATATAAAACACCCTCTTGTCTACGGGATCCTTGCCGGCACAGACTTTATAGGCGGTAGGGTCGCAGACATAGAGACCTCTGACGGTCATGGCCTTATGGTCGGTGAAGATGCGGCCGAAGGCTCTGCCATAGGTAAGGAGGGAATCGAGGTACATATCCGCAAAGGCTGCGAGAGAACGCCCCGATATACCCACCGTTACGTTTTTGCAGAAGTCGTCGAGCATCGGCTGGAAGCGCTCCTCGGGAGCCTTTACCGTGAAGCCGTTTGTGAGCCTTATGATCTTTGCGATGCAGGCATCGACGATCGGAACGGAGGCTCTGAGATCCTCATAGAGGGCGCTGTCACAGAAGGTATCGAACGGGGCGAGCTTATACTCGAACTGTTCTGCTCTGCCCGCAGCGGTGACGCCGGTCTCAACAGTCTGTGCCGCAGGCTTTTTTCTTGATAGTTTCAATGTTGTTTCTCCTTTCGGTTAGTGCTTGATGATCTTTTTTCAACTGCGTTCCGGTACTTTACTATCTTGGTTTTTAACTATCTTAGTTCGCACCCGAAGGGGTCTGAGTAAATGTGTTTGCACCCGAAGGGGTCGTTAGGGGGCGGTGCTCGCCGCACGGCTGACTCACGCCGTACTTTTGCTTGAACCGTAACATAGTGGTCGCACCTATTAAATAAGTTTGCACCCGAAGGGGTCTGGGGGCGACCGGAAAGCCCCCAGAAATGGCGTGAGGCTAAGTAGTATTTCCGCACAAAACTGTGAGCGTATTTTTAGCATAAAGCTGAGTAAAAAAAACTTCGCAGTTTAAAGATCATCTGTTTCTGTCGACCGAGATGACGCAGAGAGCGTCCTCGGGCTTTGCAAGGTACTCACAGACAAAGTAGCGCATATCATCCATGGCGTGATCGTTCTCCTTGACGGGGGCATCTCTGCCTGCACGTTCGTCCCAGCGGTAAAGGTCAAATTCGCGCAGGATATCGGCACAGCTGCGGTGTATCATCAGCCTGCCCTCTTTCAGGCAGCCGGAGGTCAGGCGTATCCCCTTTATCACATCGTTGTCTGCCGGAATGACCCTGTAGGCTCCGTGCCGCCTGATACACTCAATGAATGATGCCGCCGAAGGATCACAGACGATACCGTCTACCGTGAGGCCGCCTATGAGCTGTTCGAGGGCGCGGTAATGCTCCTCATCGGTGCGCTGGCTGCCCTCTCTGCGCGAATCGTAATAGTACTCGCGCAGCCTGTACCATACTGTGCCGCTGTGACCCCAGAGACCGAAGCTCGACGGATTGACAGTACCGTAATCACAGCTGACGGCGTAGCGGTCACATTCGGGCACGGTATCGGTGATGAGCTTCTGTGAGAACATCGGGTAGACCGCACCCTGCACCGCCGTCCATCTGCCGAGGACGAAGCGCTCATAGAATGTGCCGTGGTAAAGCCTTTTGTAACGCTGCTTTACGGTCTCTGAAAGTGAAGGGTTATCGTCCATTGTAAAGTGCATATAGAAAAGGTTTTTCTGCTGCGCTTTGTCTATCCACTCGCGCTTGAACCAGTGGGACGGAGCATCGGGATTGCAGCACATAAAGAGCTTTGAGCCGCTGACCGAGCACCTGGCGGCCGCCTGCTCAACAAAGGAGCGCGGCATCAGCACCGCCTCATCAAAGAGAGCGCCTGCAAGGGTTATGCCCTGAATGAGCGATGCCGAGGACTCGTCCTTGCCGCCGAAGAGATAGAACGTGTTTGAATGGCCGAAAAGGTCAACGTCTATCCGGTTTTTGGAGGGGTACCAGCGGTAGGTGCTGTTAAAGGTATCAAGGTAGGCAAAGACGTCTGGGAGGATATTGCGCTTCAGTGAGCCTATCGTTTTGGAGCACAGGGCAAAACGCCTGCCGCTGAAGCCGGCCATCGCCCAGGTGATAAACGACAGGGAGAGCGCAAAGGTCTTTCCCGAGCGAACGGCGCCATCACAGATTATGGCGTCACAGGTCTCGGTATCGGGGTCGCGCCACCAGGTGAAGACCTTCTGCTGCTTAGGTGAGAGGATATCAAGATGCATCCGTATCACTCCTGCCGTAGATGAGCTGCAGGAGCTGTCTGGCATCTGACGCCTTCTCCTTGTCGGGGGTCAGCTCGGCCAGCTTTTCAAGGGCTGCCTGTCTGTCCGCGAACTTTATCTCTACCGCACCGTCCTTCTGCAGCTTTATCGACGAGACACCGAAAAGGTCAAGGGAGTTTATCTGCTTCGGGTCGAGGTCACGGTCAAAGGCAAGCCTTACGGCGTCATTGACGCGGCCGAAGGCCAGCCTTGCAAGGCCTGCTCTGACGGAAGAGACATCACGGGGCGAGGTCTTTTCAAGGTGTTCGAGCTCCTTTCTCACAGCGGGCATATCCAGAAGCTGATCTCCTGTCAGGGCGGCTCTGTCGGGAGGGATTCCTGCTCCGACGGCTGCCTCATAGGGGTTGCGCGTATGGAAAAAGCGCCGCGCAAATATTAATGCTTTGTTCTTTGACATTTTTGTTTCTCCTTTCTCCGGGCGATCACCCTTCTACTTATACCTGAAAAAGGGCGTTTTTGTTGCATTAAAAATGCAACAATTTATCGTTTGTGTCCAAATTAAAAAATAAAACATTTGTTTGCACAAATTGAAGAGCTGTTTTTTGGTTATAATAACGAAAGTCTGATGAATGCTGTTGTCGGGCGCGCGATGAGGGCTTACGAGGGGTGCTGTTAAATGATTTAATGTTTTATCACACAAAAATTTATAGGGTAAAATCGGGAAAAATGGTGATAAAAACCGCTTGCTGAGGCAGGTTCAGAAGCGGCAGGGAGAAAGAATTAATCAAATGTAAACTTTTTTACAGAGGTAAACAAAAACCTTGCAATAAATCTCGTTTTGTGGTATAATCTAAGAGTATTTGTATAAGCAAAACTATTATTATAGGAGGAAAATACATGGCTAAGACCACTGAAAAGACGATAACAAAGGCAGAGCTCAAGGAACAGTTCGTTGATGTTCTGCTCAATGATTTCCAGACTACTCCGGACGAGGCCTCCGACCAGCAGGTATATGAGGCTCTCAGCAAGATAGTTGTGGGCATTCTTAAAGCTAAGAGAAGAAAGTTCACTGTGGCTACACAGTCGGCAGGAAAGAAGAAGGTCTATTACCTTTCTATGGAGTTCCTTATGGGACGTTCGCTGAAGACATCTCTCTACAACCTGGAGATGAACAAGCAGGCTGAGGCTGTTCTGAAGGAATTCGGTATCTCTATAAACGGTATATATGAAAGAGAGCCTGATGCAGGTCTCGGAAACGGCGGTCTCGGAAGACTGGCTGCCTGTTATCTTGATGCGCTGGCTGCTGA
>CACXFU010000056.1 GCA_902767035.1 uncultured Ruminococcus sp.
AGCTTGGTGTTTCCTGTACCATCAATGATACGGATACTATGCTTGCCGAGGTCAAAAGACGATACAACGATATTCTCGCAAAGCCTTGTCCGAGAACTGTGATCGAGTGGATAAAAGGGACAACACCTGGTGTCACTAACAGGCAGAATAATTACGAGCTATGCTATGCTCTTGAAATGAACTTTAAGCAAACTGCTGTTTTCTTTCAGAAGCATTTTCTGACTCTGCCTTTTAATGCGAAAAGCAAGGTCGATGCCGTGTTTATGTATTGCCTGTATCATAACAAGCCTTATGATGTTGTCCGCAAAATGCTTGATGAGACAAAGTGTTTTGTTTCACAGGAGAATGCCCATACCTCGACATCTCAGATAATAACAAGAATATTTGAGACAGATGATGATGCGGAGTTCATCGGCTATCTTGCAGATCACTGCTATGATAACGAACAGCAGTTTCAGCTTGCTCGAAAACACATCTTTGATGAGGTAAATATTTTGCAGGAATATCTGAAAAAATATGAGTCTGAGCAGATCCTTTCAACTGATAGATTAAACAGCCTTACACTGGAAAAGCTGCTTGGATTCAGTTATCAGAAAGCTGATAAAAAGCTAAAAAACAGCTCTCTTCCTAAGCATTTTACGCAGTCGCTGCCTGATGATACTTCGTTCGGTAAGATACTCAATGGTGATACCGCTTCGTATGATCTTCTTAGAAAAACGCTTATGCTTTTGAAGTTCTACAACTTCTATTGTTATGCCGACAATGATGAGCCGGAGAATGTACGCAGTAATCTTATGGATTTTTATTCCGAGCTCAACAGTGTTCTTTTCTCCTGCGGCTTTGCACAGCTTTATGTACGTCATCCGTTTGATTGCCTGCTTTTGTACTGTGCAAACTCATTAGACCCGATAGATACACTTTACTGTGTTATCGAGAACGGTCGGAATTGATTTTTATATTCCGATACATATCAGGTGTATACTATAGGAGAAAGGAGGGCGGCTTATGCTTGAAAACGGAAGTATACTGTCTTATGAAAATAGTCAGTATAGGGTGATCGAAACTCTCGGCAGGGGAGCAAACACTATAGCATATCTTGCGCAATGCCATAGCAGAGAGCTTACATATAAGTGTATTCTGAAAGAGTACGCTCCGCAGAATAATGATGACTTTGACACAGGAAAACAACGCTTTATTGAAGGCGGTAAAACTCAGAATAATATCAGACAATTGTCGACTCTCAATAATCAGGCTCCGCCCGTGTATCATATTTTTGAGACAAACGGCACAGCATATATCGATGTTGCCTGTTATAACGGAACAACGCTCGATAAGCTTGCTGATCTTTCCTTGCCGCAGTATATGGCCCTTTGTGAGACCATATCAAAGACAGTAGGCTATTATCATAAGTCGGGCTATCTTTGTCTTGACCTAAAGCCCGAAAACATATTTGTATTGCAAAACACTCCCGATGATACGATAACACAGCTTGTGGAGTTCATTGATTTTGACAGCATACATGATTTGAATAATGCTGACAATAAGGCTTTTTCATATACCAGAGATTGGGCAGCACCCGAACAGCTTGACCCTTATCAGTTTGGGAAGATCGGTAAAGCCTCAGATATATATACTGTAGGTGAGCTTGTGTTTTTCCTGATCTTCGGCAGACATTCTGCCGATAATGAACACAGGGGCTTTTCAAGGTATCCATTTGAAAAATGCAAAAGAGAATATCTCAGATATACTGACCGCCCCGATATTCAGGCGCTGTTTACAAGGCTGTTTCGTGGAACGCTGAGGTCATCGGCGGCAAACCGCTTTAAGACTATTGATGAGGTCACAGCTATTCTTGGCAAGCTTGTTTCTGAGCTTGACCGAAAGGAATACATCATTCCTGTTCTGCCTGCCGTTTCGCCCGATTTTGTCGGCAGAGATGCAGAGCTTAAAACGATCGCCGAGAAGCTCCGTGATTGCAGAGTGCTTTATGTAACGGGTGTCGGAGGTATAGGTAAATCTACGCTTGTACGAAAGTATATCTCCCTGCATAAATCAGAATACGATGATATAGTTTATCTTGAATATGACGGGGACTTTGTACATACCTTCTGTGATGAAATGCAGCTTCAGATAAGTACTGTCTCAAGGCACGATAATGAATCACTAAGCGACTACTTTGCAAGAAAGCTTAAAGCCTTCAAGAGTATATGCACCGATAAACGTGTTCTGTTTATCGTAGATAATTTCAGCGGAATGGTCGGCAAGGAGCTCAGCCGTATCATCAACAGCGGTTATGATACGCTCATAGTTACAAGAAACAAGCCGCCTAAAAACAGCTTTGCAGTAATGGAAGTAAATGCATTGACCAATAAGTCAGAACTTTTCAGGCTTATAAAACTGAACATTGACAGGCAGCTTACAAAGAGTGAGCAAAGCTGTTTTGATGAGATCATAAACCTTGTTCAGGGGCATACTCTGGTGTTGGAGCTTATCGCAAGGCAGATCGCTGCAGGCAGGCTTGATGTTCACAGAGCCCTTGAGCTTATACGTGAGAACGGATTTTCACGCTTTTCGGGCGAGAAGATCGGCAACTACAAAGACGGCGAAGAGGTCTATGATACACTGTCTGCTATCATTTCGGCTTTGTTTGATGCGGCTACAGTAAGTGCAGATGCAAGGCTTACACTGAAAACGCTTGCTCTGCTGAATGTGCGTGGTCTTGAAACAGGCCTTGTTCAGAGTTTCTTCCCCGATATTCAGCTTGAAACCGTGGAAAGCCTGTCCTCTGAGGGCTGGCTTTATGATGATGAGCGTATAAGGCTTCACCCTGTTGTTGCGGAAACTGTTCGCAGCTGGGACTGGAACACTGATGATGTTGAGGTAATGGAACGCCACAAGAAAATGGCGGACATCTATGCGGGAATGTCAAATGATATGCAGATAAAGGAGATATTAAGAGAAGCCGATATTTTCAGAAGTCAGCATAACAGGCATATCATAAGGGCGATGTATTTTGATATGCTGGGCTCTTACTATGATACGCTTCTTGGCGGTGCATACTATCCCGAAAATGATGAAGAAGCAGAGCTTCTTGAAAAGCTGACAGATAATATGAGCTATGCGATCTCAGAGCTGAAGCTGTCTGATGACAGCCGAAGTGACAAATTCCTTCCGCAGTGTTGTCTGTCTTTGGCAAATGTGTTGCTGCGAAGTCCGCCCGATACTGAAAGCTTTGCCGAAGCCTCGGAGCTTCTCGATATGGCAAA
>CACXFU010000057.1 GCA_902767035.1 uncultured Ruminococcus sp.
CAGTAGACGCCGTCGGTTATTTTATCGATTATGCTGTTAAGAAGCACAGTATTGTTTGCAACGTCCATATACTCGCCGCCTTTCTCGCAAATTTGCTATAATAAGTCATTATAACATACTTTTATAAAAATGTAAAGTCTTATTTTTTCGATGATCAGAAGTACCATTTTCCGGATAATATCAGGCAGTTACAAAAAAAACAGCTCTGCCGAAGCAGAGCCGTTCTTATCTTATCAAACCATATTTTCAAGAAAAGCAAGCGTCTTGGAATCGTACTTAGTGTCCTGTGCGGACATATCCTCATCAAGCTGCCAGAGCTTTGTTACAGCAAAAACTGAGGATACGAAAAACGGCTGGCTGTTAAGATATGCAAGCGGTATCACAGCAGGGGCAACACCCGTCTCAGCACTGATCTTCTTAACCTTTGCGAGCTTTGCAAGGTTAGCTACCGTTGCAAACTGCCCCTCAGGAAGATTGTTGGCTGCATCGCCCTTGGCAAGCTTAGCAAAAAAGCCCTTTGCCTGCGGAGAATATGCCATTACAGGGAAATTATGTCTTTTATACCACTCATATTCCTTTGTGTCCATACATACAACGGTCTTGTCACCGATGTCCTCAGGGCTTGCATGAGCAAGACTGTAGCTTATCTGGCTGACCCTTATCGGTTCAAGGCCGTGCTCCTTAGCATACCTGTTAGCCTCTTCGATACGCTTGGAGGTCCAGTTGGAAACGCCGATAAAATGGATCTTCCCCTCATTATAGAAGGTGTTCATCATCTTCATTATGTCGCCTACCGGCACATTTGCATCATCACGATGCAAAAAGTATATATCTATGTAGTCAGTCTGAAGCGCCTTAAGGCTCTCATCAAGGTCAGCTCCGACCTCTTCGGGCGACAACCTGCTTATGTCCATTGTCTCCATCTCAGGGTGGCCGCCCTTTGAGCACAGCAGCACCTTGTCTCTGTTTCCTCTCGAAGCCATCCATCTGCCGATAACGCTCTCGCTAGAACCGTGACCGCCCTCAAGCCATTCACAGTAAACGCGAGCTGTATCCACACACCAGCCGCCAAGCTCAAGGTATCTGTCAAGGAAGCTGAAATAGGTCTCATCATTATCATTATTCTCAAATCCCGCTCCGCCGATAGAAAGGCACGGGAGTTTAACACAGTATCTGTCGTTTTTAAGCTCATACGTAAGCATCAGATCACTCCTGAATCTTTAATCAAATTATTATTTATCCTAGTAATTATATCATATATGTGCAAGCTAATATAATAATAAATTGTAAATTTTTATAAGTAATTGCACAGTTCACAATGACGGCAGGTGTGACATTTCAGAAATTTGTGCAGTTTTTTCGGAGAAAAACGGCTTTTGCACTTGACAAATGAGAGACAATGTAGTATAATATGTAAAGTTTATGAGCTTTACAGTTGAGGCGTTGGAGGGGCGTTATGAGCAAAAAACTTGAATACGGCGTTCTTCTCGGCATCTACGGTGCCCTGCTTACCGATAAGCAGAGGCAGATAATGGAGCTTTATTACGACGATGATCTGTCCCTTGGTGAGATAGCGGACGATCTGGGCATATCAAGGCAGGGCGTGCATGACGCTGTGAAAAAAGGCTCTGACGCGCTTGACGAATATGAGCAGAAGCTTGGGCTTTCAAAGCTTGAACAGCAGCGCCACAACGAGCTTCTGGAGATAAAGGAGCTTGCACTGGCAGTGCTTGATGAATGCCAGCAGAAAAATTATGCAAGAGCGATCGCTCAGAAGGCTATAACTCTGCTGGAGGAGCTCGACAGGAGATTAGAGGAATACGAGATCACACAATATACAGATGATGTTTAAAGGAGATGTGAGCTATGGCTTTTGAGGGACTTTCAGAAAAGCTCGGAAATGTTTTCAAGAAGCTTAAATCCAGAGGTAAGCTCACCGAGGCTGACGTTAAGGAGGCCATGCGTGAGGTCAAAATGGCTCTGCTTGAAGCGGACGTCAGCTACAAGGTTGTTAAAGACTTTATCAACAATGTTACTGAGCGCAGCATCGGCGAGGAGGTATTACAGAGCCTTACTCCCGGCCAGCAGGTGATAAAGATAGTTAATGAGGAGCTCATCAAGCTGATGGGCGAGGCAAACTCCAAGATAAACTTCCCGAACAAGCCGCCGTGCGTTGTTATGATGTGCGGTCTGCAGGGTTCCGGTAAGACTACTCACGCTGCCAAGCTTGCGAAGATGTTCAAGCGCGACGGCAAAAGGCCGCTGCTTATTGCTGCTGACGTTTACAGGCCTGCGGCTATAGATCAGCTGAAGATCGTCGGTGAGAGAGCCGAGGTCGCTGTCTTTGAGATGGGTCAGATAGACCCTAGGAAGATAGTAAAAGAGGGTCTGAAGCACGCTAAGGATCACGGAAACGACCTTGTTATCATAGATACTGCCGGACGTCTTCACATTGATGAGGAGCTTATGGACGAGCTCAAGGACATCAAGAAGATCGCGGAGCCTAACGAGATAATGCTCGTTGTCGATGCTATGATAGGTCAGGATGCTGTTAAGGTAGCGTCTGCTTTTGATGAAGCGCTGGGTATCGATTCTGTTATCCTCACAAAGCTTGATTCAGACACCAGAGGCGGTGCGGCACTTTCAGTGCTTGCTGTAACAGGTAAGCCTATCAAGTTTGTGGGTATGGGCGAAAAGCTTGACGAGTTCGAGCCGTTCCACCCCGAGAGAATGGCATCACGTATACTTGGTATGGGTGATATGCTCACGCTTATCGAAAAAGCACAGCAGACCTTTGATGAGAACGAAGCCAAAAAGCTCGCTGATAAAATGCAGGAGCAGGGCTTTGACCTTAATGATCTGCTTGAGCAGATGAAGCAGATACACAAGATGGGCTCTGTGGGCTCTATAATCAAGATGCTCCCGGGCGCAAACAAAGTGACTGACGAGCAGGTAGAAGCAGGAGAGGCTCAGCTGATAAAGACTGAGGCTATGATAAATTCGATGACAAAGGCAGAACGCGCAAAGCCTTCGATCATAGACCCGAAGAGAAAGCGCCGTATAGCTGCCGGAAGCGGAACTCAGGTATCTGATGTAAACACGCTGTTAAAGCAGTTCGATCAGATGCAGTCGATGATGAAGAAATTCGGCATCGGAGGAAAGCTCCACTCAAAGAATGCTAAGAAGAACAGAAAGGCGCTGCTGAGAGGCCTTGGCGGAGGAATGCCGCCGATCAATTGACCAAGCTAAGTTATTCCACTTAGAATAAATGCTATCACACATATGGAGGTGAGATATAGTTATGGCAGTAAAGATCAGACTCAGAAGAATGGGTGCTAAGAAGGCTCCTTTCTACAGAATCGTTGTTGCTGATTCAAGATACCCCAGAGACGGTCGTTTCATCGAGGAGGTAGGTTACTACGATCCTACTAAGGATCCTTCCGTTATCAAGGTAGATGAGGAGAAGATCAAGAGCTGGATCGCTAACGGCGCTCAGCCTACAGATTCCGTAAAGGCTATCCTCAAGAAGAACGGCACACTGTAAGCAAAAACTCTATCGGTAAGGCACTTATCCCACCACCGGCCTTACCGACATACCGGTGGGGTCACCTGCCGGATTCCCGTGGGAGAATGGAGGATATCTGATGAAAGAATTACTTGAAACTATCGTTTCCGATCTTGTTGAGGACAAGAGCGCTGTTGAGGTAGTTGTTGACGAGCCTAACGATGAGGGCGTTATCGTTTATCATCTTCATGTGGCTCCCGACGACATGGGCAGAGTTATCGGTAAACAGGGCAGGATCGCCAGAGCTATCCGCGTTGTTATGAGAGCCTGCGCTTCCCGTCAGGATCAGAAGATAATGGTAGAAATAGATTAGTCCTGCCGGACGGGCGGACACGCTGCTCTATACAGCGATCAGTAGATACCGAGAAGCCCGAAGGCGAAGAACTGCGACAGGCAAATAAATTACCGACGCAGTGCAATATCAAAACAGTAAAAAACCGCCCTCATTCGGAGAGCGGTTTAAGTTTATTATAAAGTAATAACTTCAAGGGGGATAATTATGCGCATAATGGCTGTAGATCACGGAGATGTCAGAACTGGTATAGCTGTCTGTGACAGGAACGAGACACTGGCATCACCTGTGAAAACTATCAGAGAGACCGATGAACAAAAGCTCATAGATCAGATAGCGGAGCTTGCTCAGGAATACAGAGCGGAGATGTTCGTTGTAGGGCTGCCGGTGAATATGGACGGCACCAAGGGCGCGTCAGCCCAGGCCTGCGAGGAATTCGCAAAGGCTCTCGCTGAGAATACCGGCCTTGAAGCTGCCCTCTGGGACGAAAGAAGAACGACCGTTACCGCACACAATATCCTCAATGATGTTAATGTGCGCGGAAAAAAGCGAAAAGCAGTTGTTGATACTGTTGCTGCAACTGTGATACTGGAAGGGTTTCTGGATCACAGAAAAAAGAACAAGTAAAAAGGCTCTGTGAAGGATAAGTCCTCACAGAGCTTTTTAATATGCGTTATTTCATCTTTTTCTTATCAATGAACTTGCCTGTTGTGGTGTCAAATGCCTTGTCGCTCTTCTTGCTGATGATAATAAAGATTATCGCAACAGCCAGTGCAACACCAGCAACAACACCTATAACTACGAACAGTATATTGCTCGATGTGCTCTCAGTGCTTGCCTGTGCAGTGCTCTCAGCAGGAGCAGCAGTTGTCTCGGCAACAGTTATCGTTGTCTCGGCAGTGGTGGTAGTGGTGTCCTCCTCGGGTACCGGCTCAGGCTCTGAGGTCGTAGTCGTTGTCTCAGGCACTGAATCATTGCAGTCGGTTATAATTATCGAATTTACTTTGATTATCGCAGTGGTAGGCGCAGTTACATAGATGTGACTTACCTTGCTGAAATCCTTGCTGCCGTATGCCTTGAATATATCCTCATAGTAGAAGGTAGCGCTCGTTTCATCGTAATTCTTAGGCTGAACATCGACCCACACGCCGCCTTTCTCATCAGCAAACGGGTTATCGGGGTCACTAAGCGCCTGTATCGACAGCGAAACAAGTGACTTTGAAAGATCCTCATCCTTCTGTTCCAGTATCTCATACGTCATAACTATCTGCGAATTCTCGGTTATCCTTCCAAGAGCAAATGTCTCAGAGGATATCGCAAGGCTCTTTCCGAAATTTGAAGCCTTCTTCGCATCTGAGCAATCTATCTCAACATTGCTCGTATCGGCACTCGCACATATGCACATCGAAACTGCCATAACAGCAGCCGCAGCAAAGCTTACGATCCTCTTTATCATAAACGTTCCCCCAGTCATCATCATATCAAAGTGATTATAGCACAAGCGCGTCTCCTATTCAATAATAATTTGTAAATTCATTTTCAAAAATCGGCTAATATCGGGCAACTTAGACCTTTCCCGGAAAATCTAAAACGTTTACTTTATCAATATTAACGAAACCCGCAACAACAGAAAAAACCGGAGCTCCTTCTTAGAGCCCCGGCCTTTGAAGATCGATTATCTGTTCTTTTTCTTTACCATGATAGCTGCTGCAGCGACCAGAGCCGTTACCGCAAACGCCGAAGCTGCCGAAGCGCCTGTTGCAGCGTTAGTTGTGGAAGCTGTGTTCGTGGTCTTGTTGTCGTTCGTGCCTGCATCTGCCTTGGAAGTACTGCTGCTCTTAGAGCTGCTGTCAGTGTCAGAGGAATCGTCACCCTTTGTCCAGGTGATGTTGATGTTCATTGTGTTTGACTTGTAGCTGCTGTCAGTATACTTAGCACGGGCAACAACTGCCTCGCCGTCAACGAGCTCAACTGTTTCGTCCCATACCCAGCCCTCGGGCAGTTCAACATCTTCATTTGTCTTATACTTGTCGCCGGAAACCGTGATATTCTCCTCAGGTCTTACAGCGATAGTTCCCTTGTCGATCGTAACAGTGAACTTCTTGAATGTCTCTGCATACTCAGCATCGCCGGAAACATAAGCCATTATCTCAGCCTCACCGCTCTTGAGAGCCTTGAACTTCAGGCCGTCAGTGAACTCGATAACGCCCTCGCCGTCAAGGAACTGGAACTTCACATCTCCGCCTGTTGCCTTGATATCCAGCTCGTAGGAATCAGCGCCGTACTCAAAAGTTGTGTTTCCGACTGTGATGACATTATCCTTCTTGTGGCCGTCAGCAACGATATCAGCAAGGTCAGCCTTCAGCTGCTGGTCTACCATTTCCTGAGCGCGTCTGTCATATACCTGATTCTCTCTGGGCTCGCCGTTCGGAACATTATAGGTGATATCCCAGATGACAGGACACATACCTCTCTCATAAGCCTCACGGCAGGTAGCGTCTATATACTCTCTTGCAGTATTCTCTGCCTTCTTCGAGATCTCAAAACCCACGCAAGCCTCACCGATGATAACAGGTGTTCCCTTGCTTACAAAGGTATCAGTAAGCTTCTGCATATAGCTGTTAAGCTCAGCATACTCCTCTATAGTGCCCCATGACTTGCTGTTGTCTGACAGAGCATAATTGAAAGGAGTGTAATAGTGTACCGAAACTGCCATCTTGCCGGCAGGATCCTCAGGCATCTTGAATGCAGGATCTGTGGTAGCGTCTATATCAGTGCATATACCGGAGATGAGCAGAAGTCTGTCATCATTGTTTCCGCCGCTGTTTCTTACGATATCAACGAAAGCCTGATTGAAGTCAAGAGCATAGTCATATGCTGCCTGCTTGTTTGTGGTGTCAGAGCCCCAGCGGTTCCAGAACCACTCGTCATTGCCTACCTTCCATGCACCGAGCTCCTCGTTCTGAGACTCAAGTATCAGGTGATCGTCAAAGTCCTTAAAAGCATCAGAGACCTGATTCCAGATAGACTTATAGTGCTTCATTACCTCTTCCTTATTATCGGGGTAATAGTTTATCCAGCCGCTGTCCCAGTGCTCATTGACGATAACATACATATCGGCATCTACTGCCCACTGTGCTACCTGCTTAACTCTCTCTATGTACTCGGGTGCGATGGTGTAATCATCATCCATCATATTGGACCATGCCACAGGTATTCTCAGTGTCTTGAAACCTTCCTTAGCATAGCCGTCAATGATATCCTTGGTTATCTCAACGCTGCCCCACGCCTTCTCATAGTCGGAAACACTTTTTCCTTTGATCCAGTCGCCGCAGGCCTCGAAAGTATTACCGAGGTTTATACCTATGCCCATATCATTTACGATCTCCTGAGCAGTCTTCGAGCTGTTGTCAAGCGCTGCACTTACAGGCACTGCACTCATCAAAGCTGCACAAAGGGCCGCAGATGACATTACGGCAAAAGCCTTCTTGAACATAACGATCTCTCCTTTTCAAAAAAATATGAAAACTGTTAACATTACCAAAAGCACATAAATGCGCATTTTCATACAAATAAACTATAACACATTATTGATATTTTGTCAATAGCACCTTCCCAAACTTAGACACATTAAACAAATACGATGTAATCGTTTTAGCTATTTAGCAGAAACGATCTGAACATATTAAACTAAGCTTTTGAAAATGCAAAAATATGAAATCAGATGAAATGCTCTTACCTGATGTTTCCGGCTGGAATTTTTGCCGAATGCTTTACAATCGCGAGCTGATGTGCTATAATAGTTAAAAATAAAACCGATCAGGAGGAGACATATGGATACTCTGGTGCTTGGAGCAGCGGCGCTTGTACCGGTGCTGGTGCTTATGGTCTTCATCTATATAAAAGACCCTCACGAAAAGGAACCGCTGGGGCTTCTGATGAAGATATTCTTTTTAGGTGTGCTTTCGTGTATACCAGCGGCGATATACGAAAACATCGGCGAAGACATACTAAAAGAGATCGTTTCGCCGAGACAGGCCTTATACCAGATACTGTTAGCTTACTGCATCGTGGCTCTTTCTGAAGAGAGCGTCAAGTATTTCGCGCTGAAGCTGTCCACCTGGAAGAACAGGAATTTCAATTACCGTTTTGACGGCATAGTTTATGCAGTGTTCGCATCGCTCGGCTTTGCAGCTCTTGAAAACGTCCTCTATGTTTATCAGAGCGGCTTTAAGGTAGCTATAGCCCGTGCTCTGCTGTCTATCCCGGGACACTGTAATTTCGGTATATTTATGGGATATTTCTACGGGCAGGCAAAATACCGCGAGGCAGTTGGTGATCCCACCGGCTGTGTTATGCAGAGGAGGACCGGTCTGCTTGTGGCTATTCTTTTCCACGGCACTTATGACGGTCTGCTCTTCCTCTATCAGGTAACAAAGGAGAGCTTTTACATAGTTGCGTTCATAATCTTCGTTGTAGTTCTTGACATTATGGCACTTGTGAGAGTTCACCGCTCCTCAAAGGAAGAATACCACCGCACTCTTGCCACTGACGATATCTTTATCACGCCTGTGATGTCAGGTGCACCGTATAATAATCAGCAGTATCCGTATCAGCAGGGGCCTTATAACCAGAATTACGGCTCACAATACTACAACGGCCAGCAGTACCAGCAGCCTTACCAGCAGCCATATCAGAGCCCGTATGCCGGCACATCTTATGCAAACGCATACCGTACACCGCAGGATCAGACCTCATACAACACGATATACTGCAACTACTGCGGCACGGCCTGCAAGCGCCAGAGCTTTTACTGCACCGCCTGCGGAAGACCGCTCTACAGACAATAATGACTTTACCCATCCGCTGGCCGGATGGGTATTTTTCACTCGTCTGCCCTGCCGCATAGCTGGGCTCAACGTATAAAGCCAAACTATCAACTATTTTTGCACACGCGGCTTTACAATTAGAAGAATATATGTTATAATGTACTTGCTTTGTTAAATATGTGAGCAAAACAGGAGGCGAACACTATGGCAAGTACCAATGAATACACCTGTCCCTGCTGCGGTGGTGCTATACAGTTCAATGCTGCCGCCCAGAAGATGGTCTGTCCGTTCTGTGACAGCGAGTTCTCTGTGGAGACCGTTCAGGACTATGCTAAGCACCTGCAGGGTGACGGTCAGGACGATATGTCCTGGGAGGACAGAAACAGAGAGTGGTCTCAGGAAGAGGCCGAGGGTATGCGCATTTATCACTGCTCATACTGCGGCGGTGAGGTCATCGGTGATGACAATACGGCTGCATCTACCTGCCCTTACTGTGACAATCCTATCGTTATGCAGGGCCAGCTCTCAAACGCATTGAGACCCGATTATATCATTCCGTTCAAGCTTGAAAAGCAGGCAGCTATCAACGCCTTCAAGCAGCACCTCGTCGGCAAAAAGTTCCTGCCGAAGGTATTCAGGGACGAAAACCATATCGAGGAGATAAAGGGCGTTTATGTTCCGTTCTGGCTGTTTGATACCGGCGTTAACGGCACTATCAGATACAAAGGCACAAAGGTGCGCCACTGGAGCACCGGTAACTATGACTACACAGAGACCAGCCATTATTCTATCGTCAGGGGCGGAGCTATGCAGTTTGATAAGATAGCTATTGACGGCTCCTCAAAAATGGCTGATGATCTTATGGAGTCGGTCTCCCCGTTTGATTTCAGGCAGGCTGTCGAGTTCAACACAGCTTATCTTGCTGGCTTTATGGCCGACAAGTATGACGTAACGGCCGAGCAGACAATCGACCGTGCCAATTACCGTGTGCGTGAAAGCGTTGATATGATACTCAGGCAGACGATCGTGGGCTATCAGTCTGTAAACATAGAGAACACAAACCTGAACCTCAATAATGCCAAGGCAAAGTACGCGCTCTACCCCGTCTGGATACTTAACACCAAATGGAACGGCCAGATGTATATGTTTGCAATGAACGGCCAGACTGGAAACTTCGTGGGCAATCTTCCTCTTGACAAGAAGAAGTACTGGCGCACGTTCTGGCTGCTGATGCTCCCGTGTACAGCTGCACTCTACTTTATCCTTTGGTTCTTACTGGGAGGGTTCGGCATATGAAAAAGATACTTTCATTATTCACGGCGCTCCTGATGATATTCACGTTCGCTCTTCCGATCTTTGCTGACACAACATTTGCTGATGTGAAGATAGCTGACTACCGCGGTGCGTTTACCGAGGAACAGCTGACAGCGCTCTCCTCACAGCTGAATGACACTCTGGATAAGTACGATGTATGCGGAGTTGTGATGATCTCAGATGCGTTTGAAGATCTTGACTTCAATGATGCTATTGAGTATTGTGAGGACAACGGCCTTACATCTCATAAGACCTGTCTTGCAATGGTTTACAGCTTTGAGTCAAACGATCTCTATGTCTACACCATTCACGACAAAGCGGGCGTATTTGACAGTGAGACACTTGCCTACTTTGAGTATGACCTGTATGACAAGTACACCTCATTCGATAACGGCGTTTTCTCAAACGAGGCTATCTACGCTGCTGCCGATGATTTCTGCAAGGTGATTGCAGATGCAGGTGAAGCTGCAGCGAACGGAACACCTATCAAGACTGATTATTTCTCCGCTCTCGGCGATAATGCAACTCTCTTTGAAACTGACAGTGAGGAAAGTTCTGACACTGCTTCATATGATCCCTCAGACCCCTCAATAATCAATGAGAATGAGATCACAAGGACTATCCCGGAGAACAGACTCGTTCCGAGACTTGTTGACGATGCAGAGCTTCTTGATCTGCCCGATGAAGAGAGACTGCTCAAAAAGCTTGATGAATACAGCGAAAAACATGAGCTTGACATCATAATAGTTACAACGAAAAGCATAGGTACGAAGACCTCTGAGCAGTATGCCGATGACTATTATGACTATAACGGCTGCGGCTACGGCCCCGGTGATGACGGAATACTCTTCCTCATCAGTATGGAGAACCGTGACTGGGCTATCTCCACCTATGGTAAGGGTATACCGTATTTCACTGACGCTGGCCAGGAATATATGCAGAATCAGTTCCTGCCGGCACTGAGAAACAACGATTATATCACCGCATTCGATACCTTTGCGGACCTCTGCGACCAGTTCTGCGAAAAGGCAGAAAACGGCAGCCCGTATGATTACGGCAACCTGCCCAGAAAGCCTTTCAGCTTTATGTTTCTTGTGATCGCGGCAGTTATAGGAATGCTGATAGCTCTCGGTGTCTGCACACATCACAAAAGGCAGCTCAACTCCGTTGCGTTCAAAAAAGGTGCCGCAGATTACTTCCGCCCGGGCAGCTTTGTTCCCGGGATAAAAGAGGACATTTTCCTCTACAAGAACGTATCCAAGGTGAGAAGACAGTCATCATCATCCGGCGGCGGACGAGGCGGTTCCTCAACGCACCACTCCTCCAGCGGACGTTCACACGGCGGTTCTCACGGTCATTTCTGATAGTCTATAAATATTACAATCTGCAATAATTTGTAACGATTTTGTAGTTAAATGTAACTCGAATGTTCTTGAACTTATGAGCAGCAAAGCTTATAATAATTGTGTAGAACAAAGAAAGAAAAGAATGTAACACTAAGATCAACTCTTAGCTCGTTTCATCCTCTCCAAAATTTTTACACAAGCAAAGGGCTGCCCTACAAGGCGGCTCTTTTGTTTTATATAGCGGCTCTTGCCATTATTATCAGAACATAAAAATAAGAGCGTTCCCGCTGAGGAGCGCTCTTTTTATGTGACTGAGCCGATAAGCCGAGTTTTGTCGTGTGCGGTAATCTATCTGGTCTGTACGTCGCCGTACAGCTCAAGCCACCTATAGCCTCAGGCCTGACGAGCAGCCATTGACCTGAAAACTACCATTGGTGTTGCATCGAATAAGGTTTACATACGCGGCACATCTCTGTACGCGTGGTGAGCTCTTACCTCACCTTTCCACCCTTACCGCAAATGCGGCGGTATATCTCTGTTGCACTCGCTCTAAGGTCGCCCTCGGCTGATGTTATCAGCTATCCTGCTCTGTGATGCTCGGACTTTCCTCATAAACTAAAGCGTTTACGCTAC
>CACXFU010000058.1 GCA_902767035.1 uncultured Ruminococcus sp.
GAAAGCATTTTTTACTTACAAGGGACTTCCGCTCGTCAGGAAGGGAAACCAGCTTTTCTTCGGACATATGTACGATGAGTTCGTAGTACAGATCGACATTGTATCGACCGAGAAGAAGGGTGGCATAGACGTGGCAAACAAGGTCATCATCAGAAAAATGGCGACCGATATGACCCTGCCGCCTAACAAGCAGATAGTTAAAAAGGCAGAAAAAGGCAGCCTCTACGAGGCTCTCGATTATGCCTGCGCATGGCTGAAGGTATCATAACAGAAAGCTCCCGTTTTTGCGGGAGCTTTTTTGTGCTGCGTGCGTATAGAAAACGTTTAAGATATAAATTATTAATTTTTGGGCGGCTGTTTTTTGGCCGTACCCCCTTGTAAAGTCGGGAAAGATATGTTAAAATAGATTTACAGTTATGGGCGGATAAGCCAAATAAATATAAAGGAGCGTACCAGATATGCAGTATGGATATTTTGACCTTGAAAACAAGGAATATGTCATCACAAGACCCGATACACCTGCGCCTTGGGCTAACTATCTCGGCTCACCGGAGTACGGCGCTATCGTTTCAAATAACGGCGGAGGATACAGCTTTGTAAAGAGCGGCGCTAACGGAAGGATACTCCGTTACCGTTTCAATTCAAATATAGGCCTCCCCGGAAGATACGTTTACATAAGAGACAACGAGACCAAGGATTACTGGTCTGCTACATGGCAGCCTGTTGGCAAGCCCCTCGATCAGTATAAGACAGAGTGCCGCCACGGTACAGCTTACACCACTGTTACCAGTGAGTATGCTGCTGTAAAGTCCGAGATCACCTACTATGTTCCTCTGGACAAGACCTATGAGGTCTGGAGAGTTAAGGTGACAAACACCTCAGATAGGGAAAGAGACCTCTCCCTCTTCGGCTTCTGCGAGTTCACAAACGAGAACAACTACGAGCAGGATCAGGTAAACCTTCAGTATACCCTCTTCATCACAAGAACAAGCTTAGAGGGCAACAAGATAGTTCAGCATATCAATGAGAACAGCGGCAAGGACGCTGAGGGTTCAAACCACAGAGAGAGATTCTTCGGCCTTGTGGGCGCTGACGTAGTTTCTGCAAACGGAAACCTTGACAGCTTCATCGGCTCATACAGAACTTACGGCAACCCGATCGCAGTTGAGAACGGTACCTGCGACGGCGCTATGAACTATAACTCAAATGCCTGCGGTGCGCTGCAGTCGGCAGCTAAGCTTGCTCCCGGAGAGACCGTAGAGCTCATCTACATCGTAGGTCAGAAGGATCCCAAGACCGCTGACGCTATAATGGCTGAGTATAAGCAGGCAGGCAAGGTAGACGCAGAGCTCAAGGAGCTTGTTGATTACTGGCACGGCCAGCTCAATAACTTCCAGATAAGCACGCCTGACGATAAGTTCAACAATATGGTAAACGTATGGAACGCTTATCAGTGCTTCATCACGTTCATCTGGTCAAGAGCTGCTTCGTTCATTTACTGCGGCCTGAGAAACGGCTACGGCTACAGAGATACCGTTCAGGATATCCAGGGTATCATTCATATCAATCCTGAGCTTGCTGCCGAGAAGATCAGATTTATGCTTTCGGCTCAGGTATCTAACGGCGGCGGACTGCCCCTCGTTAAGTTCGATCACAATGCCGGCAATGAGACCTGCCCTGATGAGAACGACGAGAACAGCGTTTACGCTAAGGAGACAGGTCATCCTTCCTACAGAGCTGACGATGCTCTCTGGCTGTTCCCGACTATCGAGAAGTATATAGGTGAGACCGGCAACAAGGGCTTCCTTGATGAGGTCATCGTTTATGCTGAGACAGGCGGCGGAGAGGCTACCGTTTATGAGCACCTGAAGAACGCTATCCGCTTCTCGCAGGAGAGACTAGGCGCACACAAGATGCCTGCAGGCCTGCACGCTGACTGGAATGACTGCCTGAGAATGGGCAAGCAGGGCGAGAGCACCTTCGTTGCTTTCCAGCTCTACTATGCTATGAGCGTTATCAAGAAGTACGCTGAGGAAAAGAACGATACAGAGTATATAGCTTACATAGATAAGGTACAGGCTGAGCTCGGTGAGAGCCTTGCAGCTTGCTGGGATGAGGACAGATTTATCCGCGGTATCCGTGACAACGGCGAGGTAGTCGGTGCAAAGAAGGATCCCGAGGCTTCAATGTGGCTCAATCCTCAGTCATGGGCTGTTATTTCGGGCTTTGCTAGCAAGGAGCAGGCTGAGACCGCTATGGAGAGCGTTCACGAGATACTCAACACACCTTACGGCGTGAAGATAATGGAGCCGCCTTATGTAGATCACTATTTTGACGGCGCTCTTATGCATATCTTCAATCCCGATACCAAGGAGAACGGCGGTATCTTCTCGCAGACTCAGGGCTGGGCTATACTGGCAGAGTCTCTCCTCGGACACGGCGACAGAGCATTTGAGTACTTCCTCGAGTCATCGCCTGCCAATATGAACGACAAGGCAGAGCAGAGAGTGCTTGAGCCATACGTACACGGTCAGTTCACTGAGTCAACACGCTCACCTTATGCCGGCAGGAGCCACGTTCACTGGCTGACAGGAACAGGCTCTACCGTAATGGTAGGCTGCGTTGAGGGTATCTGCGGTATGAGACCTAATGCTGACGGTCTTGTTATCAGCCCGTCTATCCCTCACGAGTGGGACGGCTTCAAGATCGAGAAGAACTTCCGCGGAAAGCACCTCTCTATCGACATTCAGAACCCCGACCATGTACAGAGCGGTATCAAGTCTATCACCGTAAACGGAGAGGCTGTTGAAGGCAATTTCGTATGCGAGTGCAAGATGACCGAGCAGACGGATATCACAGTTGTTATGGGATAAGTGCTCGCTGCACGGCTGGACACCCACGCACATTATAATTCGCACAAAATATTAGCAAGCCCCACCCTCCGAAGAGAGTGGGGCTTGGTTTTATTCAGGGCTTACCAGCAGTAATGCAGTACAAAACTTATACTACCCCCGGGACGGCGTAAAACCGTCCGCTTTTGTGTGGTTAAATTTCAGTTTTCCAGAGATTGATTAGATCAGGAGATTGGTAACAATCCGTGCAATCATAAACTCCCAAATAAGTCGTTTCTCTTTCGCTGTAGTCATCAAATATTGATATTAACCATAGGCATTCATCTTTTTGCCATTGAATCCAAATTTGTGCAGTATGATAATAATTATACTGAGTTCGGTTACCATCAACTTCTGTCTCAGTAACTACAGACCTATCTAACTCCCAAATGTAGCTATCGTTTTGTCCTTCAAGATTTTCTCCAATAATAGTTTCTGATATTTCTGTTTGTAGATTCGGTTTTATTAACTCTTCATAAATATATTGGAAATTTTCTTTTGTTGGAATTATCGTTGGAGATGAAGTAGCATTTTCAACTGTGAATTTATCGTACACCCAACTGTCATTTGATTTAATATAGTTTGCCCAACCAGATAGCGTGCCGCTACACATTGGACCTGTGAAATCTGCTGTAATATATATGACACCTTCTGTTCTCCGCTTGTCTATTGTTACACTGTTTACCGTCAGGTTTGCCTTATTGACTAAGTCGCAGTTGTTTTGCAAATCCACTTTAATTTGTTCTTCATTTACAGCTTTTATTTCTATAGACTTTTTTTCTGTTGTAGTTGATTCTGTGGTAACGGTAGTTGTTACTGTCGTTGTTGTGGTTGTTTCCGAAGCAGCAGTGTTCTCTTTTTCAGTTTTAGATGATTCATTACTTGTTTCTCCGCACCCTATCAATCCTAAACAAAACGCTAGTGCAGCAATAAAAGCAATTCTTTTCATAAAATTCCTCCTTTTTCTTGCATTCAAACGAATGTAATTTTATATATTATAACATTCAAATAAATGAAAATCAATATCATTCGTATGAATGTATGCTAAAATCTACATAATAACTAAAACGGAGGGTGGGTTATTATGTATTATTATCAGCGTTTGAGAGATATGAGAGAGGATAATGATATGCCCCAAAGAACTGTTGCCGAGATACTTGGTATTACAACTCAGCAATACCAGCTTTACGAATCAGGCAAGCGCGAAATGCCTATGCACCTGTTTATGAAGCTCGCCGAGCACTACAATGTTTCCCTCGATTACCTCTCAGGTCTGAAGCTTCGCAAAGAGACCCTCAGATAACTGCCGCACGATGTTCGACGGCGGTTTTTTTATGCTCTGCTGACTGTGAAATCGTTGACAAAGCTCATATAATGTGGTATTATATTATCATATAATGCATATATTGTGTTTATTTGTCGAAAAGGGGGTGCGAGCTTGGGGCTGAAGATCGGA
>CACXFU010000059.1 GCA_902767035.1 uncultured Ruminococcus sp.
GACAGCGAAAACTATACAGGTACGGCAACAAGCGAGCAGTTTATTGTCAACGGTACGCTTGCTGACGGAACTTACAAGCAGACCGCAGTGAGTGGCGGCAAGTGTTTTACCAGATTCGTATTTGTAAAGCCCCTGTCCGTGACCGAGGGCAAGACCAAGGCGAAATTCACTGCACACTATAAAGATCAGACTTTCTCGTTCGAGTCTTCCGAATACTATACAAGCATGGTATCGAACGGCATTACCTACACCCCGTCCTCTGAGGGCAGCGTCCTCTTCGTAGTAACAGTCCAGAGCGGCTCTGACATCAGCGCAGACCTTACCTGTGACCTTGCATTTGAATAAGGGAGGTACATAACAATGAACAAATACACAGCTCCCGAGCTGGAGATAATCAGATTTGAATCCGAGGATATCATCACTGAATCAGGCGGCTTTACCAATGGCGGAACTAAGAGCGATATGGGCGGCACCGGCGATATCATTATCCCGTAAACATTCAAAAGCGGCGGAGCACTCTGTCGCTTTTTCTGCTAAGAAAGGACACCCTATGAAACCTTACCTTGCATCAGCTCTGCTGCTCTGCCTGCTCCTTGCTGGCTGCGGCGGTGATAAAAAAGTCTCCGCGCCTGACAGCACATCATCTTCCGCAAAAACCACAACTCTCACGGCAGCCGCTTCCGCAGAGCCGACCCATTCCGCCGCCGAACCTCACGATGACAGCGCACCCACCTCATCTTCCTCCGCAGAGGGCACTCGAACTGAGACCGCACCCTCAGCCGGCAAAGATGACAGCCTTATCGTTTTCGGCGCAGGCGACACCCCTAAACCCACGGCAGGCTCTTCAAAAACGGCTGAAAAGCAGACCGCATCAAACACTCCTGACAGCACCGCCGTTCTGGAAACCAAGCCGGTTGCCAAAACAACCACTGCTGTCACCGCACCGCCCGATAATAACAAAACCACCACAGTCTCAGTGAACGAATTTCCCGATGACGGCCTTAACTGGTCGCCCCTCACCTCTGTTGACTGATAAAGAAAAGAGGAATAAAAATGAAACAAAAATACAGATCACCCGAGCTGGAGATCATCACCTTCACCGCCGAGGACATAATCACCGAATCAACAGTCACCAACGGCGGCACAATGCCCGATGACGGTCTTAACTGGTCGCCGCTCACACCCGTTCCCTGATCTTCAATGGCATACCCCCGCTCGGAGGGTGTGCCTTTTTTCTTCACCCTCTTGACATTTTCCCCAAAATCCCCTATCATAAAACCATAAGAAAACCATAAAAAATTTTTTTCAAAAAAGTGAAACTATTTGTCTCTTCGTCCCGACTATATAAGTGTAAGGGGGTGAAACCGTGGCCGATATAAAAACAAAGCAGGCATTTGAGCAGATCTACGACAGGACGTACACCGAAATATATAAGTATATCCTTCTCAAAGTCAGTCCGAAGGAGACAGCCGAGGATATTCTCCAGAATACCTATCTTGACCTCTATAAAAAAATGCTCTCGGGAGAGACTATCCTTCGCCCAAAGCATTTTCTTATCACAGTTGCAAAAAGGCGCATCGCTGACCATTACCGCACCGCTCCCGCCGAGGAGCCCTTAGACGATAATATCTCAATAGTTGACGAGCGCGCCCTGGAGACCCTGCAAAACGACGACAGCTTCCTCTATGAAGACATAATGAGGAGCTTAGAGCAAACGGACATGACTACCTACAGGATCTTTTATCTGCATTACGGCTGCGGACACACTCTGCAAAAAACAGCAAAGCTTCTGGGAATGACGGAATCCACCGTAAAATCGAAGATGTACCGCACTCTCAGCAAGCTGAAAAAACAAATGACGGAGGACGGAACATATGCGCTATTCGGAAGGCTTCGCTAAATTCAGCGATGAAAAAAAACAGAATATCCTTAACGCTGTTATCGGCGCCGAAAACGCCTCCTCCACCGCAGAGAACAGGGAGGACATAACCATGACAACAAACGTTAACGAAACAGTCGGGCAGGCAAGAGTAAAGAGCAGGGCAGGCGGCTTTATAGCTGCGGCTTGTGCAGCATTAGTCATCGGCGGCGGAGCAGCTGCCTACTTATCAACGAACGCCCCCGAGACCACACCCAAGGCAGCATCGGCAGCACCTGCCGTAAGCTCATCTCAGGCAGACGATGTCTCTCAGGCCGAGCCTAATGAGCCGATACTCTCTGATCCCGATGAGCCGCTCCTTTATGCCACAACGCCCGGAGTCGTATTAGCTCCTGACGATGCCGGAACAATCGAGGACGGCTTTGAAGGCTTTGACATCAAGGTCTCCTATCTTGTGGAGGATCTCTGGAAGGGCGTTGCCAATTACGCTCAGCATTCCTACGGCGTGGTTATAGATGTGACCGCAAAGGAAGGCTATGAGCTTCCGTGGTCAGATGAGGAGTCGGCCCCAAATATGCATTTCGGAGAGCTGTGGCTCAACGCAGATAACTCCGAGTTTTTCAGACTTATGGAAACAGACGCCGTTCTGAACTACGGCTTCAAGACCGTAAACAATGACGGCGAGGACGTTTTCAGATTTGTTATCGCAGCAGAGGTCGCTGACGATTTTGACCTTGACAGCAGCACAGAGGTAATGTTCGGCATATCAGGCATCTACTGGGGCGACAGCAGAGCCACCGGCGGAATAGAAAAGAGCGAGGGCAAATTCATCGCCTCCGAGACCTTTGATGATACGAGGACCCTTGATGAAGAGCTCATAATCCCCTATGCGATGGAGACGAACGCGCCTGTCGACGAGACTTTCGTCCCCGAGACCGATTCTTCCTCAGAAACTGAGCCCGAGACCGATGTCCCCGATGACTCTCAGAATACCACTCAGGAGCTCAGCGAAAAGGCAATAACCCTGAATGTAGATGACCACGGCACTATCACCGAAGGCTTTGAAGGCCTTGATATCCGGATCTCCGAGCTCTGGTACGTTCCTGCTACCCTTGAATACGGCGTAGCTATCGAGGTAAAGAACGCCGACGGCACACCCCTTGACTGGGATCTCTACGACGGTATCGACATTATCTATAATGACCTCACACCGTTTATGGAGGCTACCGATGCCGAGAACCTGAGTATTTCAGGCGGCTGGGAAAAAGAGGGCGAGCCCGGAACTCTCCGCTTCCTCGTATTCTCTGAGCCTAAGGCAGATATGAAAGAAGTAGACGAGAACGCCGAGATCAGCTTCGGACTCAACACCATCACAGTCGGCGGAGAGGTGGTAGCTTCGGGCAACTTTGAAGCTAACTTCCACTTTAACACAAATGACGTCGCAGACGTTCAGGTAATGCAGTAATAAACAGTTTACCCCTGCCGGTAAAAATATCGGCAGGGGTGATTTTTTTATAAAGGCAGCTCTTCACCGCTGTGCAGGTGGAAAAGCTTGTCTCCCATTATCTCTTTCATTATCTCAAAGGCAGGCTCTCCCGTGCAGTGCCCCGTGAAGTATAAGCTTCCCGTTTTCAGCAGAGCCTTTGCCGTGTCGGTGATCGTTTTAAGGTCACGCGCCCTGTAGGGCCAGTGCTTTTTCCTCAGGTGGAAGCCGCTTATCACTATGTCAGGGTAACTCCCGAATATCTCCTCGTAGCGCTCCACTATATTCACTATACCGTTGTGCGCACACCCCGAGATCAGAATATTCTTTTCCTCGCACGATACCACCAGATATATCTCGTGCGCGAAGTCATCAGGCACCTTTTTAGTCCCCTGATACATCAGCAGTCTCTTGTTCCCCTCAGGAACGTACTTTTTCCCCGTCACACCGCTGAACAGGAAAAGCTCGTTATCTATCCTCATATCCCCGTCGATAAGCCTGAGATTTTCTATCTCAAGTATCCTCGGGTCTATGCCTATGAATTTTCTGTGGTTGTAATGTCTTTCCGGGGCGCGGCGGTGCATGATAATGCTTGCTGTAGGGTTCATCTCATGGAACGCAATGATACCGCCCGAGTGGTCATAGTGGCCGTGGCTGAGGAACAGCCTGTCCACGTCAGTCAGGTCTATCCCGAGCGTTTTTGCATTTTTTATCACAGCATCGCTCTGTCCCGCATCGAGCAGCAGCTTGTGCTTAGCCGTTTCGATATAAAGAGACAGACCGTGTTCAGCTATGCAGCCTTCTGCACCGGCACTGTTTTCCACAAGCGTAACTATCCTCATCATTCTTCTCCTCCGGATAACTACGGGTAATGACCCGCAACATACATTATATCACAGACTGACCGTTTTGTAAAGTGCAGAGAAAGCAAAATAAAAGTAATGAATTAAAGCTTTATTTAAATCCAGATCAGAAAATATCGTTCAATACTCACACTAAAGCAAAAAGCAACCTTTTTCTTTCCCTGTCTTTACAACTGAGCGATAATATGTTATAAGTGCTCGCCGCACGGCCGGACATCGCGGTGCTCGCCGCACGGCCGGGCATCACGGTGCTCGCCGCACGGCTGGACATCGCGCATAAAAATGTTTGGTTTGATAATTTTGCACGCGCGGCTTTACATTTCAGAAATTATATGTTATAATATTAGAAATAAATTAAACGTTATTGACAAATTCTTTCAGGGAGGTATCATTATGTTTTGTCCTAACTGCGGAAAACAGAACCGTCAAGGTGCAGATTTCTGCGCAGGCTGCGGAACTAAGCTGCCGGCGTCACCGCAGGCGCAGCCGGTACAGCAGACCGTCCGTTATCCGGCGCCGGAGCCGTTGCAGCCGCAGCAGCCCTCAGCCCCTCAGCCCCAGGCTAAGGAGGCTAACCCTGTCATGATCTTTGTGATAACCATGCTGATAGGCCTTATCCTTATCGCGGCCTTTCTTCTGTTTATAAAGCCGGGCTACCTGATAAACTCTGACAGCAGCAGGGCAGACACCAGCTCCGTCAGTGACGGCTCCGAAAAGGACGACACATCCTCAAAAACCACCAAAAAGACCAAGAAAAAAGATTCCTCGTCTGACAGCGACTCCTCGAAGGCAACTACCACCAAAAAGCGCAAAAAGAAGACCGACACCACGACCTCTGCGCCGGAGACCGAGACGGAGACCACTACCACTACCGCAGCCGCCACCGAAAAACCAAAGCAGACCCAGGCCACCACTGACAAGACCCTTGATGCAAAAAACAAGGCCTATGCAGAGGCAGGGCAGTACTCCACCTATGCAAGACCTTCCTTTGATGAATTTGAATGGTGCTTCGGCCAGAACGGCCTTATCTACACACCGTCCTCGGGCGTTGATATGATAACCGAGACTCTGGGCTTCACAGGCGGCTGGAAAGCTATGGTCATCTACAACCCGTCAAACTACGCAGGCACCTTTATCCGCGAGCTTGACAACGTAGACATCGGCGTGAACGGCGACGCTGTAGACCTGACCATTGACTGGTACTTAATGAGCTATGACACTTCCGAGACCTACAATGAAGAGGATATGGAAGACACTCTCTTCTTAGGCAGTGTAAGCGGCTCAGGCTTCAACGTATCATCTGGCGAGACGACCCTTACGATGAACTATTTCTGGAAAGCAGACGGCAAGGAGTATGCTCTCGGCACTATACAACTGCCTGACTACACCTCGGCATATATCGCATTGATAAGACCGTAATGCTCAACAGTTTTACGTACAGAAAAAATGCTAAACTAATAAATCTATCGTCGCCCTGTTAGGGGGCTTTCCGGTCGGCGCTCGCCGCGCGGCTGGACACGCTACTCTATGGAGTGATTGGTGTCGGCAGAGCACCCCGAAGGGTCAGTACTGCGAACACCGTCCACCAACCCCTTCGGGTACACAACTATTTATTAGGTGCGACCACTATGTTACCGTTCAAGCAAAAGTACGGCGTGAGCTAGCCGTGCGGCGAGCACCGTCCACCAACCCCTTTGGGTACACAACTATTTATTAGGTGCGACCACTATGTTACCGTTCAAGCAAAAGTACGGCGTGAGTTAGCCGTGCGGCGAGCACCCCGAAGGGTCAGTACTGCGAACACCGTCCACCAACCCCTTCGGGTAAATAGAAAAAGCCTGTCTATACTAAAAACAGACAGGCTTTTGTTATGCTTATTCTATTGCCGGTTATCAGATAACTCTTACACCAACAACGCCGTCAACAGCCTTGATAGCGTCAACATTTGCAGCGCCCTTAACGTCGAGCAGTGTGTAGCCCCATGCCTTCTTTGTAGCGGTAGCCTCGTTCACAACGTCAGCACCTGCGGCAGCCTTAACAGCGTCAGCGCTTACCTCAGCCTTGTGAAGCACGCAAACCAGCTGATCTGCGGTCTTTGCAAGCTCAAGGTTCGGGAACGATACAGAATTTCTGATCTTACCTCTCTCGATGTAGTCCATAAGCTCATCAGCAGCCATAACAGCGCAGTTGTCCTCAGACTCAGGAGTAGAAGCGCCCAGATGCGGCAGAGTGATAACATTCTCCTCACCAAGACCGATATCGTCAGCAAAGTCAGTAACATACTTAGCAACCTTGCCGGCCTTGATAGCGTCAACAACAGCCTGTGTGTCAACGAGCTC
>CACXFU010000060.1 GCA_902767035.1 uncultured Ruminococcus sp.
CCGTCATACTCCTTTCTTCAACAACTACAGACCTCAGTTCTATTTCAGAACAACTGACGTTACCGGCGTTATCACACTTCCTGCTGACAAGGAAATGTGTATGCCTGGCGATAACGTAGAGATGGACGTTGAGCTCATCACTCCTATCGCTATCGAGGAAGGTCTGCGTTTCGCTATCCGCGAGGGTGGCAGAACCGTAGGTTCCGGCGTTGTTACAGCTGTAAGAGACTAATTAATAGTTCTTTTAGATCGGGTGTCTTCGGGCGCCCGATTTTTTTGTTGAAAGAGCAGTATGGAGTATGGAACATAAGCTCTTAGCTCTTTTGTGTAATGAACCAGCACCATTTTTTCTGCATCATAACAAAATGAAAAGGTGCGACCACTAGAGAAGAGCATCAAGCAAAAGTCAAGCGTGAATTAGCAGTGCGGCGAGCACATTTGACATTAAGATTGATACGTGGTATACTAATTGTAGTTATAGCAAGGAGGCGATGATATGAGGTTTGATCCTGAGAGCAAGGCTTACATCTTCAGCACAGATCAGTTTATTGATCCTCAGCAGGAGGCAGAGATCTTCAGTGAAGACCGCAGCAGAAAAGTTGAGGCGATGAAAAACTTTATAAAGCCGGGTATGGGTCAGACAGGCTCGGTCGTTTCCGCTATGCCCGGAAAGACGATCATCGTGCTGATAGTGATTGCGCTGGTAGTTGCCGCGTTTATCGTGTTTGCTAAGCTCAGCTTCTTCCGCGTGGTGGTAGGGCTTTTCGGTGCTCTGTTCGTGTTTTTCGGGCTGCTTATGATTTTTTCAAAGTCTGAGGAGAATTATTCTGCCAACGGGACCGGAATGAAGCAGAGCACAAACGGTTTGTTCGTTTTGCTGATAGGTGCGGTCATTCTGGGCGGAGCAGTGATCTCGAACTATCTGCCTGCTTCTCAGGTGTTGGTCGTCGGCGCCGGGGCTTTGTTTGTGCTTTCGGGTCTGCTGTTTGTAGGCTCATATGTGAGCGAGCGTATCAGGGCAGGCGGACTTGTCGGCGAGCAGATATCGGCTGAGTGTATTGGATATGTAAGGTCGGTGGCAACGAGCGGTGAGAATAATTCCTACAGATACATCGTTGCTTCTCCTGTTCTTGAATACTATTATAACGGCAGTCAGTATACGGCTGTGGACAGCAGAAGGTTTCAGAAAAACGATATGCCAGTTGCGCTGGGCGAGACCATAGACGTTACCATTGACACGAAGGACCCTTACTATGTAACCTCTATGGTGAAGAAAAACGAGAAGACAGGCTCCGTAGTTATGCAGACGGTTTTCCCGATGATATTCGTTTTCATCGGTGCCGCAATTATGTGGTTCGGGCTGACGCATGATATGAGCCAGTATGAGGTGAGAAATAACAAGCTTCCGTCTCTGACCGATGAAGTGGTAGAGAAAAAGATCGGCGCTTATGATTGGACGATAGAGAAGATTACGGTCATTGATAAGAGATATGATGATGAGATAGACGACTGGCGGGTGGTCTACGGCGAAGACAGGTATTTTTCCTGCACTGCTGAAGTTGCGGAAGACTATGAGATCGGAAAGGATTATTACCTGGTTTTTGACACCGAGGGATTTATCAAGGCGGTCTATAGGGCAGATGACTGGAATTATGAGATAAGCTCTGAGCATGAAAAGGCTCCGGCCGCAGCGTTCTGATATTATAGATTTATTTTAATAACTATGATAGGGGGGGTGAGCCCTTTGGCGGAAAAGAATAACGAATATATGATAGACGTCGCTAAGGACTCGACCTATCTTAATCAGTCGGACGAATACAGAAAGCTGTATGCTGACTGGAGAGCTGACTCCGACAACCTTTACGGGTATCAGTTCGTTCACGATATGAGAGAGCACACCTATATTGACGGAAAGGGCTATGTGCCGCATCTTGCAGAGGTTGCTGAGTCGATATCGCTGGTCAAGTGCTGCGGCATAATGGGCGTGGCGCTGCTGATAATGTTTCTGATAGACCTAACATGGTATCTTGTGTGTCTTGGTGCTTACCCGGAAATGTCAAATTATGTTTACAGCTCTCAGATAGGTAATATAGAGAATGCGGATTTCAGTTTTATAATGCTGAGCGGGCTGGTAGGTGTAGCGAGATATGTTGTGCCGCTGCTGATATTCTTCAAGGTGACGAAGCTGCCTAAAAAGGTAGCGTTCCCGATGTCTACCCGACGGTTTGACCTGCTGGCAAATTCTATAGTGATAATGCTGCTGATAATGGTCATCGGCAGGATAATAAATATGTTCCTGCCTCATATTTTCAGCATTTTCAAGGTCGATACGCTGTATTCAGTTCTCTGGTTCAGCAAGGAGCCAAGGTCTGTTATCGCGGCCTTTATCTTCAACTGTATAGCTATCCCGATAGTGCAGGAGCTTTTGTTCAGGGGAGTGTTCCTTCAGATATTCAGACAGTTCGGTGATCTGTTTGCTGTGCTGTCAACCTCTTTTCTGTGCGCTTTATGCTTTTACGACATAACCTACTACACTCAGGTAACTATCTGCTTTATAGTGCTGGGCGTTATCACTGTAAGGACGGGCTCGATCTTCACGCCTATAATAATGAGCGTGATCTCGCACACGGTGAATTTTATTCTTTCCTATACGGTGCTGGCGGGACTGCCTCAGGCGGAGCTTATAGAGATAGTTGTAATTGTAATCATTATGGGTATCTCGATAGTGGCCTATAATAATCTTTTGAATGAAAAGTATAAGATACTGACGGTGTCACAGGCAAGGTCGGGTATGAGATATATGAAGAAGACACAGGTAATGATCGCGTCTACGAGCATAGCGCTCTGGATATCTGCATCGCTTGTGATGACGTTTGTGATAATGAGGCTGCTGTGATGAGGGCTGAAGCGTATATGAAAAAGGCTCTGCAGCTGGCTGAGATAGCGGCGGAGCTTGGAGAGGTGCCTGTAGGGGCGCTGGTAGTCAGGCGCTCTACGGGAGAGATAGTTGGGCGCGGATATAACCGCCGTGAGTGCGATAAAAACCCGCTTGTTCACGCTGAGCTGATAGCGATAAATGAAGCGAGCAGAAAGCTTGGCGGCTGGCGGCTCATCGGGTGTGACCTCTATGTAACGCTGGAGCCATGCCCAATGTGCGCAGGCGCGATGATAAATTCAAGGGTCGAGAGAGTGATCTTCGGCGCATACGATAAAAAGGCCGGCTCATGCGGTTCGGTGATTGACTTGTTTTCGCTGCCGTATAACCACAGGCCTGAGCTTATCGGCGGTATCATGCAGGAGGAATGCTCACAGATACTGTCTGACTTTTTTAAGAGGCTTAGAAAGCAAAATCTTCCGCTTAACAGAATAAACCCACTGGTCTGAGGGGGTGCGTATAATGAATGAAAAAATGTTTCCCGTTGTTGTTCAGGCTGTAGCAGGTGAAGGCTATACCGTATACGCATATATGCTTGACGGAACCATAAGAAAGGTTTCTGTTGAGGAACTCGTTAAACGTGGCGGCGTTATGGAAAAGCTAAAGGACAGAGATTTCTTTGTGAATGCACTGACTGTTATGAATGACACTGTAGCTTGGGATTTGTCAGGCCATTTTGACCCTGCTGACTGTATCGATATTGATCCGTTTTATGTTGAAGAATGTGAAGTCGTGTCAGACCCGATAGAAGTTGCCTGAAAAGCTCAGAACTAAAAAATGACACTACTCAAACCGAGCAGTGTCATTTTTGTTATATCTCGTTTCTGTTTTCAAGTGCTTTGTAGAGGGTTATCTCGTCGGCGTATTCAAGTATGCCGCCGATAGGCAGGCCGAACGCCAGCCTTGTTACCTTGACGCCGAGGGGCTTTAGCAGCTTTGAGATGTACATTGCGGTGGCCTCACCCTCAACGGTGGGGTTAGTTGCCATGATGACCTCTTTGATGCCTTCGGGCTCTATCCTCGCAAGGAGCTCCTTGATCTTCAGCTTTTCGGGCGTCACACCGTCGATAGGGGAGATGAGCCCGTGCAGAACATGATAAACGCCCTTATACTCCTTGGTGCGCTCAAATGCTGTTATATCCTTCGGATCCTCTACAACACAGACCGTAGTCTTGTCACGTCTGACATCATCACAGATAGGGCAGATATCCTTATCGGTGAAATTCTGGCAGACGGAGCAAAGATGAACTGTCTTCTTAGCATTGAGTATCGCTTCGGCAAAGGCTCTGGCCTCGCCGTCGGACATTGACATTACGTGGTATGCAAGCTTCTGCGCCGATTTCATACCGATACCCGGCAGTTTTGCAAACTGCTCAGACAGTACCACCAGCGGCAGTGCGTTACTTTCAGCCATATCAGAACAGGCCGGGGAAGGAAACTCCGCCGGTGAGCTTCTGCATCTCGGCATCGCTTATCTCATCGAGGTTAGCAACTGCCTGATTGAATGCGCTCATAATAAGATCCTGCAGCATCTCAACGTCCTCGGGGTCAACGACCTCAGGCTTGATCTCAAGGCTGAGAACGTTTCTCTTGCCGTTGATAACTACCTTAACAACCTCGCCGCCGGCTGTTCCGGTGAACTCTCTCTGTTCGAGGTCAGCCTGCAATGCGGTGATGTCGTCCTGCATCTTCTGTGCCTGCTTGAGCATCTGATTCATATTGTTTGAGGGGCCTTTGCCCATTCCCTGCGGAAGTCTTGCTTTCATAATTATAACTCCTTATTTTTATTATTTTTCATAGTCGGTCGCAAATCAAAAAGTGTCCGTCGCACCGTCTGCTTGTGACAGAAACGGTGCCGGTCTGTTTTCGATCGGCTATTATTATTTTACTATATCAACCTCAATATCCAGATCTCTGGCCTTTTTAACCAGCATATCGAGCGGAGTGTCTCCGCTTTTCTGGCTGTCATTGCCGGCCGATCTGACCTTGATGTTGAAGGTCTGCCCGAAGTTTGCTTTCAGCACTTCATTCAACAGGGCAGCATCTCTGCCTTTTTTGAATTTTTCCTTGAAAAACTCATTGTGCACCGTCAGCAGCAGAATATTCTGATACGAAAAGGCTGACGAATCCTTTAAAAAGCACCCGGTAGACGGATACTTCTCATTTACCTGAGTAACTATGCTCTCCCAGTTTTCAACAGGCTTGAAATCGCTCATCGAAAGCTTCTGAGACGGCTTCTGCACAGGCTCTGTCGGTTGCTGCACAGGCGGCTGATGGCTTGTCCTTTGCTCTCTTGCCGGCTGAGGAGCGCAAGCACTGCCTGCCGCTATAGCCTCCAGCTGAGATATCCTGTTCATCAGTGCCGAAATATCTGGCGATGCCGGGACAGCAGCGCTCTTTGCGGAACAAAGCTTGACCAGTGTCATCTCAAGCTCTATCCTCTTTGAAGCAGCCCTTGCGAACCTTTCGCTGCACTGCTGCAAAACTGAGATATCGTCAAGTATATCATCGAGCTTCATCGAAGCTGCCACTTTGCAAAGTCTGTCATATTCCTCGGGCAGGCAGGTGATAAGCTCTTTGTTATTGTCAATGGTCTTAACGAGCATAACGTTTCTCATCTGCGTGAGAAGCTCTCCTGCCAGAACCTTCAGATCTTTAGACATCGAATATAACTTGTCAACTATCCGAAGCGCCTCGGCAGTGTTTTTAGATGCGATACATTCAAGCAGGTCAAACAAATAATCCCTGCCCGCGATACCTGCGGCAGATGACACCACATCGAGCGTAATGTCATTCTCAAACGCCACACACTGATCGAGCAGTGAGAGCGCGTCTCTCATTCCGCCGTCTGAAAGTCTCGCTATCATTCCGGCAGCGTCCTCGTGAAGAGTGAACCCTTCCTCGGAAGCTATATACATAAGCCTAGAAACGATATCCTCGTTTCTTATCCTGTGAAAGTCAAAATGCTGGCACCTTGAAACTATCGTAGCAGGCACCTTCTGTATCTCGGTGGTCGCAAGCACGAACTTAACGTGCGGGGGCGGCTCCTCCATAGTTTTCAGCAAGGCATTGAATGCACCCGCGGAAAGCATATGCACCTCATCGATGATGTAGACCTTGTATCTGCACATCTCAGGCGTATAAACAACGCCCTCCCGAAGCTCCCTGATATCCTCGACCTTGGAATTTGATGCCGCATCTATCTCAATGATATCCGCAAGCATACCGCTGTCGGCGTTTTTGCAGATCTCACATTTCAGACACGGCTCTCCGTCCTGAGGGTCAAGACAGTTGATAGCCTTAGCAAATATCCTTGCACAGGTGGTCTTTCCCGTGCCTCTTGAACCCGTGAACAGATATGCGTGCGCCGTCTTGTTCGCCTTGATCTGATTTTTAAGTGTTGTCGTGATATGCGGCTGAGAAACAACGTCCTGAAAAGACATAGGCCGCCATTTTCTGTATAATGCCTGATACACGCGCTTCACCCCTTCAAAACAAAATCAATCCGACATATGGGCGTGTGGGCGGTACTGTGACACACGAAACAGTCCGCTTAATGCTGCTCGGTTCCCCGCCTGACATGGTTCACAGCGTTTCATTGCACAGGACCCACAC
>CACXFU010000061.1 GCA_902767035.1 uncultured Ruminococcus sp.
GAAGGTGCATCCGCATATGTTCCGGCATACCTCGGTGAGCTTGCAGTTACAGGCGGGTATCAGCATTGCCGATGCCGCCAAGAGAGCCGGTCATGCCCGTCCTACGATCACCTTGAGTATTTATTCGCATACGATCAAGAACAATGACTGCCACCTCTGTGAAGCGGTTACAAGAGCAATGCCACAGATGCCAAAGCGTGAGACAGGCTAAGAGAAGATACGCATTTTCTATCTTGTTGCGGTGTGTTTTTCGGTGAGAGTTGACCGATTGTTGACCAAAACGAATTGCTGACCGCTTGGATATGGCGGAAATAGCGTATTTTCGTGGGGTGGGTTGCTTTTTCGTGAAATATATGCTATAATCATATTGTAATACTATGCTTTCAGACAGAATTCAGGTGATACTATGAAAACCGGAACAAATGACAAGCCTGTTTATGCAATGAATACATTGTTGTTTTGTGCGGCAGCGCTTGCGCTCAATCTTCTTGGCGTGCTGATAACGCAGCTTACGGGCGTGCCTCTTTATATCGATACTGCCGGCACCGTTGTGGCAGCAGCAGTCGGCGGATACCTGCCCGGCGTTATTGTGGGCTTTCTTACTAATCTTATCAAGGGGCTCATAAACTCTCAGGCTTTTTACTACGGTGTTCTGAATATGCTTACGGCACTGACGGCAGCCTTTATGTCAGAGCGGGGCTTTTTCAGATCCTTTCCGAGGGCGCTTGTGCTTGTGCCGGTGCTTACCGTCATCACGGGCATACCGGGAACATTTCTGACCTGGTACCTTAACGGCTCACAGATAGGCGGCACCGAGGAGAAGCTCGCAAAATATCTGCTTGATAAGAAGATCCCGCCGTTTTTGTCTCAGCTTGGTGCTGACATTCTGACCGAACTGCTGGATAAGCTAATAATGATCGTCATCGCTTACTTTATCATCAGGCTGATACCCAAGGCTTACAAGTCAAGGTTCGATGCTCTGGGCATCAGGCAGGCAGAGCTTTCAGGCGAGATGAAAAAGGCCGTAAGAAATGCTCGCTGCAGGTCTGTGTCTCTTAGAACTAAAGTAGTGCTGATACTTGGTGCCGCATCTATACTTATAGCCGGTACATCTACTGTGATAAGCTTTATGCTTTATAAGCAGTCTACCCTTGATGAGCACATAAAGCTTGCAAACGGCATTGCAGAAGTTGCAGCCGGCTCGATAAATGCTGAAATGGTAGATGAATATATAGAAAAGGGAGAGTCGGCCGAGGGCTATAAGGCCACAGAGGATATACTCTACAAGCTGAGGGACAGCTCTCCTGACGTTGAGTATGTTTACGTACATAAGATCGAAAAAGACGGCTGTCATGTAGTGTTTGATCTTGACACCGATGAGCTTGAAGGGTCTGAGCCGGGGAATCTGATACCGTTTGATGATTCCTTCAAGGATTATATACCTACTCTTCTGAAGGGCGGAAAGATCGACCCTATCATCAGCGATGATTCATACGGCTGGCTGCTTACGGTATATAAGCCCGTATATGACAGCAGCGGAAACTGTGTGTGCTATGCAGCTGTGGATATCTCTATGAATCTGCTGTCGGCATTCGGCTACAGCTTTATCGCAAAGCTCGTATCGCTTCTTGTAAGCTTTTTCATACTGACCCTTGCGTTTGGTATCTGGCTGGTAGAAAGGCACGTAACGCTGCCGATAAATTCGATCGCTTACAGTGCAGGGCGCTTTGCGTATGACAGCGACGAGAAGAGAGAGAACAGCGTCGAGAGGATAAAGCAGCTCGATATCCGTACAGGTGACGAGATCGAGAACCTTTACCGCGCTATCGTTGAGTCGACTTAGGAGAGTATGCGCTTTGTTGCCGATATCCAGAACAAGACGGAAACGATCTCCAAAATGCAGAACGGACTTATAATGGTGCTTGCGGATATGGTCGAGAACCGTGACAAATGCACCGGCGACCACGTTAGAAAGACCGCTGCATACTGCCGTATTATCCTTGCAAAGATGAAGGAGCTCGGCTTCTATAAAGAGCAGATGACAGACCAGTTTATCGACGATATGATAAATGCGGCACCTCTTCACGATGTCGGAAAGATACACATATCAGATATTATCCTCAACAAGCCCGGCAGGCTCACTGATAAGGAATTTGAGATAATGAAAACGCATACGGTCCTCGGCAGCAAGATCATTGACAAGGCGATCGCTATGGTATCGGCTTCAAGCTATCTGAACGAAGCGAAGAACGTTTCCGAATATCACCACGAGAAGTGGAACGGCAAGGGCTATCCGCACGGCCTGAGCGGCGAGGACATACCGCTCTCTGCGAGAATAATGGCGGTAGCGGACGTCTTTGATGCGCTTGTTTCGGAGAGAAGCTATAAAAAGCCGTTCACATTTGAAAAGGCGATGAGCATTATCAAGGAGGACGCAGGCTCACACTTTGATCCTCTGGTAGCTGAAGCGTTCCTGGCATCTGAGGACGAGGTAAGAAAAGTAGCGCAGTCATTTGACAATAACAGCAAAACGACAGAACAGATACAGTAAAAAAGCAGGCGTTCACGGCAGCAGGTGAGCGCCTGCAGCAGTTTTGAGAGAAAAACGCGAAAAAACTCTTGACAAAGCAAGCATAAGGTGATATAATATCATAGTACTTTTCGAGGTGTGGCTCAGTTTGGTAGAGCGCTGCGTTCGGGACGCAGAGGCCGTGGGTTCAAGTCCCGTC
>CACXFU010000062.1 GCA_902767035.1 uncultured Ruminococcus sp.
ACGGTTATATCGCCCTTGCCTCTCAGGGCATACCCTGTCAGCCCGAGCAGTGCGCCTACCTTTTCGCCGCCCTGATCGGGTGATGCCTTTATGACCTTGATATTCTCTTGTTTGCAGAGCTCTTCAAGTGCTGCGAGCTTATCATCATCAAGCCCAAGCTCAAGCACCTGCTTCTGAGTATATGTTCTGATCCTAGCCTTCATTGTTTTTCTTCGCGTCGTTCTCCCTTATCTCAACTCTTCTGATCTTTCCGCTGATAGTTTTCGGCAGCTCGTCCACGAACTCAACTATCCTCGGGTACTTATATGGTGCGGTAGACTTTTTAACATAGGTCTGCAGCTCCTTCACAAGCTCAGGTGAGCCCTTATAACCGTTTGCAAGCACGATAGTTGCCTTTACTACCTTACCTCTTATCGGGTCATCGGCAGCAGTTATCGCACATTCGAGCACGCTCGGGTGCTCCATAAGTATACTCTCTATCTCAAACGGCCCGATGCGGTAACCCGAAGCCTTGATTAGGTCATCAGTCCTTCCCACATACCAGTAATAGCCGTCCTCATCGCGGTAGGCAGTATCGCCCGTGTGGTAGCAGCCGCCGCGCCATGCATTATCGGTAAGCTCCTTGTTTCGGTAGTATTCTTTAAACACAGCAGGGTGCTTTCCGCGCTCCTCCAGCAGAACGATCTCGCCCGTCACATTAGGCGGCACACTGTTGCCTTCCTTGTCGATGATATCCACATGGTAGAGCGGTGAAGGCTTGCCCATTGAGCCGGGCTTCGGCGTCATTCCGTAGAAGTTTCCGACAACAACGACAGTCTCTGTCTGCCCGAAGGCCTCCATAAGATCAAGCCCCGTGAACTTTTTCCACTGGTTGAACACCTCAGGGTTCAGGGCTTCGCCCGCAATGGTCGAATACCTGAGATTTGACAGATCATACTTTTCAAGGCCTGCCTTAATGAAAAAGCGGTACATCGTCGGCGGAGCACAGAACGAGTTTATCTCGTACCTTTCAAGCACTGACAGCAGCTTTTCGGGGTCAAACCTGTCAAAGTCATAAACAAAGTTTACCGCGCCCAGAGCCGTAAGCCCGAACATTTTTCCCCATGCACATTTGCCCCAGCCGCTTTCCGAAACGGTGAGGTGAACGCTGGTCTCGTCAAGGTGGTGCCAGTGCTTGGCCGTGATGATATGGCCTGCCGCATAGGAAAATGCCTGAACTACCATCTTTGGATAGCCGGTCGTGCCTGAGCTGAAATATGCAAGCATCGGGTCGTCCCTGCCTGTATCCTGCCTCTCTAGCTCTGTCGGGAACTTTTCTAACTCGGGCAGAAGGTCAGTCCAGCCCTGCTTTGAGCCGTGACAGACGAACTTCTCAGCCATGCCGGAATACTCCTCCAGTGCTGAGTCGATATGCTCGGTAACGTTATCCTCATAGGTCGCAAAAATATATTTTACGCTTGCAGCCTTGAAGCGGTATGTATAATCCTTTTTCATAAGCTGGCAGGTCGCAGGGATAAGCACCGCGCCTACCTTCATAACTCCGTAGGCAACGAACCAGAACTCATAATGTCTTTTGAGAACGGCCATTACCATATCGCCCTTTTTGACGCCGTGCGCCAGCAGCATATTTGCAACCTGGTTGCTCTTCTCCGAAAGTTCTTTATAGGTGAACAGCTTTTCGTCACCGTTCTCACCTAGCCAGTGCATAGCTATCCTTTCAGGCTCCTCCCTGGCGATAACATCAAGAATGTCATATGCAAAGTTGAACTTTTCATCGAGAGTAAGCTCAGCATAGTTGAGCACGCCGTTCTCATCAAAGCCGTCCTTCAAGAATTTTTTGTAAAATGTGCTTATTTCAAATTCCATAGTAACATCTCCATTATCTGAAAAGCTCTGTGAGTTCTTCGGGTCTTGATATTATAAAGTCGGCTCCTGCCTGTTCAAGCTCTTCGCGTCCGCGAAAGCCCCACTCACAGCCGATGCATTTTATGCCTGCGTTGTGAGCCGTATAAACATCAACGTCTGAATCTCCCGCAATCAGTGTTTCATCGGGGGAAACGCCAGTCTTGCTGAGGATATCGTTAATGATGGCAGGGTCGGGCTTTGTGGGTACGCCCTCGCGCTTGCCTGTAACTATATCAAAAACGCCCTCATCAAAAAGGCCCGACACAATTGACCGTGCAAACTCATCAGGCTTGTTTGATGCCACCGCGAGCTTTACAGACCTTTCCTTCAGAAAAGTCAGCGCTTTGTCTATCCCTTCATAAGGCCTTGTCTTGTCAAGGCACCTTTTCTGATACTGCTGCGCAAATCTCCTGTGAAACTCCCTGATATTATCATCAGTTCTCATCTTTTCGGGGAGAGCTCTCTCTATCAGCTTTGCCGTGCCGTTTCCCACCATGTGCTTGTAGGCCTCATAGTCAAACGTCGGCAGCTTCTCCTCTTCGAGCACAGCATTTACCGAATCTCCAAGGTCAGATATCGAATTGACGAGCGTGCCGTCAAGGTCAAAAATCAACAGCTTATACATCGTTACCTCTTCTGAAATTTAGTTATAGTCATTATACAGCCTTAATATGTATAGCTTGTGAACATTAGAAATAATATTCATTAAACTTGCTGATTTAAAACGCTAAATCAAATGCTGAAAAAAGACTGCCTTCCGCAGGGAAAGCAGTCATAATTCTTATTTCGCCTTGATCTTTACCTCTTCGTCAAGCTTAGCCACGAGATCATCAACAGGCATATTCGGTATCTCGCCCTCTTTTCTCGAACGGACAGTGACCGTATTTGCAGCCACCTCATTGTCTCCGATTATGAGAAGGTAGGGAATTCTGTCAAGTCTGCCGTTTTTGATCTTAGGCCCGATGTTCGAGTCCTCATCATCGACAGTTACTCTCATACCCAGATCTTCAAGCCTCTTAGCAAGTGCAAAAGCGTAGTCGTTATGCTCTGGCTTTATCGGCAGCAGCCTTACCTGCTCGGGAGCCAGCCACAGCGGCAGCACACCTGCATACTTCTCGATAAGCAGTGCCAATGTTCTCTCATAGCAGCCGACAGACGTTCTGTGAATGATGTAAGGCATCTTCATCGTGCCGTCCTTGTCAACATACTCCATTCCGAACTTCTTAGCTATCTGCATATCTATCTGTATCGTTATAAGGGTATCCTCTTTGCCGAATACGTTCTTTATCTGGATATCGAGCTTAGGCCCGTAGAAGGCAGCCTCGTCGATGCCTATCTCATAATCAAGGCCTATATCATCGAGGATCTTCTTCATTGCGCCCTGGGCTGCGTCCCACTGCTCGGCCGTGCCCTCATACTTGTTGTGCGGGTTAGCAGGATCCCACTGTGAGAAGCGGTAGCTAACGTCCTCTGCAAGGCCGATCGTTTCGAGGCAGTACTCAGCCAAATCAAGACAGCCCTTGAACTCCTCCTCAAGCTGCTCAGGTCTGATTATCAGATGTCCCTCAGAGATCGTGAACTGGCGCACACGGATAAGTCCGTGCATCTCGCCGCTGTCTTCTTTTCTGAAGAGGGTAGAGGTCTCACCCAGTCTCATAGGCAGGTCTCTGTAGGAGCGCTTTCTGTTCAGGAATACCTGATACTGGAACGGGCAGGTCATCGGACGGAGAGCGTAGCACTCCTTCGTTTCATCATCGGGGTCGCCCAGAATGAACATTCCGTCTCTGTAATGATCCCAGTGACCGGATATCTTATAGAGCTCTCTTTTTGAAATAAAAGGCGTCTTTGTCAGCTGATAGCCGCGCTTGTATTCCTCGTCCTCTATCCAGCGCTGGAGCGTCTGTATCACCTTTGCGCCCTTAGGCAGCAGTATAGGCAGACCCTGACCGATATAATCGACCGTCGTGAAGTATTCAAGCTCACGTCCCAGCTTGTTGTGGTCTCTGAGCTTTGCCTCCTCCATCTGCTTTAAGTGTGCCTCAAGCAGGGAAGCCTTCGGGAAAGCAGTACCGTAAATTCGTGAAAGCTGTATGCCGTCCTCAGCCTTGCCCCAGTAAGCGCCCGTGCACTGCAGAAGCTTGAAAGCCTTAACAGGTGCAATGCTCATAAGGTGAGGTCCTGCACAGAGGTCAACAAAATCCCCCTGCTTGTAGAACGAGAGCTTTTCGCCCATATCGTTGTGCTTTTCGATAAGCTCTATCTTATAGCTCTCGTTTCTCTCCTTCATAAGAGCTATAGCCTCATCGTAAGACAGCTCGAACCTTTCGAGCTCGTAGCCTTCCTTGACGAGCCTCTTCATCTCAGCCTCTATCTTTTCAAGGTCGGCAGGAGCGAACGGCTTAGCTACCTCAAAGTCATAGTAGAAGCCAGTCTCCGTTGCAGGCCCTCTTGCAAGCTTAGCCTCGGGATAAAGGTTCTTTACAGCCTGTGCCATAAGGTGAGCGGCAGTGTGCCTGAACGTCTCGGCACCTGACTTTGTATCAAAGGTCATGACCTCAAACTCGCAGTCCGAGTCGATAACAGTTCTGAGATCCTTTACCTCTCCGTTGATCCTTACGCAGCAGGCAGCCTTGTAAAGACCCATTCCGATGCCCTTGATTATCTCAGATGCGGGCATAGCCGACTCTATCTGCTTTACTGAGCCGTCTTTGAGCTTTAAGTTGATCATTTTAAAAACCTCCTGTAAACATTATTTATTCATGAATGATAGCAGTGATGTATACCTTGAAACATAAAAGTATATCCAGAAGCATATGAGAGCCGCGCTTATAACGGCGGTAGCGTCCCCCATAAGCCTTCTTCCGCGCTTGCTGACAAGCCATTTGTTTTTGCCTTCCTTGCTCTTAACGTGGATAAGCTGAGTGAAAAATGTCGAGAACCAGTATGAGCCTATCCAGAACAGAATGAAGATAAGAAAGCCTTCCATCTCGGAAATGTAGTTGGTATAGGTAATATATGTAACATAAGCACAGCAGCCATAGCATGCTAATGACAGCAGATAGCAGATAAAGCCAAGTATGCGTCTCTTATTCAAACCGATCACCCCTTAAAATACAAAAGTCCCGAGAGACAAGTCTCCCGGGACGGCATTACCGTGGTTCCACCCTGATTCACGTCCGCAAAGGACGCCTCATTATCCCGTTAACGCTGAGCAGCGGCGTGTATTGAACGCACTCGGAGGCGGTATCCCTGATGCTGTATCCTGCATTGCTTTCAGCCGGCGGCAATGCTCTCTGATAAGGATATCTCTGCAAAAAGGCTTCCTCGTCACAGATTTCATATCTGAATACATTCTAGCACTGTTTCGCCCGCTTGTCAAGCACATTTTATGAAAATTTTAAATTTTGTAATATTAGAGCCGAAAAACACCTTGACAAGAGAGTGATTTTATTATACAATAGTATTATGCATTATAGTTTTTATATAGTGGGGAACTATGGTTCTCTTTTTTATAAAATTAATTTTGCAATTTGTATCTTTACAATTTAATAACAGGTGGATGTTCTTATGAATATCCATACTTTCTAAGAAGGAGGAAAGCTATACATGGAACTAGGTACTGCGATACTGTTGTGTGTAGTTGCTCTTGTTCTTGGCGCTGCGATAAGCGGCTTTATCTGCTTCAGGCAGGGAATAGGTTATCGCAAGAAGACGGCCGAGGCTCAGATAGGGTCTGCGGAAAAGGAAGCTGAAAGAATAGTTGAGACCGCTAAGAAGGACGCGGAATCAATGAAGAAGGAAGCGCTTATCGAGGCAAAGGAAGAGATCCATAAGTCGCGTCAGGAAACAGAAAAGGAGCTCAAGGACAGAAGATCAGAGATCTCCAGGCAGGAGAGAAGGATCCAGCAGAAGGAAGAATCCATCGACAGAAAGCTGGATAACATGGAGAAGAAGGAGGATAACCTGCAGAAAAAGCTGAAAAACGCCGATGACAAGCTGGCGGAGGCAGAGAGGATAAAGAACTCTCAGCTGGATATGCTCGAGAAGATATCGGGTTTCAGCATAGAGCAGGCAAAGGATTATCTTCTTACACAGCTTGACGAGCAGCTCGTTCACGAGAAGGCTGTCAGGGTCTCGAATTATGAGACTCAGGTCAAGGAGGACTGTGAGGCAAAGGCCAGACAGTATATCTCGCTGGCGATCGCAAGATGCGCTGCGGATCAGGTCTCCGAGGCTGCCGTATCTGTGGTGGCACTGCCTAACGATGAGATGAAGGGAAGGATCATCGGACGTGAGGGAAGAAACATCAGAACGATAGAAACTCTCACAGGTGTTGATCTTATTATCGATGATACTCCCGAGGCTATCACTATCTCGTGCTTCGATCAGGTAAGAAGAGAGGTAGCAAGGATAGCTCTTGAAAAGCTCATTCAGGACGGCCGTATCCATCCGACAAGGATAGAGGAAATGGTCGAGAAGGCAAAGAGAGAGGTAGAGCAGAAGATCAAGCAGGAGGGCGAAAGAGCTGTGCTTGAGACTAATGTTCACGGCCTTAATCATGAGCTTATCAAGCTTCTGGGAAGGCTCAGATACAGGACAAGCTACAGACAGAACGTACTTAATCACTCTATTGAGGTCGCTCATCTGGCAGGTATGATGGCTTCCGAGCTCGGAGTTGATGCAAACCTTGCAAGAAGAGCAGGTCTTCTCCACGATATAGGAAAGGCTCTCAGCTATGAGATAGAGGGCTCTCATGTTCAGATCGGCGTAGATGTATGTAAGAAATACAAGGAAAGCGCTGAGGTTATCCACGCTATCGAGGCTCACCACGGTGATGTTGAGACCAGAACTGTAGTGGCTGCACTTGTTCAGGCGGCAGATGCAATAAGCGCTGCAAGACCCGGAGCAAGAAGCGAGAACTATGAGAACTATATCAAGAGACTTGAAAAGCTTGAGGAGATATGCAGCTCCTATGACGGAGTTGAGAAGTCGTTTGCTATACAGGCTGGCCGTGAGGTAAGGATAATGATACAGCCCGAGAAGATAAACGATGAAAAGATGGTTCTTGTGGCAAGAGAGATCGCCAAGAGGATAGAGACAGAGATGGACTATCCCGGTCAGATCAAGGTAAATCTTATCCGTGAGAGCAGAGCAGTTGAGTATGCAAAATAGCTTTGTGTTCTGAATAAAAGCGGACAGGTAACTGTCCGCTTTTTTAGTATTGATCAAAAGAGCGAAAACTCCTGAGGGAGGAATTATAATGGGAAAGAAAACTGAAAACAAAAAAGAGGTAAAGCACCTTTTCGGCACCAGCGGAAAAAGCGACTTTATAGTGAATATGACAGAGGAATCGGCACAGAAGATGAGCGGTGTTTATGCCATTATCTGTATCGTTTTCCTGTGCGTTATGGCTATACCGTATTACTTTACTAAAAACATAAAGTACGGTGTTGACGAGACCGTAAACAGAACTCTTTATCTGAACGAAAAATTCATATTCTTTATATCTACGGCCGTGATAATCACGGGCTTTATCGGCTTTCTGATCTTTTTGATATCCTGTATGAAAAAGCAGGTGCTCATAGAAAAGAACAAGGCGCTGGCTGTCCCTGTGCTGGTGATAGCAGTTACCGTGGTATCGGCGCTGCTTTCAAGCGAGAGGTTCGTTGCGATCTATGGCTACCTTGACAGGTCAGAGGGTCTGCTCACGATCATAGGCTACTGGGGTCTGTTTGCGTCAGGGCTATGTGTTACAAATGCAGACAGAAGACTGAAGGTCTCGGATACGTTTATCTGCTTCGGCATTTTCCAGAGCATAGTGGGTCTGCTTCAGGCAATACCAGCAACGGCAAAGATAGTGCCAAACTACTTCAAAGACGTTTTCTACAGCTTCAGTAATGAAAAAGAAGGCCTGATATATGATGACAGGCAGCACCTTTACTGCACAAGAGAGTACATACCGACCGGCTTTGTGTGCTCACCGCACGCGCTGGCTGCAGTGCTGACGCTTACTTTTGCTCTGGCACTGTTCGGGCTTATTTATGCAGAGTCCAAAAAGAGAATGATCTTCTGCGGAGCAGGAGCTGCGCTCATGGCATCTGTGCTGATAATGACCTGCACGCTTACCGGAGTTATAGGGTTCGGTGTTGTGCTGCTGCTCACACTTGTGGTGGCCGCTGTCAGGGCAGGCAAGGAAAAGGCCAAAAAGCCTGTGGCTGTGTGCATGGCCGCGATGCTCGCATCCGGCGTTATCTTCGGCGCCCTTGCAGGAAGCGGCAAATTCAGGCTGCTCGATGAGAGGCTCATCTATCACGACAGCTTTGACAGGCTCTCAATATCGGATATCGACCGAAACACCGAGGGGGAGTGGGTATACACCTATCTCTGGGATAACGGCTCGTTCGTGGCACAGCAGAACCTGATGTTTGGCGTAGGCCCCGATAACTGGAAGGAAATGATAGGCGATTATGGCCTTGATACTGACAGGAGCTATAATGAGTACATTGATATCCTTATGATGAGAGGCGTGTTCGCGCTTATCTTTACCTGTGCGTTCATTCTGATAACGCTTGTAAAGGGCTGCAGAACGCTGAAAGCGTTTATCTGCGGTGAGGCGTCCGCGGCAGAGGCTGCGTTCGTGATCGCTGTCACGGCATATCTGATACAGGCGTTTTTCAACATCAGTTCTGTCACATCGTCTCCGTATTTCTGGCTTATGGCCGGCCTTGTATGGAGCAGGGAAGCCAGGGGCAGGATAAAAGCTGCCGCTAAATAATAAAAACAATGACCGCTCACCAGCTGAGATATCAGCAGGAGAGCGGTCTTTTTGTGCCTATGTGATGCTAGAGCTAAACAAAATGAAAAATCCCCCGCTCAGTAGTGAGCGAGGGCAATGGTGCAGGTGCACGCACCCAAAGCTGTAAAAAAGCCAACAGCAATACTCACCCCCCGAGCTAA
>CACXFU010000063.1 GCA_902767035.1 uncultured Ruminococcus sp.
ACGAGAATATTTGGTTATCCATCTGAGTCCGAGAGTCTGTCTTCTGTCAGGACGAACCTCCATAGGTACCTGATAGGTAGCACCGCCCACACGGCGAGCCTTTACCTCAAGCTCAGGCATGATGTTGTCCATAGCCTCCTGGAATACTTCAAGTGCAGGTCTGCCAGTCTTCTCTTCAACGATTTCAAATGCTCCGTAAACGATCTTCTGGGCAACACCCTTCTTGCCGTCGAGCATGATGTTGTTGATAAGACGGGTAACGAGCTTTGAATTGTATACAGGATCGGTCAGAACGTCTCTCTTCGCTACTCTGCCTCTTCTTGGCACTTTGATTCCCTCCTTCATAATAATGAATTCACAGGTACTCGCTCTGCAGTCCTCGGGTCCATCCCCTACCCTGCAGCCCCGACAGTTACTTCCGGCAGAGTGTATATATAAATCACTCCACACAAACTGTGGTCTTCGTTTTCACGACAATGAGTTTTACCTTTTTAAATGTGAGCTTTCGTAAACTGATTACTTGGCAGCTCCTGCCTTAGGTCTCTTCGCACCGTACTTGGACCTTGCCTGCATTCTCTTTGCAACGCCCTGTGCGTCAAGTGTGCCTCTGATGATGTGATATCTCACACCAGGGAGATCCTTAACACGTCCGCCTCTGATAAGAACGACCGAGTGCTCCTGAAGGTTATGACCGATGCCCGGGATATAAGCTGTAACTTCGTTTCCGTTTGTCAGCTTAACTCTGGCAACCTTTCTCATAGCCGAATTAGGCTTCTTCGGTGTAGCAGTTCTTACAACTGTGCAAACGCCTCTCTTCTGAGGGCAGCTCTGGTCAACAACTACCTTCTTCTTGGAGTTGAAGCTCTTCTGAAGTGCAGGTGCTGTAGACTTGTCCTCAAGCACGTTTCTACCCTTTCTAACTAACTGGTTAAAGGTTGGCATATTTTCTCTCCTTTCGTAAAAATTATACACTAACGCATAATACATCAGCATACTTGTCTATTATACACGAAGTGCCCGACTTTGTCAAGCGTTTTTACGTATCAGAGCCCTTATTTTCGGCTTTTTAGACAAAAACGCCTGCTCTGCTCCGCTCCCTAGCCGTCACATTACGCTCAAAGCGTGAAAAACCTGCCCGTGAGCGGTCTCTCTCACGGGCAGGCGTGTCTGCTTTCAGTCCTCAAATGCTGATATCGTAAGCCTTATCAGACTGTCTGCAAAACGGGGTAAAGGGTGTATGGTACGGCAAAAGCCGCGGCATTTCAGCTATCCTATACCTGACCTGCTTTTATCTCATAAAGGCAGGCATCGGTCTCGGCGTCATAGATACGCACGATGTAGGGCTCTTCATCAAGAGTATACTGTACACCTCCGATAGGCAGGCAGAACTCCAGACTGCTCTGCTCATTGTCCTCATAGCCGCCGCTCCAGCTGATATCCGAAGGTTCGTCAGTTCCGTCATAGAACTGCATAAAGTAATAGTCATGGCCGTCAACAGTGAAGTCCATTCTGTGCTCTTCCATACTATCCCAGTCAAATCTGCATTTGCCGAGCAGTGTGACCTTGAAGGTCACTTCGTTGTACATCACAGGCTCCTCGACTATTATCTGAAGGTCGTTATCCTCCAGCTGCCAGAACTCAGTCTGGTATCCGAATTTCAGAACGAAGTCAGGGTCGGTATATAAAAGAGACTGCTTATCCAGCATATTCGCTACACTGTCGTTATAAGCGTTCTCATATCTTTCCTTCAGTATCCGATAGGTCTCATTCGGCTCCTCCTCAAAGATCACTGCTGCCGCCTCTGCTTGGGGGCGATAAGGGCTCAGGCCGAGAACGTTTCCTTCGTCTGTATAATAAATGCTGTTCGCTGTGGCTATGAACTCAATACTGTTGCCGCTCCTGCAGTAATCACTTGTAGTGTAGAACTTTCCTCCCGTATCCCCGAATGTCAGGTTCCTGCAGTCTGCGAACGATACGGTCACTACGCTTGAAGCGTTTGCAGGCGTATACTCATCACCCAGTGCTATCATCACCTGACTCTGATTGTTCGCAGAGACTATAGTTCCCTTAAAAAGCCTGGTCGTGCCTATCTCACCAAGCAGCCTTTCGGCCTCTTCCCTGCCAACATATTCTTTGCTGTCTTTGTTTTTCAAAGCAGCTGTTTTGCCGTCTGCTTTCTCCTGTTCAGTGCTTGCTGCCGATGATATCGTCTTTACCCTGTGGGGCTTCTGCACTGAGACCATAGCTCCGCCGATGACCACTGCCGCAAGCGCCGCACAGATGATCCCAGCACTTTTTGAATGTGTTATCTTTATCTGCTCATTCTTTCTGTGGTGAAGTGCTTTTTCTTTCCAGTCATCAGGTGTTTTTATCAGCTCAAACCCTTTTTTTATATCCATATCTCTTCCTCCCTTCCAGCTGTCAGAGTACGTCTTTAAGCTTTGCTCTTGCCCTTCTGAGCCTTGTTTTCACAGTGTTCTCCCCGACGCCCATCGCATCTGCGATCTCTGCCACGGGCATATCCTCATAGTAATGCAGGTATATCACATCACGGTATTTCGGGCTGAGCGAAAACACCGCATCGAGAGTTTCAATTCCGGACTTGTCCTCCGATGCTATCTCAAGCTCGTCAAGGCTTACTGCCGTCCTCCTCAGACGCTTTCTCATCAGGCTTCTGCACTCATTGAGCGCCACCCTTATGAGCCACGCCTTCGGATTCTCGACTATCCCCTTAGGAAGGGCTTCAAAGAGCTTGAAGAACGTATTCTGATAGCAGTCCTCAGCGTCCCATACGCTTGCCGAATGCAGTATGCAAAGCGTTGTGACCATATCCGAATGCTCATTTACCAGAGCCTCATACTCCCTTTCAAAGGTGTCTGCGTTTTCCAACTCTTCTCACCCCTTTCACTAACTAAGACGCACTAAAAGCGCAAAAGGTTTCATACGAACAAAAAATCCGACCCGCCGTTTTTTCAGCGGGCCGGAATAATTATCAGATGAACGGATCGGGCATTGCATGAGCCTGTGACTCATTCTTAACGACCTGAACGTTGTTGTAAACGTCCATACCCGTACCTGCAGGTATAAGCTTACCGATGATGACATTCTCCTTGAGTCCGAGGAGTTTGTCGGTCTTTCCTCTGATAGCAGCGTCCGTAAGAGCCTTAGTGGTCTCCTGGAACGAAGCTGCCGACAGGAACGAATCGGAGTAGCTTGCAGCCTTTGTGATACCCTGGAGAACAGGTGTTGTCACGATCAGCTTAGCGTTCTCGTCTCCTGCATCGATCTGCTTCTGTATCTCATCATTGAGCCTTGCGATCTCAGCTCTCTCAACGAGGGCACCGGGCAGCAGATAGCTTGAACCGGAATCCTCGACCTTGAGCTTTCTCATCATCTGGCGGACGATAACTTCAATGTGCTTGTCGTTGATATCAACACCCTGAAGTCTGTACACCTTCTGAACTTCGGTCATGATGTAGTTCTGAACAGCCTTTGCACCGTTGACCGCGAGAATATCAGCAGGATTGATAGAGCCCTCAGTGAGCGGCTCACCGGCTGAAACTGCCTGTCCCTCACGAACCTTTATCTTGTAGCCGTAAGGAATGGTGTAGCTCTCCTGCTCGGGGTTCTCTGTGTCCTCACTTGTGACAGTGATCTGCTTTGTCTTCTTGACCTCTTCTATGCGGACAAGACCTGCGAGCCTTGAAATGATAGCAGCGCCCTTAGGTCTTCTGCTCTCGAACAGCTCCTCAACTCTCGGAAGACCCTGAGTGATATCCTCTGCCGATGCGACACCACCTGTATGGAAGGTTCTCATCGTCAGCTGAGTACCCGGCTCACCGATAGACTGAGCGGAGATAACGCCGACAGTCTCGCCGACCTGAACGATATTGCCGTTTGCAAGGTTAGCGCCGTAGCACTTAGCGCAAACGCCGTAAGGCGCAGCACACTGCAGCACTGAACGGATAGCTATGGAATCTCTTCCCTGCTCTTCAAGAGCTGCAACTATCCTCTCGGCATCGTGATTGTTGATGAGCCTTGACTTCGAGCAGATATTCTCACCTGTCTTAGGATCCTTGAGATCCTCAACAAGGAACCTGCCCACAAGTCTCTCAACGAGAGGCTCGATCATTTCGTTGCCGTTCTTTATGTCGAATACGTCGATACCTGTCTTGGTACCGCAGTCTTCCATTCTGATGATAACGTCCTGTGAAACGTCAACAAGTCTTCTTGTCAGATAACCTGAGTCAGCCGTTCTGAGGGCGGTATCTGCCAGTCCCTTACGTGCACCACGGGAGGAAATGAAGTATTCCAGAATGTTAAGACCCTCACGGTAGTTAGCCCTGATAGGCATCTCGATAGTAGAACCGGACGTATTTGCGATAAGTCCTCTCATACCTGCGAGCTGTCTGATCTGGTTGATCGAACCACGGGCTCCGGAATCAGCCATCATGTTGATCGGGTTATACGGATCGAGGTTTGCTTTAAGGGCATCTGTTACCTCGTCAGTAGCGGCGTTCCAGATCTCGATGAACTTCTTCGACTTCTCTTCTCTGGAGATATAACCTCTCTTGTACTGCCTGTCGATCTTGTCAACAAGGCCGTCAGCCTTTTCAAGAATATCCTTCTTAGTCTCAGGTATAGACGCATCGCATACAGCGACAGTGATAGCTGACTTTGTGGAATACTTGTAGCCGAGGCTCTTGATGTCGTCAAGCACCTCAGAGGTCTTGGTGGTACCGTGCTTCTGTATACATCTGTCGATGATGTCCGACAGCTGCTTTTTCTTGACAAGGAACGATATCTCAAGCTCAAACTGCTGCTCTGACTGTGTTCTGTCAACATAGCCGAGATCCTGCGGTATGATAGAGTTGAATATCAGTCTGCCCACAGTGGCATCGATTATCTTCGATACCTGCTTGTCGCCGATCTGTCTTGTTATCCTTACCTTTATGGCAGCGTGCAGAGACACCAGTTTCTGATCGTAAGCCATGATAGCCTCGTTCACATCTCTGAACACCTTGCCCTCACCGGGTTCTCCGTCTTTTTTCAGTGTAAGGTAGTAGGAGCCCAGTATCATATCCTGAGTAGGAACGGCAACAGGGCGTCCGTCAGCGGGCTTTAACAGGTTGTTAGCTGCCAGCATAAGGAACCTTGCCTCAGCCTGAGCCTCTGCCGAGATAGGCAGGTGCACGGCCATCTGGTCGCCGTCGAAGTCAGCGTTGAACGCCGTACAAACCAGCGGGTGAAGCTTGATAGCTCTGCCCTCAACGAGTATCGGCTCAAACGCCTGGATACCCAGTCTGTGAAGCGTAGGCGCACGGTTGAGCATTACCGGGTGGTTCTGGATAACGTTCTCGAGAGCGTCCCATACCTCGGGCTTTGCTCTGTCCACCATTTTTCTTGCAGACTTTATATTGATAGACGGGTTCGTATCGACCAGTCTCTTCATAACAAACGGCTTGAACAGCTCCAGTGCCATCTCCTTAGGCAGACCGCACTGATACATCTTCAGCTCGG
>CACXFU010000064.1 GCA_902767035.1 uncultured Ruminococcus sp.
AAATACTTCTTTGCGATGAACGGCCAGACCGGTAAATTCATCGGAAATCTGCCTATTGACAAGATAAAGCTGACTATCTACTCGCTTATCGGTGCTCTGGGCGGAGGGATCCTCGGCTATCTTTTCGGCGGATTTATGTAAGAACGGAGCGTTGTTGATAAATGACATCTGCACTTATAATACAGATCACTGTCGGTGTTATCATAGCGGTCACTGCAGGGTTTGTGATCTACAAGGTCTCTGTCGGAGTGAAAAAGGCGGGAGAGCTGGTGGATCAGATAAAAAAAGCTACCGATGAGGCTGCTACAGTGCCTATGAGCATCTCAGGCGCTGAGGGGCTTATGAGGCAAAGAGTACAGAGAGATTTCCCCGGGTTTGACCCGAATTATGCGAGCGAGATTGTAAGAAGCGCTATTTCCACATACTTTGCGGTGCTGAACGAACGAACCGGTGCCGACAGACTCAGGGCTTACTGCACTGAAGCCTTTGTGCTTGAGGTCGAGAGCCTTATCGATATAAATTCTGTCAAGTATGAAAAGCTCAGGATACATAAGGTAGCTATGAGCGACTATAGGAAATATGACACTGAGGCAGTCATCACCTATCAGGCGGCGCTTGAATACCAGCCGGAGAAAAAGTCTCTCCAGCAGCACGTTTACGAAGCTAAGTACGTTTATCACCTGACAGACGAGGGTGACGGCGAGCTTGCAAGTCTCAGATGCCCATACTGCGGTGCGCCTATGACGGCTATCGGCAGGAACAAGGTGTGTGAGTACTGCGGCGGAGAGCTTGCAAACAAAGAGATATCGATCGAGAGGACCTGGAAGGTCAACAAGATCAAGAGATCAAGATAGAACCGATCGTTCAGATCGTCTATATAATAATCAGGAAAGGAAGAATCACCATGGGATTAATTAAAGCAGCTATCGGTGCTGTTGGCGGAAAGCTTGCCGATGAATGGCAGGAATACTTCCGCTGCGACGGTATGGATCAGCGTACATTTTGTATCGCGGGTACAAAGGTAAGCAATGTAAGAGGAGGAAGCAACCAGAAGGGTACAGAGTCTTATATCTCTAACGGCTCGGTATTCGATGTTGCGATCAACCAGGCAGCTCTGCTCGTTGAGGACGGCAAGGTGCATGACCTCGTAGTAGCTACCGACAATGAGATAGCAGGTCAGTACAGATATGACTCTACTACTGCACCTTCCCTTCTCGGAGGCGGACTCAAAGACTTTATACCTTCTCTGAAGGATATCGGCGGACGTTTTGTTGCAGGCGGTATGGCAAAGCACACCATGCGTCTTGTATACATAAACCTCAGACCTATGGTCGGCAACAAGATCGGCTTTGGCAACGTGCCCTTCCGTGACGGTGAGATGAACCTCTCTCTGAACGCTCAGGGACACGGTGAGTTCGAGCTCAGAGTGGTTGATCCTGTTGCATTCTATGAGAATAATATCCACGACATCAGTCAGCCGTTCGTTGCTGATTCAGGCGACGGCGCAACATTTATGAGCCAGCTCAAAACAGATATGAAGCCTAAGTTCGGTATCTGTATCTCTGAGCTCTCTAAGAAGCAGATCCCTTACGATCAGATAATCGCATATGCTGATGATCTTGCTGACATCATGAACCAGAAGCTCACCGACAAGTGGACTGACAAGGGCGTACAGCTCAAGAGCCTGTCCGTAGAGCTCAACGTTGATGAGGAGAGCAAGAAGAAGATCGCTCAGTTCCAGGAGGCAGACGCTGCAAACCGTTACGGAAGACTCGGCGCTATGGATGCTATGTCCGTTAACAGAGCTCGTGAGGCAGCAGCAGGCAACTCTGCAGGCGCATTCACAGGCTTTATGGGTATGGGCTTTGCAGGCAACTCCTTCAACCAGAACGCTCAGATGAACGCTGGTATGTATGGCAACGGCGGCGGTGCTCCCGGCTACAACCCGAACGGCAATCAGCCTGTTCAGCCTCAGGGCGGCATGGGCGGTGCTTTCCAGCAGCCTCAGCAGCCGGCTCCCGATCCCAACGCATGGACCTGCTCTTGCGGAACACAGAACACAGGCAAGTTCTGCCAGAATTGCGGACAGCCTCAGCCTGCTCCCGCTCCTGCTCCTGCAGCAAACGGCTGGACCTGCGCTTGCGGTACTGTTAATCAGGGCAGGTTCTGCCAGAACTGCGGTCAGCCTAAGCCTGCAGACGCACCTCTCTACAAGTGCGACAAGTGCGGCTGGGTACCGGATGATCCTAAGAACCCGCCTAAGTTCTGCCCACAGTGCGGAGACGTTTTTGACGACAAGGATATTCAGTGATATCATTTATCCCCTGCCTTCGGGCGGGGGATTTTTTTTGCGTTTTTGGTTGCAAATCATAAGAGTTTGTGGTATAATAACTTTGTACTTTTATTTATTCTGACATTGAAAGGACAGATAGTTATGACAAACAGCTATGAAAGCCCGTTTTGCACCCGTTATGCGAGCAAGGAGATGCAGTATATCTTCTCAGCCGACAAGAAATTCACCACATGGAGAAAGCTCTGGGTGGCTCTTGCAAGATCTGAGATGAAGCTTGGCCTGCCCATAACTCAGGAACAGGTAGATGAGCTCGAAGCTCACATTGATGATATCGACTATGTAAAGGCTGCCGAATATGAGAAGATCAGACGCCATGACGTTATGGCTCATGTGCTTACATACGGCGACGCCTGCCCCAATGCAGCAGGTATCATCCACCTAGGTGCCACCAGCTGCTATGTTGGTGATAACACAGATGTTATAATCATGAGAGATGCAATGCAGGTGGTAAAGAGAAAGCTTGTAAAGGTAATAGCTCAGCTTGCTGCCTTTGCAGACAAGTATAAATCACTGCCCTGCCTTGCATATACGCATTTGCAGCCTGCACAGCTGACCACCGTCGGCAAAAGAGCTACTCTCTGGTGCAATGAGCTGCTGATGGATCTCGAAGATCTGGATTTCCAGATGAAGAGACTAAAGCTTCTGGGCTCAAAGGGAACAACAGGTACACAGGCAAGCTTTATGGAGCTTTTCCACGGAGATACCGATAAGATAAAGGAGCTCGAAAGGCTGATCTGTGAGGAGATGGGTTTTGAAGCAGTAGTTCCGGTTTCCGGCCAGACCTATTCAAGAAAGGTCGATTTTGCGGTTTGTCAGGCACTTGCAGGCATAGCTCAGTCTGCAATGAAGTTTGGTAACGATATCCGTATCCTTCAGTCCTTCAAGGAGATAGAGGAGCCGTTTGAGAAAAACCAGATAGGCTCATCAGCTATGGCATATAAGCGCAACCCGATGAGAGACGAGCGTATTTGCTCACTGGCCAGATATGTGATCTGTGACGTTCTGAACCCTGCATTCACAGCAGGTACACAGTGGTTTGAGAGAACTCTTGATGACTCCGCAAACAAGCGTATATCTGTTCCTGAGGCATTCCTTGGTGTTGACGCTATACTGAACATAATGCTAAATGTTACAGACCCCGACAACGGCCTTGTAGTTTACGAAAAGATCGTAAGAAAGAGAGTTATGGCAGAGCTGCCCTTTATGGCAACTGAGAACATAATGATGGACGCTGTTGAAAACGGCGGCAATCGTCAGGAGCTCCACGAGCGCATCAGAGAGCTTTCAATGAAGGCCGGAGCAAGAGTTAAGCAGGAGGGCCTTGACAATAATCTTTGCGAGCTTATCCTTGAGGATCCGATATTTGGTATGACCAAGGAGAAGATGGACGAGATAATGAAGCCCGAGAACTTCATCGGAAGGTGTCCTCAGCAGGTGGAGGAGTTTATAGCAAACTGCGTAAAGCCCGTGCTTGATGAGAACGGCGTATCTGATGATGTTGCGGAGATAAACGTATAAATGGACAGCGAAAATATCAGCCGCGGAGCTGACCTGCTGGTGCAAAGGCTGACAAATGCTATGGCTGTTGACGGAGCGATCTATGCTGAGTCTGTGTTATGTGCTATGGGGTGCGTGGCAGGCTATGCTTGTCAGGCTGATGTGAGGAGCGAGTATCTTCTTTCCGGAGGAAACGAAGAGAGCGCGGTCTTTGATATTTACTCCGACAAAAGCGGCAGACATTACTATTTTGGTGAGCTTACCGACAGACTTCTTATCGGCGAGGGATTGTCTCTGTGGGGTATGGTTTCAAGGGTAAGCGCTGGACTGCCCGATATAAATGAGATCATGAAGTATGTATCCTCAGCGGCCGGAAGTGAAAAATTCGGTGTTGTCAGGAATTGCACTGTCGGAGACGATATGTTTTCATACCTTAAAATGCTGTGGCAGCCGATGAGCGAGCTCGCGATCCCATACTGTGAGGCAGGCGGGCTGCACGTAGTTTTCGGAGCTGCCCTTGCAAAGCTTGTCAAGTCACTATCTGCGCAGGGCGTTGATACGAAAGAGAGCGTGCGCATTGCTATGGAAAGCGCAGTGAGCATGAGCAGAGTTGACATAAGAGAAACATGGAGATAATAATGAAAAAAGCGATCACTTTTCTTGCGGCGCTGATGCTGCTGACAGCCTGCACCGAGACAGATACTGACGACAGCTCACGTTCATACAAGAAAGAAGCTGCGATAAAGGCTGTAAGCTCGGCAGAAAGCACAGACACAGTTACAAGCGAAGATATCACGACAGGCGACTACCCGATACTGTATAATCTTCCGCTCGGTCAGGGTGATCCCCCTGAATTTGCCGAGGTGATAATGGAGGTCTATTCTCCGACTGGCTACAGCAGCCTTGAAAACGGTCTCGGCGCCGATGTGATGTCGTCAGGTGTTGTGGGGCTGGTAGGCTGCCCTGTTATTGTTGATCTTCAAGGCAGCGATGCCGTACTGAGCTTTGTTATTAACAGAGATGATCTGGGGAATGTGCCGTTTGAAAACCTTATGGTTTTGAAGAGCGGTCACGGGCTCAGCTATGACTCTGTTGAATTCAGCGTTGACGGCGATATCATAAGGTGCGATATCGAAGAGTCAGACACCTATATGCTTGTTGACTCTTATCAGTGGCTCTCCTGCTGGGGCGATGACGTCAGCGGCACCGAGCACGATACGGATTTCACTGTCGGGGATTACGGCTTTAAGGTAACTCTCCCCTCAGGTGTTGCACCGAGCGGTGTTTCGGATTACTGGCACGATGAATATGACGGCTACAAGAAAATGATGGTTCAGGAGCTTATGCACCAGAACCAGAAAAAAGACTCTCACATCAAGGCAGAGCTTCACGCCAAGCGCTATCCGAATGATGAGGACGATTGCGACGACCCTGCGCCGTTTAAGACTTTTGATGACATGATACAGGAAATAAGCGGCATTACCGGTGACAGCTTTGAGATCGAGAGCACTGAGGTATGGAAGCTTGATGATACAAGAAAAGGGTTTTACGATGTTTTCCACTTTTATGGAGAGCCAGACCTCGGCATAGATGAACAGACTAACGTTGATGCCTACTATGAATACAGTGAAGACACATACATAGTGCTGTCATTCTCATTCTACGGGCACGATCAGAGCGATATAGATGCTTGTATAAACAGCGTAAAAAGCTTTATTTATTACGAATAACAAGAAAGGACTGTTTGAAATGAAATTTGAAACTCAATGCCTTCACGAAGGCTACACACCCAAGAACGGAGAACCCAGAGTCGTTCCCATTGTGCAGAGCACGACCTATGTATATGACTCTACAGATGATGTTGCTGCCGTTTTTGATGACCCCACCAAGAGCCTTATCTATTCAAGATTTGAAAACCCGACGACAGATGCTGTAGAAAAGAAGATAGCTGCCCTTGAAGGCGGCGTTGCAGCGATGTGCACATCTTCCGGTCAGGCAGCTTCCCTTCTGTCGATACTTAACATCTGTGAGGCAGGAGACAGCTTTATTTCATCGTCCTCTATCTACGGCGGAACGATTAACCTGTTTGCGGTCACCCTGAAAAGAATGGGGATAGAGTGTATCTTCGTTGATGTTGACGCAACAAAGGAAGAGCTTCTTGCATCATTCAAACCTAACACAAAGGCTGTGTTCGGTGAGACTATCGCGAACCCTGCACTTACAGTGTTTGATATCGAGATGTGGGCTGAGTGTGCCCATGCAAACGGTGTGCCGCTCATCGTTGACAACACCTTTGCAACACCTTACCTTTGCAGACCTATCGAGTGGGGCGCTGATATCGTTATCCATTCGACTTCAAAGTATATGGACGGTCATGCCGTTCAGGTAGGCGGTGTTATAGTTGACAGCGGCAAGTTTGACTGGACACAGGGCAAGTTCCCCTGTATGACAGAACCCGATGAGAGCTATCACGGAACAGTTTATACTGAGAAATATCCTTTTGCGCCTTACATCGTCAAGGCAAGAATGCAGCTTATGAGAGACTTCGGCTGCTATCCTGCTGCAAACTCTTCATTCCTGCTCAATCTCGGCCTGGAGACTCTTCCCGTCAGAATGGACAGATACTGCGAGAACGCTATAAAGGTCGCTGAATATCTGAAAAGCTCAGACAAGATAGAGAGCGTTACCTTCCCGGCACTTGAGGGCGACAAGTATCACGACAGAGCCGTTAAATACCTCGGCGGAAGGTCGTCAGGCGTTATCTCGTTCGTCATCAAGGGTGGAAGAGATGCTGCCGTTAAGTTTATGGACAGCCTGAAGCTTGCATCTAACGAGGTTCATGTTGCAGATATCCGCACCTGTGTTCTGCACCCTGCATCAGCTACCCACAGGCAGCTGACTGATGAGCAGCTGGTCGCTGCCGGCATCAACGGCGGCATGGTAAGGTTCTCGGTAGGTCTTGAAAATGTTGACGACATTCTTGAAGATCTTAAAAACGGCCTTGCTGCTGTATAAAGAATAAAAAATCAAGCCATTGTCCGAATTAAAGGGCAATGGCTTTTTTCAGTTTGACATTGAATATGATCTCCTTCTGATCACCTGTCTTATATCGCTGCCGACAAACCTGAGCGGTGCAAACTCCATCATCACGCGGGAGATTATCCTCTCATTGTATGTATCCTGCAGCTGATGAACTGTAAGATTTGTAGAGATTATGGTCGGCTTATCACAGTTCATTCTGCCGTTGACGATCTCATACAGCTTTGCCTCAGTAAACTGAGTTTTGAATTCAGACCCAAGATCATCAAGTATAACAAGGTCAGCCGACATAAGTATCTCCATAGTTCTTTCATCTGATCTCCCGAAATGCTCGTCTTCGAGCTTTGAAAACAGTGTCGGGAAAGAGAAAAACACCACCGAATAGCCCTTTGACATTACCTCAGCAGCTATGCATGATGACAGAAACGTTTTGCCAAGGCCTGTTCTGCCATACAAAAACAATGACTGTGCGCTGCCGTCAAAGTCTTCGGCATATGACTTGCAGTTATTGTATACTGTCAGCATACGGTTTCTCGGTGCATCACCGTCATCAGAGGTCTCAGGATAATAATCAAGCCTGAACTCATCGAACGAATGAAGCTTTATGCTGCACTGCTTATTAAGCTCCTCAACCGTATACTGCTCCAGCAGCTTTGTCATGCAATCGCACCTTACACCGTCACGGTAGCCCGTATCCTTGCATCTGGGGCAGGTGAAATGATAATCAAGATAATCGGCAGGCAGATCAGCAGAAAGGAGCATCTGCTCGATTATTGCTTCTGTCTTGCCGGTCTCCTCTCTTAGCTCAGATATCGTGAGCGCCGAACCGTTGTCTCCCGAACCGATAGAGCGAAGAAAATCAAATCTCTTTTTTGTCAGTGAGCGTTCCAGCCCCGATATCTCAGGCAATATGGCCGATGCTCTCTCAAAGCGTTCATCGCGCTCGTCAAAAGCTTTTTCGCGCCTTTTACCGAGAGTTTTTTCCGCCCTCTCATAGGCATCTCTGGTATAGTTCAAAGTGTTATCCTCCGTTCATCAGGGTCTGCCGGCCTTGCTTAGGTCAAACTCTCTTGCAAAGCGCTCAAATTCTTCAAGATCGTAAGAGGTCTTCTCCTCAGCAGAGGAGCGGGTCTTGCGGCTGTGATATCTGCTGTCCTCCTCATCGACCTGCGAGGGCGTGCTTATGCTCTTGGCAGCCCAGTTTGTTAGTATGGAATTTATGTACTTGAAATTGAGCTTTGAGGTATTATCCATACACTTGTTATAGGCTATCTCTATCATTTCAGCGGTGAAGCCCATGTCCTTCCAAGCCCTGATGTATTCAAGCTGAGCTTTTGAGGGCTTAGAAGTCATTCCGAACATCGATGTTATCCTGTTCTCAAATTTTCTTACAGACGTTGCCCTGATGATCTCCTGCTCTATCTGTTTATATGACAGGATATCGTTCTCATACCAGCTTTTCATCACAGCTGCAAGGTAGGAGACCCTCGGTTTTTCAAGTGAGCAGCAATACTCAGCCGAGAGGATTATCGAGGGGGCATCAAAGCCGTAGTATTCATACAGTGCGATAAGCTCGCCCTGCTCGGTAGAGTTTATCGTTCTGCCGAGAACTGACTGTATCTCATTTAAAAGGCCTGCAAGCTGCTTGTCTGACTTTGTTTTTTCAAGTATCTCAGAATTTGTATATCTTATAACAAGCTTATTGCTCACAGAAGCTTTTGTGGGGTCAATAGCCTTAACAGGGCTCAGCTGTTGCGAAGGCTGCTCGGCTTTTGCAGGTGATGCAGTATCGGCTGCCCTGCTGACCGGCGCATCCTCGCATCTCAAAACACCGTTAGAAGTCCAGTATTTATAGGCATCGCTCACTATATCCTCACTAACACCGCAGGCAGAGGCGATCTCAGTCTGCTCAAGATAATGAGAATTCTGAGCCAGAGCATAGATCAGCACCTTCAGGTACAGCGGATCGCAGAGCTTCAGATATTCATTTGCAACACTTGCAGGCACGCTGAAATTGCTGCCCCATTTATCACAGTCAAAATACAAAACCATAGTAATTATCCTTCCAAAGAATAGCTGTAGCTATTATATCATATAAATGAAAAAAAGTAAAGCCCCGCCGGAGCGGAGCTCTTTCTCATTTTACCAAAGATAGCTTACGCCTTTCATATGCGCTTTCATTTTCAGAAGATCTGCTGCGTTTATCGCGCCGTTGTCATCAACATCAGCTATCTTGAAGTCTTCACCTTCAAGTGGCTTGACTTTCTTTATATGGCTCTTGACCTGCAAAAGGTCACTCGCGTCGATCTTGCCGTTGTTGTTAAGGTCGCCTTTTTTACGGGTGTCAACTAGTTTTTCAAGTATTACATCGTCAGGAGAAATCTCGTTCTTTGCTGCGTCGTCAGAAAATAGCTTTCCGCAGCCTGAACAGCTCCAATATTCGATATTTCCCGTTTCTGTGATAGTTGGCTTTTTAGCTTCCGTCTTTGTAAGATCGTGAACGGCTTCGATATCGGCGGTGATGAACACAATGCCCTCCTCCCAGACCACCTGAGCCTCGGGAATAGCCTCACCGTTCACAGTCACCTTCGGGAACATAGAGAGCAGCTTACCGCTCTCTATGCCTGCAAATGTGGCAAAAACATATAGGAGCCGAACATAGCCGTCCCGATATTCTTTTTAATGAACCGCATCATGCTCACTCCTTACACTGTACTGTCAATAAGTATATCACAGCCGAAAACTTTTTTCAAGTCAAACTTACTCACATTTTTTACTGTAGGCTCTCTTATTAAGACAAAACAAAAAAGCCCCATAAACAAAACGTTTACGGGACCTTGGAGCTGGTAGTCGGACTTGAACCGACGACCTGCTCATTACGAATGAGCTGCTCTACCAACTGAGCCATACCAGCATTATTTATTAACATCACAAACCGACGACCTGCTCATTACGAATGAGCCGCGGCAGCATGCTGACGTATTCTACACAACTGAGCCATACCAGCATTATTTATTAACATCACAAACCGGCGGTCTGCTCATTACGAATGAGCCGCGGCAGCATGCTGACGTATTCTACACAACTGAGCCATACCAGTGTATAATATTTCACATCTTATACTACCGATCTGATAATAAATCAGCTTATATATTATACTACATCTTTAATTGGTAGTCAAGGCGGTTCACAATTTCTTTACAAAATCAAAAACTACTATTTTGCTTTACATTTCTGATATTATGTGCTATAAGTGCTCGCCGCACGGCTGGGCATCGCGCATAAAAATGATCTTAAAACATTTTTCTCACGCGCGGCTTTACATTTCTGATATTATGTGCTATAAGTGCTCGCCGCACGGCTGGGCATCGCGCATAAAAATGCTCTTAAAACAGTTTTCTCACGCGCGGCTTTACATTTCTGATATTATGTGCTATAATCTTTAAAACATAGCAAAGGCAGGAGAACAGCCGCAGTTTCTGCCGAAGCATATCCACAAGCGGCGATAAGCTTTCACGCAAAGGTTACAGGTGATATTATGAACGAGAGCTTTGACATTCAGAAGTATATGACAGAGGGCGTTGAAAAGGTAGTTTCAGAGGCAATAAAGGCCACCCTCAAAAGCCCAAGGGAGAGCGCCTTTATGCTGAATTTGCTGCCGCCAGCCGGTCGGCCTCAAAAAAGCGCAGAAAGGCTGAGGACAACGGCGAACATATCCCTCCGTTTCTTATAGCAAGCATAACCAGCAAGTGCAATCTTCACTGTGCCGGGTGCTATTCTCGCTGCAACAACGCTACAGTCGATTCAGAACCAGTAAATCAGCTCACAAGCGATGAATGGCTGGCCATTTTCGAGGAAGCAGACGAGCTCGGTATAAGCTTTATTCTTCTTGCCGGCGGAGAACCTATGCTAAGGCGTGACATTATAGAGGCCGCAGGAAAAAAGCAGAATATACTCTTCCCTATCTTTACTAACGGAACATATATGAACGAGAGATACTTCGACCTTTTTGACAAGTGCAGAAATCTTGTTCCGATAATGAGTATCGAAGGCAGCAAAGAGATCACTGACGCAAGACGCGGCAAGGGCATCTACGACAAGCTGATATCCAATATGGACGAATTCAAAAAGAGAGGTCTTATCTTCGGCGCATCGGTTACCGTGACTACAGAGAACTATAAAGAGGTTTGCTCCGATGAATTTCTGAGTGAGCTTTCAGCCAGAGGCTGCAAGGCAGTTATCTTTGTTGAATACGTTCCCGTCACTGAGGAGAGCGAAGATCTCGCACCCGATGACGCTCAGCGGGAATACCTGCAGGAACAGCTCACAAGACTGAGAGCAGAACGGCCTGAAATGGTATACATATCCTTCCCGGGTGACGAAAAGAGCTCAGGCGGCTGTGTTGCTGCCGGAAGAGGCTTTTTCCATATCAACTCTCACGGAGGTGCCGAGCCCTGTCCGTTCTCACCGTATTCTGACATTAACGTCAGAAGCTCCTCCCTGCGTGAAGCGATGCACTCACCTTTATTCACAGCACTCAGAAGCGGAGACATTCTTCTTGACGACCACGAGGGCGGCTGCGTCCTTTATGAAAAAAGAGATCTTGTCGAAGCACTGATAGCTCAGCATTCGGCGAGATAATTAACAGGTGACATATGAACATCACATATATACATGAACCTACCGACCTGCAATGCGGGCAGGCTGTGCTGGCAATGGTACTGGGACTTACAGCTGAACAGGTGGCCGATGAGCTTCATAACTGCCGCGAAACTAACTTAAAAGAAATGAAATCTTATTTTCAAGAGCATGGAGTCAGGATATCGGATGAACGCCGTCAGGCAATTTCAAAAGGAGACCTCCCGCCCCTTTGCCTTCTCAGTCTGGAGACACCGCGCTGCTGGCACTGGTCACTTTATCACGAGGGCATTTTTTACGACCCCGAGCACGGAGTTCTGAATGACTTCCCTGAATGCAGCAGGAAGTACTACTGGGAGCTGAACATAACACAGGAGAACCGATAGCACAGAAAGCTGTCGGTTTTTGTTATATATGATTACATTTTATCGAAAATCACTATATATTGGCCTTTATTTTGTCTGTAGGCATTAATTGACAGACATTTTCAGCTGTGATATAATTATTAAGGGTATTAGTTCAGATCAGAGGTGCAGTTAATGGAGAAGCGTAAAACTATATGTCTTATAACAACGGTTCCGGAATATATGCACGGCCAGAGAGTTCTTGAGGGCGTATTCAGGCAGTGTGACCTGTATGGTTACAATGTCGCTGTGTTCGCGTCTATGGTTCATTTTAATTTCTATGTTAAAAACCAGGCTCTCGGTGAAAGAAACATCTATAATCTTGTAAATCCAGAGCATTTTGATGCAGTTATCCTTGACACTATAAATCTGACCGAGCAAGGCAGCGAGGGTGTGATAAACGAGCTGAAGAAAAAGCTTGATACAAAGAGTGATATTCCTGTAGTGTGCCTTGGGATACCTTACGAAGATCATAAGGTCATTCTCGATCAGGATGATGATATCCTCAGAGAGATGTGCAGACACGTTATAGAAAAGCACGGAAGAAAGAATATCTGTATCATAACCGGACACAAGGGACATACCGAAGCAGAAAAGCGTCTTGAGATATTCCTTGATGAGATAAACAAGCACGGCATCACGGTGCCTGATGAGCACATTGTATACGGTGACTTCTGGTATACAAGCGGAACGAATCTTGCTAATGACATAGTTTCGGGAAAGATATCTATGCCTGATGCTATAATAGCAGCCAGCGATCATATGGCTCTCGGAGTTATTGAGAGGCTCACGAAATGCGGCATCAGAGTGCCTGAAGATATTATCGTTGTGGGCTTTGAAGCTACGATGGAGGCTGCACTCAATCCGATATCGCTGACATCATTTGAATCAAATATGGTCAAATCAGCATCTGATGCTGTTGACTATATCAGAAGTGTGATCGAGCCGGGAGCAGAGATACATCCTTTTGTTCCCGATTACTCAAAGATGATACACTGCGGCATGAGCTGCGGCTGCGAGCCTGATTTTGCAAGGTCGGCAGATGCTTTCAGAGATGCACTTTACTACACTGCGAAAAACTATGACGAGATCTCGCTGACAGACAAGATAGATATCGGTCTGCTTATGGAGAACTATATCTCCGAACAGCTTACATCGTCGGAAAACCCGCAGGAGTGTCTGAAAAACATCTACACCAACACCTATGTGGTATTTCCTTTCGTTAATTTCAGTCTCTGTCTTAGAGAGGACTGGCTTGACACTGATTTTGATACCACTGTCGGCTACCCTGACAGAATGAAAGTTGTGCTCGCAAATTCAACCGTTGACGAAATGAACTTTTATGAAGAGCATGAGGGAAAAGTTTTTGATACCTCTCTTATGATACCGAGAATGCATGAGTATACTGAAAAGCCGTGTGTGTTCTATTTTTCAGCAGTCCATTTCAATGAGAAGATGCTAGGCTACGCAGTGCTCCAGAGGGAGCTTTCCGACACTCACAAGATAAACCTTGTTTACAGAAACTGGCTAAGGCTTGTAAACAGCTGTCTTGAAATGACGAGGGCAAAGCACAGGTATGTTATGCTGTCTGTTCACGATAAGATGACAGGCCTTTACAACAGGCGCGGTATGTATCTGAGGCTTGATAAAATGCTTGATAATGCCTCTCCGGATGATAGTCTCTTCGTTAGTGTTGTCGATATGGATGGACTAAAATATATCAATGACACCTTCGGCCATGGTGAGGGAGATTTCGGGATAGTCTGTGTCAGCAATGCCGTCAAGGCTGTTTCAGGCGAGCGCGAGATGTGCGTGCGTGCAGGCGGTGATGAATTTTTCATTATCGGTATCGGCAAATACGATCAAAGATCCTGCCATGACAGGATAAAGGCATTTGAAACGACACTGTCAGAAATGTCCGCAAGCAGCGGCAAGCCCTATACCGTCAGTGCAAGCATTGGCTGTGCTGTCAGCGACCTTCTTGGCGATATAGACGATGTGCTTGCAGAGGCTGATGAGAATATGTATAAATACAAGATAAAAAGAAAACGTCAGAGGATATGAAATGATGCCGGAGATATGTGAGGTCTCTGGCATTTTGGATTTTCTTAACTTTTTTGTCTCAGGGTGTTGAAATTCTGGCGCAGTTATGCTATAATTAAATAAGTATATCTATCTGCCCGACGGCAGTTAGTAGAAGGACTGAGGTTTATGAACACGAATTATGATGTTATAATAGCAGGCTGCGGAGCGGCAGGACTTTACGGAGCTATCAATCTTCCGTCAGAGCTGTCCGTGCTCGTTCTCTCAAAAAGAGAGCTCACATTGTGCAATTCTGCACTGGCACAGGGCGGTATTGCCGGCGTATATAAAAGCCCTGAGGATTCTCCCGAGTTGCACAAGCAGGATACTTTTGTTGCAGGCGGCTTTGAGAACGACCCGCTCACCACTGACATCTTAGTTAACGAAGCGGCTGATGCGATCGACACTATCATCAGGCTCGGAGTTGACTTTGACAAGAAAGAAGACGGAGACTATCACCGTACACTTGAAGGCGGCCACGGCATGAGACGTATCTTCCACCATAAAGACGCGACCGGCTATGAGATCGAGACCAAGCTTCTCTCCTATGCTCAGACCCTGCCGAATGTGACCATACTTGAAAACGCGCTTATGTGTGATGCTCAGAAAACGGAGACAGGGTTTTCTTTCCTTGTCCTGAAGGACGATGAGTATCTGACACTTAACAGCAGAAAGGCTATTTTTGCTACCGGCGGCATAGGAAGAGTCTACGAATTCACCACTAACTCCGCTATCGCGACAGGTGACGGTATTGCAATGGCCTACAGGCTCGGCGCACTGATAAAGCACCTGAGCTACATACAGTTCCACCCTACGGCTTTCAACAACAAAACTACGAGAGAATGCTTTCTTATCTCCGAAGCTGTCAGGGGCGAGGGCGCATACCTGAGAAACTGCCACAAGGAACGCTTCATGGACAGATATGACAGAAGACTTGAGCTTGCGCCGAGAGACGTTGTTTCGCACTCGATCATATTTGAAGCGAAGAGGACCGGCTCTGATGACTTTTATCTTGACATTACTCATAAGGATCCTGAGTTTATAAAGAACCGCTTCCCTATGATATACAAAAACCTGCTCGATTACGGCTACGATATGACAAAGGATCTGATACCAATATTCCCGTGCCAGCATTATCTTATGGGCGGTATCAACGTTGATGAATGGGCAAGGACCGGTGTTGAGGGACTTTATGCCTGCGGTGAGTGTTCGCATACAGGTGTTCACGGAAACAACAGGCTTGCCAGCAACTCTCTGCTTGAAGC
>CACXFU010000065.1 GCA_902767035.1 uncultured Ruminococcus sp.
AATAGCTCATCACTTTACAGCGACTAATATATTATACCAAATGCGATCGACTTTGTCAAGGGTTCGGGGCAATGTTTTATTATTATTAACAAATCATATCTTTCTGAGCTTAGCGTACCTCGCCATAACTTTCTTCGTGCCGCGGCTGTCAAATGCTATTTCCACCAGCATATCGTTTGCCATAGCCTTAGCTGAGAGCACCGTACCTTCGCCGAATATCCTGTGCGCTACTCTGTCTCCCACGCGCAGCTGAATATCGCCGTCAGGCTCTGCTGAGACGCGGCTTCGCATCTGCTGCTGCAGAGAAATGCTCTTCGGCGCTTCAAATCCTGTGCTTTCGGCCGAGAACGCAGCCTCTTCCTCCCGCTCTATCTGCTCGGCAGGCAGATCTTTGATAAATCTTGACACCCTGTTCCTGTCAGTGCGCCCGTAAAGCATTCTTTCCGCTGCATAGGTCATATAAAGCTTTCTCTTAGCCCTCGTTGCCGCAACATAAGCAAGCCTTCTCTCCTCCTCGATATCAGCCTCGCTCTCCATACTTCTCGAAGACGGAAAAATATTCTCCTCCATACCTACAACAAACACTATCGGAAATTCCAGACCCTTAGCCGAATGCATAGTCATCAGCACCACATAGTCCTCGTCCTGATCGAGATTGTCGATGTCTGTGTAAAGAGATATCTCTTCAAGAAACCCTGACAGAGACGGCTCTTCGCTCTCTTCCATATAATTCTGCATCGTTGACTTCAGCTCTGCTATATTTTCAAGCCTTCCGATGCCCTCGTCGCCCTCTTTCTGCAAAGCCTCAGCGTAGCCGCTCCTCTCAAGCAGCTCGTCCAACAGCTCCGGCAGCTCTACCTCTTCCGCAAGCTCACTGAGCTCCCTGAACATAGCCGCTACCTTTTTAAGAGCAGGCGCCTTTCTCAGCAGCGGAGCCAGCCCGTCAGCGTCCTCCATTACCGAGATCGGGTCGATCCCAAGATCAGACGATATCTGCTCGACCGTTGTGACGGTAGCCTCACCGATACCTCTTTTCGGCACATTTATTATACGTCTGAGCCTGAGCATATCATTCGGGTTGTTGATAACATCAAGGTATGACAGTACGTCCTTGATCTCTTTTCTGTCATAAAACTTAGGGCCGCCGATGATCTTGTAAGGGATATTGTGCTGTATAAAAGCACGTTCCAGTCCGTTCGAGTTCGCATTCACCCTGTAAAGCACGGCATGGTCATTGAATTTTCCGCCCTCCTGAACGTCTTTGAGCACAGTCTCTGCCACGAACTGCGCCTCCGTCCTCTCAGACACACAGCGCCTTACCGTTACCTTTTCTCCGTCTCCCTCAGCCGTCCAGAGGTTTTTGCCCTTTCTGCCCTTGTTGTGGCTTATCAGCCTGTTAGCACAGGTAAGTATGTTCTGGGTCGATCTGTAGTTCTGTTCAAGCTTTATGACCTTGCAGTGATCCTCGCTCTCGAACTGATCCTCAAAGTTTAGTATATTGTCGATAGTGGCGCCTCTGAACTTATAGATGCTCTGGTCATCGTCTCCGACAACGCAGAGGTTCTTGAACTTCTGTGACAGCAGCGATATCAGCCTGAACTGTGCCTTGTTCGTGTCCTGATACTCGTCCACCAGTATATACTTATAAAGGTTCTGATAGTGATCCAGCACATCCGGGAACTCCTCGAACAGCCTTACAGTATTCACAATGATATCGTCAAAGTCCATAGCATTTGCCTGCATCAGCCTGTTCTGATATGTCTTGTAGACCCTTCCGATAGTCATATTTCTATAGTCATTTGCCGACTGAGCTATGTATTCATCAGGGCTTATCAGACTGTCCTTTGAGTGTGATATCTCGGAAAGAATAAGCTTCGGCGGGAACATCTTGTCCGAGATGTCCAGGTCGGAAAGGATCCTCTTTATCGCCCTCTGAGAGTCGTCCGTATCGTATATCGTGTAAGTCGGCATATAGCCGAGCTTGTCACCCTCACGCCTTAATATCCTTGCGCAGGCCGAATGGAACGTCGCCGCAGTTATACCGCTGCCTGCATCACCGAGCATGGCCGCAAGCCTGTCCTTTAACTCTCCTGCCGCCTTGTTGGTGAACGTTATAGCCAGAATGCTCCAAGGCTTAACGCAGTCGATAGCAATTATGTCCGCAAGCTTTAAAACGTCATCGGTGTCACCGCGGATATACGCCTTCAAAAACTCAATATCCTCTGAAGAAGGCGTCCCGAACCCTATATCTCTGTGATATGAGTCCCCGAAAAAGATCATATTAGCTATCCTGTTCACAAGAACGGTAGTCTTTCCGCTTCCTGCACCGGCAAGTATCAGTAAAGGCCCCTTTATCTGAAATATAGCCTCTCTCTGCTTGTCGTTCATATGAGAAAAGTACTTTTCAAGCGCTGCTTTTTTGAGCTCATTTATATCATTAGTCATTATTATCCTCCGTTCAGACGGCTCGGTACCATCAGCATAAGCAAGCATAAATAACCTGCCTATGCTATTATATCACAAGTTCATTCAATTGTAAAGCGCAGAGAAAGCACTCCGTTTTTTGAGAAACAGCCGTATATTATGTATTTTTATGAGCTAAAATGTAAATGTATTGTAACTTTAACTGCTTGACAATATCATAAAAATGGGGTACAATATATAAAGATATTTATGCTCGTTAGCGGAAACTATCCGCATTTGTATAGACGCGCTCCGTTCCATCCGTGGCAGAAGCCGTTATTCCTTGACGATAACCGTCAGGGCGCGTTGATCTGACTGTGTTCGTATCTATAATTCTGCGCTGAGGCGCATAGCAGGAAGGAGATTTCAGCTCCTGCCTTTTGTTTGCATTGCATACAGGGCAGGCTTGTGATGTTTTATGAGTGGATCAAAAAACAGCTTGAAAGAAACAACTAAAAGAAAAATATTCAGAAGAACAGCGGCAAGCAAGCCGCTAACGGTGTCCCCGAAGACTGAACGCAGGCGTTCTGCCGCACAGAAGGATACCTCAGACGGGAAGCTTAAACCCCTGAACCAGAGCAGGCGTACCGTTCAGCAGAAGCCCCGCGCTCAGAAGCCGAAGGAGCCTGCAAGAAGGACCCCCGTGAAGATTATACCTCTCGGCGGCCTTAATGAGATAGGAAAGAATTTCAACGTTATAGAGTGCTCGAACGATATGTTCGTGCTCGACTGCGGCCTTGCGTTCCCCGATGATGATATGCCGGGCGTTGATATAGTTATACCTGATTTTTCATACATTGAGAAAAACATTGATAAGCTCAGGGGCGTTGTGATAACCCACGGCCATGAGGATCATATCGGCGGACTGCCGTATTTTCTCAAAAAGTTCAATGTGCCTGTATACGGAACAAGGCTCACTATAGGTCTTGTTGAGGGCAAGCTCAAGGAGCACGGCATTCTCGGTGACTGCAAGCTTAATGTGGTCGAGCCCAGAAACACCGTAAAGCTTGGCTGCATGGCGGTAGAATTTATAAGAGTGAACCACTCTATCCCCGATGCAGTTGGCTTTGCTATCCACACACCTGCCGGCGTTCTTATCCATACGGGTGACTTCAAGGTGGATTATACCCCGATAGAGGGCGGCATCATTGATCTTCCGCGCTTTGCGGAGCTTGGCAACAAGGGCGTTCTGGCACTGATGTCAGATTCCACGAACTCTGAGCGTCAGGGCTTTACTATGAGTGAGAGAAAGGTCGGCGAAAGCTTTGAGCGCCTGTTCAGTCAGGCAGACGGCAAGCGCATAATAATCGCTACCTTTGCATCAAATATACACAGAGTTCAGCAGATAATAAACAATGCTGTGCGCTGGGGCAGAAAGGTAGCCTGCTCGGGCAGGAGCATGGTGAACGTAATGTCAAAGGGCGTTGAGCTCGGTTACCTGAAGGTGCCTGAGGGCGTGCTCATCGATATCGAGTCTATATCGAGATATGCCCCCGAAAAGACGGTCATCGTCACAACCGGCAGCCAGGGAGAGCCGATGTCGGCACTGAAGAGAATGTCTGAGAATGAACACAGACAGGTCTCTATCACCCCTAATGACTTTATCATAATTTCCGCAAACCCGATCCCCGGCAATGAAAAGCTTGTGACAAACGTTGTGAATGATCTTATGAAGCTCGGAGCCGAGGTTATTTACGAGGGAATGTACGATGTACACGTTTCGGGTCACGCCTGTCAGGAAGAGCAGAAGCTTATGCTCTCTATAACAAAGCCTAAGTTTTTTATTCCCGTTCACGGCGAGTACAAGCACCTTATGAAGCATAAGCAGACCGCTTTGTCCGTCGGCATACCCGAGAGCAACATCATAATCGCCGGAATAGGCAACGTTATAGAGACAGACGGCGTCGATATGAAGATATCGGGTCAGGTGCCTGCCGGCAGAGTTCTTGTTGACGGCCTTGGCGTCGGCGATGTCGGAGCAATAGTTCTTCGCGACAGAAAGAGACTTGCGGAGGACGGCCTTATTATCGCAGTTGCAACTATCGACAGAATGTCCGGCGAGATACTTGCGGGACCCGATGTGGTATCGAGAGGATTTGTGTATGTCCGCGAGAGCGAGGAGCTTATGAAAGAGGCTCAGTCGCTGCTGCTCGATACGCTTTCAGACTGCCTTGACAGAAATATCAAGGACTGGAACACTATCAAGGGCAAGATGAAGGACAGATTGTCGGAATTTATTTTCCAGAAGACAAAGAGAAGTCCTATGATACTGCCGATAATTATGGAGATATAGAAAAAGAGATAACAAAATGACTGGTTCAATGTGAGGCGTAACTTATGAAGAAAAACAACGGATTTCATGTCCTCGTGCAGGGAACTATCGCGGTAACGGCACTTCTTGCCCTTATCGGCGCTGTTATCCTGCATAGTATTCCGTCAAAAAGTACAGCAGGCACTGTCCTTATCGTGATGACTGTGATATGTATGCTGCTGCTGCTGCTCGAGCTCTGGGGCTTCAACACTCAGAACAAGAAGATAGTTTCAAGGCTTGCAACGATGATAACGCGCACCGAGAGGGATTCCATGTATAATTTCCCGGCTCCGACTATCGTTATCAATGATGTGAACGTTGTGGTCTGGGCTAACAGGCAGTTCAGCGAAAGGCTTTATACCGACGGTGAGGCTTACGGTCATTACCTTCAGGATATGATGAATATAGACCTTGACCAGATACACACCACCAAGGGAGACCTTGTATGCGTCAATACGAGATTTTATTACGCTAAGGCTGTTGAAAACGAAGCTGACAGGAACCTGACGCTTATCTATTTTGATGATGTTACCGACTTTATTGAGCTTGACTATGAGAACAGAATGTCTCACAGGGCGGTCATCATAATAATGATCGACAATTATGACGATATAATGTCCGGCGTCAGGGAAAGCGAAAAAGCTCACGTTCAGGTCGAGATAGAGAAGCTTATTGAGGACTTTATCGAGGGCTCGACAGCTATCTCAAAAAAGCTTTCAAATGACAGGTTCTATATCTTTATGGAAGAAAGACACCTTGCCCCGATAATCGAGGACCGGTTCAGGATACTGGAGCAGGCCAGAAAGATAACCGTATCCGACCGCTCAAATATCACTCTGTCGATAGGCGTTTCAAGAGACGGCGCAAACCCTGCCGAAAGCGAAAAGTTTGCAAGGCAGGCCCTTGAGATGTGTATGGGCAGGGGCGGAGATCAGGCGGCTGTTAAAGAAAACGGAGAATTCAATTTCTTCGGCGGCCTTTCCTCGGGAACAGATACCAATAACAAGACCCGTATCAGAATGGTGGCTAAGGCTATCGCCGAGTATATAGACACTCATGAGCGTGTTCTCGTTATGGGTCACCGCTTCGGTGACCTTGACAGCATAGGCTCATCAATGGGTATAGTTAATGCCGCAAGGCAGATGGGCAAGCCTGCCTACCTTGTTGTTGACAGGACCAAGAATCTTGCAGTTTCGCTGATAGACTATCTTGAACAGCATGAGGCTGATAACATTTTCATCACACCAAAGCAGGCCTTGTCTCTCATCGATGACAGCACACTTCTTTTCGTGTGTGATACTCATAACCCTGCACTGGTAGAGTCGGCAGAGATCGTTGAAAGAGCGCGTGATATCATCGTTATAGACCACCACAGAAGAATGGTCGACGGCATCCAGCCGACTGTTATGTCGTTCCTTGAGCCGAACGCATCATCTGCGTGTGAGCTGGTAACGATGCTCGTTCAGTATTTCGGCGAGGACGTTAATATGTCAGCGCCCGTTGCTGAGGCTCTGCTCTCAGGAATAATGCTCGATACCAAGAACTTTGTTATGAAGACAGGCGTTATGACCTTTGAGGCAGCAGCGCTCCTCAAAAAATACGGCGCCGATACGGTAGCTGTCAAAAAGCTCTTCGCAAATTCTATCGAGACCTACCACCAGAAGTCAGCTCTTATCAATAATGCAGCTATCTATAACGGCTGTGCCATTGCCTATACCGAGGAGACCTTCCCCGAGATCAGGATAGCGGCTTCACAGGCGGCAGATGAGCTCTTAGGCATAACGGGAGTGAACGCATCGTTCGTTCTTTATCAGCTGGGCGATACTGTAAACATCTCCGCCAGGAGCATGGGCGCTTTCAATGTACAGATAGTTATGGAAGCACTCGGAGGCGGCGGCCACCTTACTATGGCAGCAACGCAGATCAAGACCACTCTTGAGGACGCAAGAAACAGGCTCAATGCAGCTATAGACGAATATATCAGAAACAATACTCAGCATGACTGAAAGGACGTGTAATATATGAAGGTAATACTTATCAAAGACGTAAAGGGCAGCGGCAAGGCAGGAGACGTCATCAACGCCGCTGACGGATATGCAAGAAACTATCTTATCGCAAGGGGCTTCGCTCTGGAGGCTACCTCTAAAAACCTTAATGACCTCGCCGGAAAGAAAGCCTCGGCTCAGCACAAGATAGACGTTGAGGTAGCTGATAACAAAAAGGCAGCTGGCGCCCTTGAAGGCAAAGAGGTAGTTATCAAGGCCAAGGCAGGGCAGGGCGGCAAGCTCTTCGGTGCGGTCACGCCCTCTGCTGTAAGCGATGCCATAAAAGCACAGTACAGCGTTAATGTCGATAAAAAGAAGATAAATCTTCAGAGCGATATCAAAGCCTACGGAGATTTTGAAGCAGTCATCAAGTTTACTCACGGAGTAAACTGCTCGATAAAGATCAAGGTCATAGAGGAGTAATTATGCCCGCAAACGATAATACAGCTCAGCTTTCAACAGCATCGGTCTTCGGCAGGGAGCTGCCCTTTTCTCAGGAGGCTGAGGAGGCTGTTCTCGGAAGTATACTGCTTGATCCGGAGTGCTTGTCCTCGGTAGCAGAGCTCCTCAAGCCTGAGTCCTTTTACAGACCTCAGCATCAGCAGCTGTTCAATATCATTCTGAGAACTATGCTCACGCAGTCTGATAAGGACATTATCTCCGTTATCGATGAGTCGGTAACTATGGGCGTTTTTGAGAGCTCCGCAATGGCGAAGACTTATCTCACCGGCCTTATGGAGAACGTTCCCTCTACTGCCAATATAGAGAGCTACTGCAAGATCATAGACGAAAAAGCCAAGATACGCAGCCTTATCGTGACAGCCAATGATATACTTCAAAGAGCCTACTACGGCTCAGAATCCTCAGCCGATCAGCTCGATTCGGCAGAGCAGGCTATCTTTGATATCCGTCAGGGCAAGAACGTTCAGGGCTTCACAAGGATAGGCGAGGTAATTGTTGATACGTTTTCTCACCTTGAAGAGCTTTCAGGCCCCGATGCCGAGGAGTTCCTCGGTGCGACCTCAGGCTTCAAGCAACTAGATAACGTCATAACAGGCCTTAATAAGACCGACCTTATCATAATTGCTGCCCGTCCGGGTATGGGTAAGTCTGCATTCGCGCTTAATATAGCCGTTAATATGTGCAAGGCAACAAAAAAAGAGACCGCCATCTTCTCCCTTGAAATGGGCAAGGAGCAGCTCGTATCCAGAATGCTCGCATCGGAAGCACTTGTCGATAATACCCTTTTCAGAACAGGCAAGCTGCAGCCCGAGGACTGGGACAAGATAGCGCTCGGAGCAGAAACGCTCTCACGCCTGCCAATACTTATAGATGACGGTGCCGGCACAACTGTCGCTCAGATGAAGGCGAAGCTAAGAAGGCTAAAAAATCTGGGTCTTGTGGTGATAGACTACATACAGCTTATGCAGTCACCAAACAAAAACGCCAGCCGTGTCGAGGTTGTCAGTGAGATAACCCGTCAGTTAAAGCTTATGGCTAAGGAGCTTAATGTTCCTGTTATCGCACTTTCACAGCTGTCAAGAAGCTCTGAGAAGCGTGAGGATAAGCACCCCGTTCTGTCAGATCTGCGTGAGTCCGGATCTATCGAGCAGGACGCAGATATAATCCTCTTTCTTTACAGGGACAACTATTATGACAAGGAAGCGGATAACAAATCCGTTGCCGAATGTATAGTTGCCAAGAACCGTCACGGTGAGCTCAAGACCGTTCAGCTTGGCTGGATAGGTGAATATACACTGTTCAGGAGCCTTGATTTCAGGAGAGACAATGAGTGATTTTTCCGAAAAGGTACTTAGTACCGTAAAAACATTCGATATGTGCACTAAGAGCGAGCGCTTGCTCATCTGCCTTTCAGGCGGAGCTGACAGCGCTGCGCTCCTTTTGTGTTTAAAAGAGCTGGGCTTTGATGTTCGTGCCTGCCACGTAAATCATCAGCTGAGAGGCGCCGAAAGTGACCGAGATGAGCAGTTTTGCAGAGAGCTCTGTGATAAGCTCGGTGTAAGGTTTGACAGCGTCCGGCTTGATGTTAAGGGCTACTGTGAGAAAAACGGCCTGTCGGTCGAGCTTGGAGCAAGAAAGCTCAGATATGAATATTTCTATTCGTTCGACGCGGATAAGATCTGCACCGCCCACACCCTAAGCGACAGCCTTGAAACCACAGTGTTTGACCTTGCAAGAGGAACCGGTCTCAAAGGCATTTGCGGTATACCGCCTGTCAGGGACAGGGTGATCCGTCCGCTGATTGAGTGTACCAGAGAAGAGGTCGAGGACTATCTTGCACTGAAAGGTCAGGACTACGTGACCGATTCCACAAATTTGCAGGATATATATTCAAGAAATAAGATCCGTCACGGTATCATTCCTGTAATGAAAGAGCTCAACAACGGCCTTTACGGCTCATACCTGACAACTCTCCAGATCCTTCGCGCTGACAGCGAATGCCTTGAAGCTCAGGCCGATGAGCTTTATAAAAGCTGCCGCCTTGCCAAAGGGTATGACTGTAAGATCCTGACAGCCGCTCATATCAGCATAAGAAGACGTGCGGTAATGCGCATTCTTGACGGTGAGGGAATAAAGTATTCGTCTGCCATGATCGCAGATACGGATAAGATCGTTCAAAACGGCGGCAGGCTCAATATCAGCGGAGAGCTCTTTGCAAGCTCCTCTAAGGGTATACTGACTTTCGGCCCTCTGACCGATCCGGACGATACTGCAAAGAGCGTTGCTGTGGATGCAATGGGAAAATATGGATTTGAGGACAGGACAGTTTCATTCAGCCTGATAGAAGAGCCATACGATCTCGCAAATATTCAAAAAAAATTCACAAATTGTTATATGGATTATGATAAAATAAATGGTGTACTTTTGCTTAGAGGCAGGATCGCGGACGAGAAAATCAGACTTTGCAACCGCGATTTTAATTCCGATGTCAGAAAGCTTATCAATAAGGCGTTCAGACAGGAGGACAGAAAAAGTGCAGTCCTGATATCCGACGATGACGGCGTGATATTTGTGGAAAAATATGGGATTTCAGACAGGGTAAAGGTCGATGCTTCGACAAAAAGAGTGCTTGTTTTTGAAATATCATAAAACTGTCACATATATGTATTATAATGATTCTGGCTCATAAGCCGCTATAATGAATTGTCCGCAGTGCCGCATAATTGTGCAGCGACTGCCAAAACTATAAAAAAGGTTGTGATCTATTGAAGAGTAGTGGAAACGGAAAGACGCTGCTTATCTATCTGCTGGTATCTGTAGCGATCATTTTCGGTCTCGTTTATATGCTGACGAGCCTGTCCTCAGGCAGCTCCGATAAGAAATATTCGGAGGTAATGAGCCAGTTTGATAACCTTGAGGTGTCAGAGTTTGAGCTTGACCTTGGTTCAGGGCAGCTGAAATATAAGCTGAATACCGATGACAGCGACAAGACCTATACCTACACCGTTCCGAATGTGTCTCTGTTTGCAAATGAGGTGCTCGGCGGTGAGGAGGCTGAGAACTACAGAAAGCTTTACAATGAAAAATATCCCGATGAGCCTCTGAAATATGACCTTATCCCGATATCTGACAACAGCTTCTGGCTTAATCTTATACCGACGCTCCTTATGCTCGGTGTGATGATATTCTTCTTTGTATTTATGATGAGAAGTGCCGGCGGCGGAAAGATGTCATCATTTGGCAAGGCAAATGCAAGAGTTTCACCTAACAGCAAAAAGGCTACCTTTGCCGATGTTGCCGGTGCCGATGAGGAAAAGGAAGAGCTCAGAGAGATAGTTGATTTCCTGAGAGATAACAAGAAATATATCGATATCGGTGCGAGGATACCTAAGGGAGTTCTGCTTGAGGGCCCTCCCGGCACAGGTAAGACGCTGCTTGCAAGAGCTGTTGCAGGCGAAGCAAATGTGCCTTTCTTCTCAATTTCGGGTTCTGATTTCGTTGAGATGTTCGTCGGTGTCGGTGCGTCAAGAGTTAGAGACCTGTTCGATCAGGCTAAGAAAAACGCGCCTGCTATAGTGTTTATCGATGAGATCGATGCTGTCGGCAGACACAGAGGTGCCGGTCTCGGCGGCGGACACGATGAGCGTGAGCAGACGCTTAACCAGCTGCTCGTTGAGATGGACGGCTTTGAGGATAATGAGTCGGTCATCGTTATGGCAGCTACTAACAGACGCGATATCCTTGACCCCGCGCTGCTTCGTCCGGGCAGATTTGACAGGCATATCCTTGTCGGATATCCCGATGTTAAGGGCAGGGAAGAGATACTGAAGGTTCACACAAGAAACAAGCCCCTTGCTCCCGATGTTGACCTTTCAACCATCGCGAAGTCAACTGTAGGCTTCACTGGTGCAGACCTTGAAAACCTTGTAAATGAAGCATCACTGCTCGCAGCAAGAAAGAATAAGAAGGCCATAACCAGAGATGAGCTCGAAGAGGCGTCTATCAAGGTGGTTGCAGGCCCTGAGAAGAAGTCAAAGGTCGTTACAGATGCCGAGAAGAAGCTTACGGCTTACCACGAGGGCGGCCACGCTATCTGTACCTATTACTGCAAGTCTCAGGACAGGATACATCAGGTGACGATAATCCCGAGAGGTTCAGCAGGCGGCTTTACAATGAGCCTGCCCGAGAAGGATAAGGCTTACGTCTCTAAGAATGAGATGTTTGAAAATATCATCGTTCTCCTTGGCGGAAGAGTTGCCGAGAAGATAATCCTCGATGATATCTCCACGGGTGCTTCCAACGATCTGGAGAGAGCTACTTCAACGGCACGCAATATGGTCACAAGGTATGGCTTCAGCGAGAATCTGGGCCCTGTCGTATACGGTCAGGCAGAGCACGAGGTCTTCCTCGGACGCGATTACAGCAACACTCCTAGCTACTCTGACAATATAGCAGCTGAGATAGACAATGAGATAAGGTCTATCGTTGAGACTGCATTTGAAAAGGCAGAGGAGCTCCTTACCGAGCATATCGACAAGCTGCATATGATAGCTAAATATCTTATGAAGCACGAAAAGATCGACGGCCCGAACTTCTATAAGCTGATGAACGGTGAGATACCTGAATCGGACTATATTGACGTTCCTGCGCCGCAGACAGATGCTGCTGAGGAGACACTTGCCCAGCAGGAGATAGAGGTCGGTGAAACGCCTCAGATAGACGATAATATCTGATATTTTAAAGGACAGCTTTCTGGCTGTCCTTTTTCTTGCTTTTTTTTAAGTGATGTGTTATACTATATAGGTAACAGATCGGAGGAAGAATTATGAAGCTGCTATTTATTGGTGATGTCGTCGGCAGCGGCGGCATTGAGATATTGTCTCGCCGATTATATGATATAAAGAAAGAGTATGAGATAGATATCACGGTTATAAACGGTGAAAATTCCGCGCTTGGCAACGGGGTCACCGCGCAGTCGTACAGAGACCTTATAAATATAGGTGCTGATGTTGTAACGACCGGCAACCACTACTTCAGGCGGCAGGAGAGCATTGCCCTTTATGAGAGCGAGGAAAGGCTATTAAGGCCGGCGAATTATCCTGACGGAGTTGTAGGCACGGGCGTTGCTTATATCGATATGGGAGCGTGCAGGGTAGCGGTGGTTAATCTTATCGGTACGCTTTACCTTGACGCTGTAGAGAATCCGTTCTCTTATGCCGATAAGGTGCTTGAACAGATAGATACACCGAATGTTTTCGTTGATTTCCACGCAGAGGCGACCTCTGAGAAAAAGGCTATGGGCTATTATCTTGAGGGCAGGGCTACTGCAGTTCTGGGAACTCATACCCATGTTCAGACCTCTGACGAGACTATACTGGAAGGACATACCGCATATATCACAGATGTTGGAATGACAGGTGCCGAAAGGTCGGTGCTCGGTGTCGATAAGGACGTTGTGATAAATAAGTTCCTCTATCATATGCCTGTAAAGTTTTCCGAGAGCTCTGAGCCGGCGTTTATCAATGCTGTTGTGGTGGAATTTGATGAAAAGTCGGGAAAAGCAACAAATATTACAAGAATAATTAAGCGATAATCACAAAAATGTGATTACCCCCTTGCAAAGTAGGAAAATGTATAGTATAATTAGAAAAAGTCTGTAGTGAGTGACTGAAAGTAGGAGATATCATGGAAATATTGAAGGTTTCATCAAGGTCTGCGCCTAATTCTGTCGCAGGAGCGATCTCTGGTGTTATCAGGGAGAGCGGTGCTGTAGAGATACAAGCAGTTGGTGCCGGTGCTACCAATCAGGCTGTAAAGTCTATAGCTATCGCAAGAGGTTATCTCGCGCCTTTGGGTATTGATCTTATCTGTATACCTGCCTTTGCCAATATCAGTATTGACGGCGAGGACAGAACAGCGATCAAGCTTATCTGTGAGAAAAGATAAAAATTGCCGGTGCAGCAACTAAGAGCTGTACCGGCGTTTTTGTTGTTATTGAAGGATCCATACCTGAGCCGCGTTTCCCGGCTCGAACTTTGAGATCGAAAGCTTGCCGCCCTGAGTGTTTTCGAGCACCTTTTCAAAGTCAGCCGAACCGACAGCGATACGGAGCTTTCTTTTGCCGTAGGCCGCTGCCCTGAACAGTGCCGGCTTTGCGCCGATCTTCAGGTAGTCGTATCCGTTACATTTTGCATTTACAAAGCCTCCGTCCTTGATCTTTAAGGCGAAGGTGCCGCCCTCCTGCAAAGAAACGGCGATCTTCTGCTCCTTGTCCTTGTCTGCCTCATCGATAACGAGGCCTTTCGGGGTCACTGTTATCACAAGACCGGATGCTTCGTTGATAAAGGTGTATGCTCTGCCATCAACTATGAAATTACCATTATCAGATGAGCAGTCATTGTAAAAGCGCATAAGAAGTGCCATAACATTCTGCTGGGTGACCGGCAGGGTGTTTTTTGCTACATCGTCAAAGGCTCTCGGGTCAAGAAGAGCTACAGTTTCAACGAACTTTCCTGCATAATTGACCAGCTTGTTCGACGCATCGCCGAAGCCGTCCTTCTCATAGACCTTGTTTAAACGCTTGTCATAGCTCTCGGCGGTGTGCTTTGTGCAGGTGGTATCAATGTGCTTTTCAAACGCATAATGCGGATTGTGAGCCTTTGGCAGATAATGCATATTTGATACGTGCACCGTGCAGCCCATATCCTCTACAAAATGTATCGCCCTGCCGAGATAGTGCATTGCTTCCTCTGTGTTTCCGCTTTTGTAGTAAGAGAGCGCAGCCGTATAATTCTCTTCAAGAAGAGTTCTTGCGCTTCTCAGAAATTTGCCCAGCCTGTTCTGATAGTAGCCGTAGGTCTGTGACAGCTCCTTGCCCTTAGGGTTCACACAGGAGTAATAGTGCCTGCCTGCGCCCTTGTCAAGGTCGCCCTTTGCGTCAGGTTCAACGCAGCCTTTAAGTATCTGCTCGTGCCAGTTCTGATAGAATGCGGCTATACGTCCCTTTTTCTCCTTTTCAAGCAGCTTCAGGGCTTTCACGGTTATGTCCTTGTGGGCATTGCTGCCCCAGGCATCTGCCTTTTTAGCTCCGAGAGTTGCATATAAAGCTATTGCTGCTGTAAAAGCAATGATCTTCTTCATAGTTGTTAAGTCCTTTTCGATTTAATATTCTTCTTTTTTCTGACAGAATACCCGAAGCTGCCCAGCTTTTTTCCTAGTGAGAAATACTCACCGTGAGAATAGGCTATCAGGTTTGCTCTGTCAAGGCAAAGCCTGCCGTTATCGTCAAGCAGCTCTGCAGCAGCGTTAACGCCAACTATATCAGCCATGAACATATCATGTGTTCCGAGCTTTATTATCTGTCTCACTTTGCATTCGAGCGACAGCGGACACTGATCGATCATCGGAGCGCCGACACTTTCACAAGGCGATACCGTCAGACCGGTATCTTTAAGCTTGTCACATTTGCTTCCGCTCTTTACTCCGCAGTAATCAACAGCCCTTACAAGCTCCTGCGTGGCAAGGTTTATCACGAACTCTCCGCTCTCTTTTATAATGCCGTAAGAATATCTCTCAGGCCTTACGGATATGTAGGTAACAGGCGGCTGAGAGTTCAGAATACCCGTCCAGGCAATGGTTAGTACATTCGGTTTTTCCAAAGTGCCGCAGCTTACAAGCACAGGCGGCAGCGGCGCCGTCAGAACACTGCCTTTCCAGTGCTCTTTTTCATAGGTCTTATAGTTCATTTCAGTTCGTCCTCATCGGCAGGGAAGCCGTAAAGCTTCTCATGCAGCTTTTCGTAATCATGATAGAGCGCCTGTGTCTGGTTTTCAAGAAAGTAATAATGCTTGATGTAAGGCACCAGCAGCACCAGCAGAGCTATCGCCAGCGGTATAAGGAGCATTTCCTTCGTGACAGCTATAACGATGAACGCTATCACCGTTGATATAGCAAACAGGAACATAACAATAAGATGAATGAACCTTTCGTGCTGGAAAAACTGTATATGATCCTTGTGATACTGCATCAGCAGCATAAGGTCGGTGCTGTCATCGTTCAGAGCTTTCTGAAAAAAGCGCCTGTAGCTTTTAAAATACTTTGTCATAGCATCACCTTGTCAGAAGCTCTGCGTCTATAGGCTCAGACCCTTCGATCTCAAGCTCGCGGAGCTTTGTTTTGAACTGAGCTTTGTATTCTTTCTCCTTCTGCTCCTTGATGCTCTTGGAAGCAATGCGCATAAGGGCAGAATCAATGCTCTTGTAGTTTTTGGAGACCCTTTTCACAAAGCTTTTTCTCTTTTCAGGCTTTTTGTTTTTGCCGTCAAAGAGGATAGCCAGCGCAACAGAAGCCGAGAGAGCGATTATTGCTTTTTCGGCATTTGTATTTATCTGATAGCTGATCTTTTTCATATAATCACTTCCGTTTATCTTTTAAGCATATTATATCATATAATAGAAGAAATGTAAAGCGCGTGCAAAAAAGCTGTTATCAGCAGGTTTTTTGCGTTATTTCCGGCCGTGCAGCGAGCACCTGTAGTATAGCTAGTCAATAATGATATAGTCTATGCGTTCGAGTATCATTTCCTTGCTCATAGTGTCGTTCAGGATTAGCTCCTCGGGCGATGAGAAGTATGTTATCAGATCACGAAGCGCTACTATCTTTTCTGCCTGCTCCATGTCCAGAAGAAGACAGTCCGCTATCTCCTCGGCAGTGGCGGAGTTGATGCTTACCTTTCTCATCTGCTTCGGTTCCTCTGGCGGAGCCGTTACCGTTTCTGTCTGAGAGGGCTCATCATAATCATTGTCTTCAGGTTCGTCATTATCAGGTTCATCAACTGCCTGTCCGTCATCACTGACGATATCCCTGTACTGCTGATCGGAAACGTAGAAGTAAGCCTTCAAAGTTTCAAGCTTTTTCTCGCCGATACCCTCGACCTCCAGCAGAAGATCCATATTGTATATGACGCCAATGCTGTTTCGATAGTCTATTATCCTTCCGGCAAGCTCCTCGCCTATGCCCTCAGCGGCACAAAGGCAGCCAAGGTCTGCTGTGTTTATATCGGCTGGAAAGGTATAGCTGACAGCGGCCTCAGTGACAGGCTTGGTATCATCGGAACTCTTAGAAGCATCCTTTGAAGATGTTTTCTTCGTCACCTTTGAGGAAGCATCGCTTTTTGAAGACGAGGCCTTATCACTTCCTGATGATAAAGAGCTGTCATAATGCTTTGTTACCGTGTAGGAGTCGTCTTTTGCTATAACACGCTGATCGTTTCTGGGAGAATTGCTTATCATCACGCTGCCAAAAACGATGACCAGCACAAGAACGCCTATCAGCGCCAGTATATAGGCGCTGTGATAACCCTCGTTATCTTCAGGCATTTTTATTTTTCTGAAAGGATTCATATGCTCTCGGACATCTGTTTGTTCAGATCATCAAGCATTGCGGATATTTTAGCGCGAGTTACCTGCGGCGCATCAGTGAACGTAACAAGAGTTCTCAGCGGCATATCCCTTATCATGCTGTCTATCATCTCTTCCGAAATAGCGTCGGACTGCGCATCTCCGTTACCCACATCTATCTGAGAGAACAGCGGCTCAAACATTGCAGCAGCCTCAGGATACTGCTTTATCTCACCGCAGAGGGTGTTAAGATCAAAATGTATCGGCAGCTTTCTCGGGTTAGTGAGATAGACCTCGCCCTCAGCTCTGATATCAGCTGATGATGAACCTATTATTATCTTGTATTTTCCGTCCTCAGCATACCAGTCTGATATCTTTGTCTCATAATATGAGAACGCTTTCTTATCAAGCTTGAATACAGCCTTTTTAGTCTCATCGGGACGAAGCTCCAGCTTTTCAAAGCCTTTGAGCTCCTTCAAAGGTCTGTCGGCATAAGGCTCAACAGGCGCGATATAGAGCTGTACTGTCTCCTTTGCAGTGACCTTGCCCGTGTTTTTAACGTTTATCTTGACGGTCAGAATATCGTCAGTGCCTATCTCGTTTTCGGAGATATCGAGCTCCGAATATTCAAACGATGAATACGAAAGACCGTGGCCGAACGGGAAGAGAGGCTTCTGACCTTTCTTCTCATAGTATCTGTATCCAACGTAGATACCTTCCGCATATCTGACTGTGTCCTCATGCCCCGGGAAGTTCAGGTATGAGGGGTTCTGCTCAAGGCAAACGGGGAAGGTCTCAGCAAGCTTTCCGCTCGGGCTGACATCGCCGAAGAGCAGACTGCATTCAGCCTCGCCTACACCCTGTCCGCAGAGGTACATTTCAAGCACTGCCTTTACATCATCGATAAACGGCAGCTCAACAGGAGAACCGTTATGAAGCACTATCACGATATTGTCATTGACCTCTTTGATCTTTCTGATAAGCTCCAGCTGGCATTCCGGCATCTTCATATGCTTTCTGTCGTAGCCCTCTGATTCAAAAGAATCAGGCAGACCTGCAAAGATGACCGCAGTATCAGCGTTCTTTGCAGCTTCAACAGCCTCTGCAAGGAGAGTCTTATCAGTTACGTCTTTATCTGTAACATAGCCCTGAGCATATGTTATATCAGCATAATTGCCTGCAAATTCAAGTGCAGATGAGACCTTGAAAGAATTGATGTGAGAGCTTCCTCCTCCCTGATATCTGGGCTTGTCGGCGAATTCGCCTATGAAAGCAAGCTTTCTGCCCTTGTCAAGCGGAAGGATATTATCATCATTTTTCAGCAATACTGCACACTCTTCGGCTATCTTTACTGCCAGCTGATGATGCTTCTCCTTATCCCAGACTGCACCCTCGTGAGTGTATTCCTCAGCCTTGTTTACAAGCTCCAGCACTTTTCTGACGCAGTTATCTACCTTTTCCTCAGAGAGGGTGCCGTTGTTCACAGCCTCAACTATAAGAACGTCATTCTTGCCGTTGCTGGTGGGCATCTCCAGATCAAGCCCTGCATCTATTCCGGCAGGCCTGTCATCAACTGCGCCCCAGTCGCTCATTACAAGCCCTTCATAGCCCCAGTCGTTTCTGAGGATATCTGTGAGCAGATATTTGTTCTGAGATGAATGTACACCGTTTATCCTGTTGTATGAGCACATTACAGTCCACGGCTTCGACTGCTTTATCGGTGCTTCAAAGGCCGCGAGATATATCTCTCTGAAAGTCCTTTCGTCGACCTCGGCAGAATAGCTCATTCTTCTTGTTTCCTGATTGTTCATTGCAAAGTGCTTGAGAGATGTTCCTACACCCTTGCTCTGCACTCCCTTTATATGAGCTGCCGCCATCTGAGATGCAAGATATGGATCCTCTGAAAAATACTCAAAGTTTCTTCCGCAAAGCGGTGAGCGCTTTATATTGCAACCCGGCCCCAGAATGACAGACACTCCCTCTGCTGCGCATTCCTCACCCAGAGCTTTGCCGAGCGTTTCAAGCAGCTCTCTGTCAAACGAACAGGCAAGCGCCGAAGCCGTAGGGAAGCAGACCGCCTTTATAGCTTCATTCGGGTTTTGAGCATCGTCCTTCATCTTTCTCAGTCCGTGAGGTCCGTCAGATACCATTATAGGGCGTATGTCAAGTCTTTCAATTGCTTTGGTGTGCCAGAAGTCGGAGCCGGAGCATAGTGCTGCCTTTTCTTCAAGAGTAAGCTCCCGGAGTATCTTTTCAGCGTTCATTATTATACCTCATTTCTGTATTTATTTGTGATTTCCCTCGATATAGAATGTAGCTTCCATATCTGCTATATGGGTAGCAAGCGCCAGAGGATACATTCCAAGCGCTCTGCCGATAGTGTTTGTATTTTCCTCACCGGAAAAGCCCATATGCCAGCGTATAGCCATAGCTTCCTCTCTTGTCAGGCGCATATAGCTTGAAACTATATAAACAGACTTCTCTCCGTGGCCGTAGGGGAGAGTATCATGATATTCAAAATAGGGCACCTTTTCCCAGACTCCGTCTTCATTCTTAGCGTTGCGGTAGCTCGTTCTGTAAAGGTTCACCTTGCAGATATCATGCAAAAGCCCAACTATAGCTATAGTCTCGTCAGGATAATCAAGGCCGTATTCTTCTTTGGAACGGTGATTTTCAAGATATCCCTTCAGGCATTCATAAACGTGTATGCTGTGATCGCACAGGCCGCCTTCAAAGGCGTTATGATATCTTGTTGATGCAGGAGCCGTGAAAAAATCGCTCCCTTCGGAAAGCAGATAATTGAGCAGCTTGTCAGAACCGGGCCTTGTGATATTGGTCGTGTATATATCGCAGAACCTCTCTTTAAGCTCATTAACGTTTGCCATAAAACCACCTCGTATTCATTAAATATTACAAGTTAATTATAACACACTCTCACACAAAAGTAAAGCCGCGCGCGCAAAATTATTAGTCCGGACATTTTTCTGAGCGATGCCCAGCCGTGCGGCGAGCTCTTATAACATATTATCACACAAAAGTAAAGCCAAAAGAGGAAAAATAAGCACTCTTTTCTCTGCTTGTTGCTGTATTCTGTGGTAGAAGAGCGGCTTGTGCTTTATGATTTGGCTGCCAAAAAACCGTGATAAGTCGGAAATATAGGTAAAAATCTAAAAGAAATAGACATAAATAGTTTATATTGTTAAATATACGGCAATAATCGACAAAATTCAGCCGACCGAATTTAAAAATATAACAAAGAAATTGTTAAACTAATTTGAAAACGGTTGAATTAAACTGGCATATAATGTATAATTCTAGTATAAAGTTATTGAACGGAGGAGTAGTATGATAACGAAGATACTGATAGGGGAACAGCTTTGCAGGACTCTTGATCTTAAACGCGTTTTAGAGGAAGAGGGGCATATTGTCTGCCTGAGTGCAGAGGAGCCATTTGCCATGCTTGAAAGATACGCCGAATGCAGACCTAACATACTGATAGTTTCAGCACTGATGAAGGACAGGCATACTCTTTTGCCGCATATAAACAAGACCTTTGGCCATACATATACGATAATCGTATCACCGGCACAGGCTATAAACGGTATAGATATCGCCGGAGAGGGTGTTGACAGGATCCTTACAGAACCCTGCACCGCTGAGGACATCTGCAAGCTTATACGCTCAGACAGCAAAAGCGGAAGAGTTGAGCGTAATTTCTCTGACAGTGAAAACGAGAGCATAGCGGGAGTTCTCAAAAAGCTCGGTGTTGCTCCGAACTATACGGGGTACAAATATCTGATAGATACAGTCGACCTGATAGTAGCAAAGGGCGGTGATACTGTCAGTCTGACAAAGCTCATCTATCCTGCTATAGGTCAGAAATACAATGTGACAGCAAACTCAGTTGAAAGAAGCATCAGAACTGCTATCAGGAACACATGGCATAACTCGCCCGAATCTGAAATAATGAAATACTTTGGTGTCTATGCACTTACTCCGGGGTTCAAGCCTTCAAACAGCAGGTATGTTTATGCGCTTGCGGACTATCTCAGAAATCACAGCAGGAGCAGTGCAGAGACGTTGAAAATATGACAAAAAAGCCTCAGCTGAAAATGCTGAGGCTTAGTTTATGTGATCGGTTAACAGAAAGGATTCTCTGTCGGGTAGAGCATACCGGCCGGCCTGTTAAAGGCGATGTCCTCCATGCCGAGATATGTCATAAAGCTGTGAAGAGCTTTACCGTAATGACCAAAGGCAACTGCTCCGTGATGAGGATAGTTCTTCTCGATAAGAACATATCTGTAGAATCTTCCCATTTCGTTTATAGCGAATACCCCGATAGAGCCGAATGACCTTGTAGCCACAGGCAGCACCTCGCCCTGTGCGATGTAGCCCCTGAGCTTAGCATCGGCAGTTGACTGAATGCGGAAGAACGTGATATCACCCGGCTGGATATCTCCCTCAAGTGTTCCTCGGGAGATGTTGGGCTCGCTGTCGGGCTCAAGGTTTCTCTTCATTATCCTCTGGAACTTCATCTCAGGCTTGCATACAAGACACGAAGGTGTGTTTCCGCAGTGGAATCCCATGAACGTATCTGTCTGCCTGTAATCGAATTTGCCCTCAATATCCTCTTTGAAGATGTTATCGGGAACGGAATTGTTGATATCGAGCAGAGTAACAGGCTTGCCCGAGATGCAGATGCCTGCGTATTCGCTGACAGCGCCGTAAATATCTACCTCGCATGATACGGGTATGCCCTTTGAGGTCAGTCTCGAATTGACATAGCAGGGAACAAAGCCGAACTGCGTCTGGAATGCAGGCCAGCACTTGTTTGCGAATGCCACATATTTTCTCGAACCCTTGTGCTCCTCTATCCAGTCAAGAAGAGTGAGCTCATACTGAGCAAGCCTCGGCAGGATAGCAGCCATCTTGTTGCCCTCGCCGAGCTCCTTCTCCATATCAGCGATAGTGTCGGGGATGCGCGGATCGTCAGCGTGGTTGTTGAATGCCTCGAACAGATCAAGCTCTGAGTTTTCTTCTATCTCTATGCCCATATTATAAAGCTGCTTTATCGGTGCGTTGCAGGCAAGAAAATCCTGCGGTCGTGGGACGAACGAGATAACTTTAAGATCATTGAAGCCAAGCACTGCCCTTGCTACAGGTACAAACTCGTTTATCATATCCGCTACCTGATCGGGAGTTCCCACAGGGTAGGGCGGAATGTATGCCTTAACGTTTCTCAGCGCCAGATTATAGCTTGCGTTGAGCATTCCGCAGTATGCGTCTCCGCGGTTGTCGATAAGTGCATTGCCGCAGTCCTCCTCAGCAGCTGCTGCGAACATCACAGGGCCGTCAAACTTCTTTGCAAGCAGCACCTCAGAGCTTTCAGGGCCGAAATTGCCAAGGTAAACGACCAGCGCGTTACAGCCTGCCGCGTTTATCTCATCGAGTGCCTTCAGCATATCCGTCTCACTCTCGATAACGGTAGGGCACTCGTAGATCTCACCGTATTTCTCGCGGTATTGCTGACAGACAGCTATCCTTCTCTTTTCGGACAGCGACATAGGGAAGCAGTCTCTCGATACGGCTGCAAGACCCAGTTTAACTACAGGAATATTCTGCATATTTCTTTCCTCCGATCATATCATTCATATTATCACAGCCGGTCAGACCTGCCAGCTGTTAAGATACTTTTCCTGCTCATCAGTGAGCTTGTCTATCTCGAATCCCCAGAAGCGAAGCTTGCGCTGAGCCACCTCATTATCTATCTCCTCGGGAACATAGAACACCTTGCTCTCCTCGGCGGCCATAGCCTTGTGCTCTTTGACGATATAGGCAGCCGACAGCGCCTGTATAGCAAATGACATATCCATTATCTCGGCAGGGTGGCCGTCTCCGGCGGCGAGGTTTACAAGTCTTCCTTCGCCGATAACAAAAAGCTCTCTTCCGTCAGCCATTTTATAGCCCTGAATATTGTTTCTCGCTTCATATTCTTCGGCGGCGATCTTTTTAAGGCCAGCAACATCGACTTCACAGTCAAAGTGACCTGCATTGCAGAGGATAGCGCCGCTCTTCATATTGTTGAACGCCTTTTCTGTTATAACGTCCTTGCAACCCGTCACCGTTACGAAGAAGTCGCCGACCTTTGCGGCCTCCTCCATTTTCATAACGGTAAATCCGTCCATTACAGCCTCTATCGCCTTGACAGGATCGATCTCGGTAACTATTACCTTTGCGCCGAGTCCCTTTGCCCTCATCGCAACGCCCTTGCCGCAACAGCCGTAGCCTGCAACAACAACGTTCTTTCCGGCAACTATAAGGTTCGTCGTCCTGTTGATGCCGTCCCATACTGACTGCCCTGTGCCGTAGCGGTTATCAAAAAGATACTTGCATCTGGCGTTGTTTACAAGCACCATAGGGAATTTCAGCTCTTTTGCCTTGTTCATAGCGATAAGCCTGATGATTCCGGTGGTGGTCTCCTCGCAGCCGCCGTAAACATTCGGGATAAGCTCGGGATATTCATTATGTATCATATTAACAAGGTCTCCGCCGTCATCTATGATGACGTTTGGCCCTGCGCTCACTACAGCCGCTATATGCCTGTTGTATTCCTCGGGCGTTGAGCCGTGCCATGCAAAAACGTTGAGCCCGTCATGCACAAGGGCTGCTGCAACATCGTCCTGCGTTGAGAGAGGGTTGCTGCCCGTTATGAACATTTCTGCACCGCCTGCCGCCAGCACCTTGCAAAGATACGCTGTCTTTGCCTCTAAGTGTATAGACAGCGCCACCCTGACGCCCTTGAACGGCTGCTCTCTGATAAAGTCCTCCTCAATGCTCCTGAGAAGTGACATATTCCTTCTTACCCAGTCTATTTTTCTTTTGCCGCTTTCCCAAAGTGAGGGGTCTCTTATCTCACTCATATGCCAGATCCTCCGTTTCAAATAATTATATTATAGTGTAGCATATATAGTTTGCTGTTTTGTTAATATTCTATAAATTTCTTAATTGGTAATTTTCTGCTATTGAAAAATTTATATTTGTGTGGTATACTATATATAGTATTTGGTCAGTATTGACCGATCGTTTTGTGCATTTTTATTATTCGGAGGTGCATTTATGATAAAGCGACTGCATAAAAAAGTGATAAGCGGGCTCCTGAGTGCGGCTCTTGCAGTAAGCGTGGGGGCTGCGGCTATGCCGGGTCTTGCGGCGGCTGCTGAGCAGGGCGATGCTTATACATATGATTTTACAACCGGCGGCTCTCAGTATGTGAGAGAGATGATAAGGCAGAAGCTCGGCGATGATTACGTTACATTATACAACAGCCTTGTTGATGAGCTTGCGGCGAAGACAGTTTCCGGAGATGATTTCGGTAATACCGTCGACATTACATTCTACAGGGGAGACGGTATTCTTCCCGATGATGCCGACAATACAAAAATAATGAGTCTTGTAAAGATGATATCGAATGACGAGCCGCAGTTTTACTGGATCGGCAGATACGGAATGTCTTGGAATTCGTGGATGTATACGGTCAAGATATATCCGAGCGAGACTTACAAGTCTGCATCTGCCCGTGCGGACACGAACAACGCGCTGATATCGGAGCTCGGATATTATCATGAGCTCCTGGCTTCTAAAAAGGGTACGTTTTTCAAGATCGCGGCTTTGAATGATACTCTTGCTGACAGAACAAAATATGATGATAAAAGAGTTAACAATGACAAGTATGACAGCATCGGCTGCCTGAGGGATCATCTGTGCGTATGTGACGGATATGCAAAGGCGTTTGAACTTATAGCAAACAGCGAAGGCCTTGGTGATACCGTGAGATTGTATACGGACTCTCACGCATGGAATGCGATAAACTTCAACGACAGGTGGTACTATCTAGACGTAACTTTTGATGACCCTATATTGGGAAATGTCAACACACCGAATTCTCAGTTCTGGAGAAACTATTTCCTGAAGTCGGTCGCTGGTTTCACTTCACAGGATTCTACCCATGACGATCCGAATCTGCTCTATTCGGAATTTGAAAGACCTGAGATCTCGGCCAACAGCTATATTTATTCTGAGACCATCGGCTTTGATGCGCCATCTGGCCTTGAAAAGGGCGACTGTACATACGTGATAAACAATGAATATATATCATCAAGGATCAGCAGGACCGCAACGCTTAATGACTGGAATATGGACTTTACGGAATTTGCTGACGGTAGAAGCGACGGGACCTATCAGATGACATTCTCTTCACCGAATGCGGTCTCACGCGATGTTGAGATAAGGGTAAAGTACGGTGCCCCCACAGAGCAGCTCGATATTAAACTAAAAGCGCAGGGCGATATAAACGGAGACGGAAAGATAAACGCTACCGACCTGCTTATGATAAAGGCTATGCTCAAGGGCGTGTCAGAGCTTGATGAGTATTCACAAAAGTGTGCTGATATCACAGGCGACGGCGATGTAAAGTCAGCAGACCTTCTGAGGATAAAGGCTCATATCAAGGGCGTGACTCCGATCTGGTAATAAAAAGAGAACGGCTTGACAGTCGTTCTCTTTTTGCTTGACAATGAAGTTAAAATGTGTTAGTATGGTTGACAGACAGTTTGCGGGTGTGGCGGAATTGGCAGACGCGATAGATTTAGGTTCTATTGGCAACACCGTGCAGGTTCAAGTCCTGTCACCCGCATTGCATTTTATAGCTCTCAAATGGCGTATTTACGTTGTTTGAGAGCTTTTGTTTTTTTCTGAAAAGCAGGCTTTGTCCGTTGTTTGTCCGTTATTGCTTTCAAAAACAGCTTTTTTTCAACAGTTTTTGAAGTTTATCAGGCTTCAAAGTCTTTTTGTTTATAAAGGGCGGTGGGGGTTATTGTAAGGCTTGAAATATGCTGGGTCAACTGCTTTTGCTGCTTTGAAATAAAAAGGGTCATGCCTGCTTTCTATGCTTGTTGTCATTTAACAGCATATCTGCTACAGAGCCAAGCGCCTGAGCTTTCTGTTCTTCAAAGGCAGCTGCATAGATATCAAGTGTAGTCAACGTGCCAAATAGTAACACACTTTCGTATGATGTGTAAACAACGTAAATACGCCTTAAAACAGGCTTCTCTTGTCCTTGAGCGGTTCATCGAGCAGCTTGTAGTAGATGTAGATCTCACGGGGCTGCCCCTCGACATAAGCATCAATGGTGATATACTCGATCAGCTCCAGACACATCTCACGGGTAAGCTCCTGCACATCGGTGTACTTTTTCAGACGCTCCATGAACATGGCTACATCTTCCTCGTCCTGCCTGATCGTGGAGAACTTTTCTTCAAGGTCAGCAACTTCTGCCGACAGCTCTTTCTGCTCTGCTTCATATTTTGCTATCAGTTTCATCGCTACGTCCTCTGACACCTTTCCGAGGACTTTGTCCTCGTAGATGTTCTGGATCAGTGTATCAAGCTCCTGCAAGCGGTATCTGCCCTCTGTGAGCTTCTTGGTATCCACGGAATACTGCTCCTCGTGGTGCTTCGCTTTGCGAGCGAGGAATTCCGCCTTTGCCTTTTCCTCGTCCTCTACAACAAGCTGTGCAAGGCTGCGAATATCTTCAAGTACAATTGCGTCCATATCCTGCATTTTGATATAATGGCTGGGACAATAACGCTTTCCGAACTTCATGTAAGAGGTGCAGTTGTAATTGTGGCGAAGATACTTTCTCGGCTTTTTCTTAATGCCGTTGGTGGTATTGTACCACGCAACCACAGAAAAAG
>CACXFU010000066.1 GCA_902767035.1 uncultured Ruminococcus sp.
CAATCAGTGGGACGGCATCTGGTGGCAGCTCGGTGTTCCTACACCTGAGGTTGCTGAGGGTGAGACACCTAACTTCACAGTTGATACATCTGCAGCTAAGGTCGTTGTAGAGATCAAGTTCTCTGCTGACGTTGCTGAGGGTGCTGAGGTAATCAGATACATCGACACTACAGACGGCACAAAGTACAGCGTAAAGGCTGACAAGGCTTACAAGGCTGGCGAGGGCATGACCATCGAACTCAACTATGACGAAGTATGGCAGGCAGCTTTCGACGAGACTGACAAGGGCTGGGAAGGCGCAGACAAGAACGGCGCATTCAAGAGCGGCTTCGGCGGCAACTTCCAGTTCGCAGCAGCAGGAAAGGTTTCTTCGTTCCTCACAGGCTACAAGGTAACTGTTGATACTCCTGTAGTAGATAACAGCAGCTCTGACGTTTCAAGTGAGGCTGATGATTCTTCTAAGGTAGAGTCCAAGAAGTCTAACGACAGCTCTTCTAAGGCAGCTAACACAGCTTCCACCACTAACCCTGGTACAGGCGCAGCTGCTCTTGCAGCAGTAGGCGTTGCACTTGCAGGTGCAGCAGTTGTTACTTCCAAGAAGAGAAAGTAATCACTAGCGGAAAATTAAACGCAAAATAAACAGTCCCCCTTTTATAGGGGGACTTGTTGTATTATGACAAAGGAGCAGCCAATGAAGCTATTCAAGGTGTTATCGGCAGCGGCTGCGGCGGCTTTATCGCTGTCGGCAGTTACGGCTTATGCCGAGCCCTCAGACGATGCAGAGTATTCAACAGCATATATGAGCGGCACAGGCAGCACAGCGGTGAACGACATTCACCTTACCGCAGGCTCCGCCTTTTCGTGGAGCTGTGACGTATCGAGATCAGGCTATGATGCTGACGTTTCATCAGCAGTTGTAATGATCGAGCTGACCCCTGATGATGACATTCAGGCTGGCACTGCCCTGTTCAGATATTTTGACACTTCGGCAGATTCCCCGAATGTGGTCTTCGCACAGGAGGACATCATCGCAGGCACCGTTGATACCTACGCGGTAGAATTCTCCCGTCTGGCCGCCCTCGCACCCGAGGCCGCAGACAGCTCATTCAAAGGAGACTTTTACCTATGCACTTCGGCATCTTTGACCATTTATGTGACAGGCACGGCCTACAGCCCGACCCCTGCCGCATCATCAGCCGATGCCTCCTCAGAAAGCTCCAACGCGAAAGACTCCTCCTCGGAGAGTGCGTCTTCAAGGGTGAAAAGCACTGCACAGTCAAAAAACCCGCCAACTGGCTTTCCGATAGCAGCTGCAGGCATAGCTCTGGCAGGCGCCGCAGCAGTAACACTCAGGCGCCGCAAATAAACCACGTAAAAAAGCTGACCGTGAGTTCATTCTCCGGTCAGCTTTTGTTTTATCTCTTGATAAAGCCCACTATCTTCACCACAGCCACAATGTTTTCGAGCTCATCAGTCACCCTTACGTTGTAGCAGCAGGTGCTCCTGCCCTCCTTGATGAACTCTGTCTGTGCGATCAGGCGCTCCCCTCTCGGCACCCCGATGAACGAAATATCAGATGTAAGAGATACCGTGCCTGGCTCCTTCCAGTTTGTCGCTACGGCAAAGGCAAAGTCTGCCAGCATAAAATAAACTCCGCCCATAACTCCGCCGACGGCGTTTTTATGCCTGCCTGCGATCGTCAGGCTCACCTTTGCGTAATGCTCACCGACCTCATCGATAACTGCGCCGTTCTCCGTAGCAAAACGGTCGTTCCTGAAAAACTCTCTTACCTGTTCGATATCTGCCATATTATTCTCCTTCATATCCTAGTGAATTAGCCCTGCGGCGAGTAGTACCATTTCTTTAAAATCTGCTCGGCCTTTTTACCGTAGATAGTGAAGTCACGGTTCTCATGTGCCTTTTCTATCGGCGGCAGCTTTGCCTTCCAGTCCCACCAGAAATAGCCGCAGAACCAGGGCTTGTCCCAGGTGGAGCTCAGCGCCGCTTCGTAGAAATCAGCCTGCTCCTGCTCATCGGTCTCCCTGTCGGCACGGTAGTGAAAATCCCACGGGTACTGCGTGCAGCCCTCCTCGTTTCTCACACCTATCTCCGCCAGCATGACCGGCCTGCCATAATGCTCAGACATTTTCTCCAGCCTGTCAGTCACTCCTGCCCAGACTTCCTTCATCTTCTCCAGTGAGCGGTCACTCTCATCAGTGCAGGGATAATACCCCGACACCCCTATTATATCCACCGCGCGCAGCCAGTCAAACCGTAATTCGTCTCCGTGGTTTATGTTGTGCATTATCAGCCCGTGATATACTTCCCTCACATCGCTTATCATCTTTTTGCAGTAGCCTGACTGCTTGTCCATACCTGCCATCTCACAGCCGGTGCAGAGCATCTCGCAGCCCTCTTCCTCAGCGATCCTCGCATAGTGCAGCATAAAAAACGTGTAGCTCCTGAACCAGCGCTCCCAGTAGGTCGGGTTCTCCCCCGGGAAATCTATCCTTGCACGCCACGAACGGTCAAGGCAGTCCACCATCGGCTTGAGACATACCTTCAGACCTAAGCTCTTTGCCTTTCTTACAGCCTTTCTAACCTCATCGTCCGTCTGCGTCCTCCCGAACATAGCAAACACGTTCAGGGAATAGTAAGCCTCCTGAAAGCAGTTCACAGGTATGCATATCCAGTCAAGGCCATTCTCCGCCAGCCTCTCCATAGAAGCGTCAGCCTCTGCCGTGCCGAAAACACCGCTTCCTGAAAAGAAGCCCCATGTATATCCCTTGCAAAACACCTTATCATTCATATTATAAACACTCCCTGTCACTTTATCACTTTTTAGTGAACACCCTTATTGAGAACCCGCACGTTACATCAAGGCTCTCGGTCTCTATAAGCTTTGCCGCGTCTGGCACAGAGGTCTTATAGTAATAAGGCGTCATTTTATAAAGGCTCAGTATCTCGTCTCTCGAAGCGAGCGTTACCTTGTATTCGTGAACCAGCTCCTCACCCTCGGTGAAGCTTTCCAGCCCGTATTCGTTCGGCTTGTTCTTGTAGGGCACCTCGTATATCAGCTCCTTGAGCTCGAACAGGTGCTCCGCAGAGGGCGAGACCACCACCAGATGTCCTCCCCTTTTCAGCACCCTTGCATATTCCCTGTCGCTCACAGGCGCAAACGTGCAGACCACCAGCTCGGCCGACTCATCGGCAAACGGCAGCTCAAACGATGATGCCACCGCGATATGCGCATTTTTAAGCCCTGCCTCGTTCACTCTCGACATAGCATGGGAGCACGCAGCCTTTGAGATATCAATCCCGAAAAACTGTGCCTCCGGTATAAGCCTTGCATAGTTCACGGTGTAGTACCCCTCACCGCAGCCGCTGTCTATCACAGTCGGGTGCTCAGCCGAGATCAGCCCCTTCATCACATCGGCTGTTTTCTCAGCCAGCGGAAGATAATGCCCGTAATCGAGAAACTGCGTCCTCGCCCTGACCATATCTCCGTTATCGCCGGCGCGTCTGGGATTGAGCTTTCTTGTCGTCATCAGGTTTACGTAGCCCTTGCGGTGAACATCGAAGCTGTGGCGGTTCACGCAAGCCCAGCTCCTGTCTGAAAAGCGCAGCTTTTCCCTGCAAACAGGACATATATACACAGCCTCACCCCCATATTTCCAACCATATCGACTGAATATCATAATTATAATATCATACTTTCCCCTTTGATACTATATATTTTTTGTGAATTTTGCCGCAATGCCGCATTTTTAATGCAGCTGAATAAATCTCTCTGCGCTGAACAGAATAATCATAAAAACGAAAGGATGATATCTATGAGCGAGAGAAAAATGCGATCGACAGTCATTATGCAGACGTCGCCCTCAGTGGCGTCGTCAGCAGCGATCGGCGGCAAAAAAGAGGCAGAAGGCCCCATGGGGCAATACTTTGACAAGATAAACGATGACCCCTATTTTTCTGAGGAGACCTTTGAAAAAGGAGAGAGCCAGCTCCAGAAGCAGGCAGTTGAGCACGCACTCAGAAAAGGCTCCTTCTCTCCCGAGGATATAGATGTGCTTTTCGGGGGTGATCTTCTCAACCAGTGTACAGGCACCACTTATGGCATAAAGTCTTATGAGATACCCTTTCTCGGCATTTACGGCGCCTGCTCCACAATGTCAGAGGGGCTTCTGCTTGCCTCTCTTTTCGTTGACAGGAACATCTCAAAAAGAGCTATGGCCGTCACATCGTCACACTTCTGCACCGCCGAAAGGCAGTACCGTATGCCCCTTAACTACGGCGGCCAACGCACTCCCACCGCTCAGTGGACTGCCACGGCGTCAGGAGCGCTGGTCGTTACCCCCGAGGACAGACCGCCCTACATTCGTGGCTGCACCGTCGGCAAGATCGTAGATATGGGCGTTACAGACGCTAACAATATGGGTGCCGCAATGGCACCTGCGGCCTTTTCGACCATCAGCACCTTCCTTGACGAGACCGGAATGCGCCCCGAAGACTTTGACCGCATCGTAACAGGTGACCTCGGCGCTGTCGGCAGCTCGATACTGTGCTCCCTCTTTGAAAGAGAGGGCATCGATATCTCCGACAGGCACATGGACTGCGGCAAAATGATCTATGACCCTGACACTCAGGACGTTCACGCAGGCGGCAGCGGCTGCGGCTGTGCAGGCAGTATGCTCTGCGGATATTTTCTCCCACTCCTGAGGAGCGGAGAGCTTCACAATATCCTCTTTGCGGCAACGGGGGCACTGCTCTCCCCTACAGTCTCCCAGCAGGGAGACACCATACCATCGATCTCTCACCTTGTGTGGATATCGCACGAAAGAGGGTGAGAAAATGGTATATCTTTACTGCTTCATAGTCGGGGGCATTCTCTGTGCAATAGGTCAGTTTCTCATCGACCTTACAAAGCTTACCCCTGCAAGGATACTGGTATTCTACGTCTGTGCAGGGGTGGTGCTCGGCGCCTTGGGTGTATATGAGCCGCTGGTCTCTCTTGCAGGCGAGGGCGCAAGAGTTCCCCTGACGGGTTTCGGGTATCTGTTATATAACGGAGTTAAAGACGGTATAGACAAAGACGGCTTTATGGGCATCTTCACTGGCGGCCTGACGGCCTGTGCAGCAGGAGTATGTGCGGCTATGGTGTTCGCGTTTATAGCTGCTCTTATCTTCAAACCTAAGCAAAAGTCGTGAAAGTGCTGTATTTTCCCTTGCCTGACAGGAGGACAATAAAATGAGCGAAAAGAACAAAATGCACACGGGAGACCTTTACGATCCCCATGATGATGAGATACTGGCGTGGCAGCTAGGCTGCCTTGACCGCCTGTATGAGTTCAATCAGACGCGCCCGACAGAGCTTGACAAGAGAGAGGCTCTGCTGAAAGAAATGTTTGCCGAGATAGGCGAGGGCTGCTATATCGAGCCGGAGCTGAGGCAGAAATACGGCCTGTAAATGAGCATAACAAAACCGCCCTCTTAACGAGAGCGGTTTTTTGATGTCGGAATATTATTAAAATTAATGGCGAGCGCAGCCGCCAGTTCTCGCCGCACGGGTTCTCGCCGCACGGGTGCTCGCCGCACGG
>CACXFU010000067.1 GCA_902767035.1 uncultured Ruminococcus sp.
GCGGTCGCCTGTCAAGGGAGAGAGGTCACGCTGCGAACCATTAAAAACGTTCTCTCACTAGCCTTTAAAGCTAATGAAAAGCAGCGGGAACAAAATAAATAACACGCTCGGTCTGCGGCGTGATATAGCCGTGCGGCGAGCACCCGTGCGGCGAGCGCCGAGCACCAAAAAAGCCCCGCCTAAGCGGAGCTTTCATTTTTTATTCCCAGATCAGCGTAACGCCCTTCATATGCGCCTTCATTTTCAGAAGATCTGCTGCGTTTATCGCGCCGTTATCATCAACGTCGGCAGCCTTGAAGTCGTCGCCCTCGAGGAGCTTTACTTTTTTGATGTGGCTCTTTACCTGCAAAAGGTCGCTCGCGTCGATCTTTCCGTTGCCGTTAAGGTCGCCCTTCTTTTTTACGGGGCCGAGGGATACGAACTCAAAGCCGTTATCCTTGGCGTACTTCTCGGCAGCTGTGCCGTCGTAGCCTCTGATTATCATATCATCGTATTTTACCTCTTCCCAGCCTGTGTAGTTGCCCTCTTCGTCATAGAGGTCAACCGTACCGTAACCGAAGGCCGTCTCTTCTATTTCGGTAACGCTGGCCGGTATAGTTACGTCTCTTATCTTTGTGTTATAAAACGCACGCGTAGCAATATACCAAACCTTGTCAGGGATCGCGATCTTATCTATAGGGTTAGCTGCAAAAGCGTCAAACCCTATCACAGTAATATCCTTTGGCAGAGTTATCTCCGTAAGTCCGCAGTCAAAAAATGCAGCTGCAGCAATACCCTCAAGCTTTTCATTGAGCACCGCTTTTCCGATAGCAGTGCTGTCAAAAGCCTGAGCACCTATGTCCTCAACATTTTCAATGCTTATATTTTTAAGGCTGCTGCATTTCATAAAAGCGGCTGCGTCAATAACCTTTACTGTCTCCGGCAGCTTCACAGACTGTATACTATTGCAGTCAAAAAATGCAAACTCGTCTATTCTGTACACAGGAAAGCCCATTATCGTTTCGGGAACTACAACATTAAGGTGCGTATCTCCGCCCACATATTTTGTTATGCAGACCACTATCTGCTCGCCCGATTCGTCAAGCAGGCTCCAGCCGTCCATTGCCTTAAACTCAAACACGTCATAAACGCCCTCAAAGTCTATATCGCCGTCATCAAAATAGGTAGGCGCAAGGCCGTTTGAGAACCAGTAGTTATCCGCAGGAGAATCCTTATAGCAGAAAAACTTCTGCACATTGTCGCAGCCCTCAAACGCAAACATACCTATAGTTGTATCCTTCATGACCGCTACACTTTTCAGTGAGGTGCAGTTTTCAAACGCCGAGCCCCATACGTCACAGCCCTCGCCGATAACAACGCTCTCAAGCCCAACACAGCCCGAAAACGCCTGAGGCAGTATCGTAACACCGCCCTCAACATAAAGGCTCGTTATATCGCCGTTGTCCTTAAAGGCGCCCGATGCTATCTCCTTGACCTTTTTGCCGTTGATCTCGGAAGGAACCGTGATAGCTATACCGTCTCCGGTGTAGCCCTCTATCCTTACCTCGCCTGACACAAGCTCCTCGCAGACAAACCCCTCATACTCAAATGAAGCGCTCGCAACGATAACAGTGTCAGCTATCTCACCAAAGGGTAAGGCTGATGCTCCAAATGCCAATACGGCAGCACAAAAAGCGCTGAAAACTTTTTTCATCATGGGTATCCTTCCTTTCTCTGTTAAAGTTCTTTAAAATTATATCACAAATTTGTGAACCTGATTAAGATATAGCTTTAACAGAAAATTAATTGTGATACCAGCTTTTTACAATTTATCTACCACCACAGTCTGTCTTCCAAGAGCATTATAGCCCCTCATAAACGTGCTGTAAGGATAGAACACCGTGTTGCCGTTTATAACATCAGCTATCCTGATCTTCTGGGTAACGTCGTCAAAGCCCGTAATTACGGCGCAGTGCTGCGGTGCTATCCAGTTGAAGGAATATGTTCCGGTGCCTGCGTTGCTGTATTTTGTGCCGGCAGGTACAGAATACCAGCCGCCGCTTCTCGGTGCGGCATTGTATGTCGTGAACCATACCACCAGCGTATGCCCCTTGTTGAGCTCTCTTTTAAGGCCTGCAAGGTCAAGGCCTGCCGAGTGCTTTGCATTGCCGGTGTCAAGGTTGTTCCAGTTTACTTTGCTGTTGAAATCTGTGTGTATATCTATCTGGTAATCGTTTCTCACGCCCTTGTTTTTAAGGAACCTGTTGGCAGCCTGAGCTATAGCCGGTGCGTAGATACCGTCATTGCCTGTGTAGATGTAAGGGCTGCCCCAGAAAGCATAGTTCGGGTCTCCCTTGCCGTGGCTCACCCAGTAGGTATAGTTGTCAGCGATATCGTTCTTGCTGCAGGGTATGCCTAAGTGGTTCTGCAAAACGGTAGCCAGCGCCGCGGACTCGCAGCCCATTACCATAGGTGCGCCGCCCTCCCAGCCGTTCTGGTTTATGGCCTTTGTACCGAGGTTCTGATAGCCTGCCATTTGTCCTGCTCTCACGTAGCCTACCTGCGCTTTTGCGGTGCCGGGAACGTAGACCTTATACCAGCCTGCAACATCGGGAATGCCCTTCTGCTGCACTACAAAGCCCTTTGAGCCCCTGTAAAGCACCTTTGATGATGTGTTCGCGGAAGCATAGATCACAAATGCGCTCCTGCTCCTGAGCCTTGAATCGGTAACTACCTTCACTGAGCTGCCTGCTGCCGCTACGGTCTTCCCGTTTGACTCCATACAGGGCTGAACGTGGAAGAGGTATGTGGTCTTTGAATCGAGGCCTGAGAAGGTGTAGTAAAGGTTCTTGGTGGTCTTATATGGCTGCCATGCGCCGTTTTTGTAGATGAACACTCTGTATGATGTAGCCTTGTCAACAGCCTTCCAGCGCACCCTTACTGCATTGATGCCCGAGATAGGAGCCTCGAGAACGGGCTTTGACATATACACCTTTGTTATCTCGTCTGAGCTTTCAGACAGGTGATCCTTGCCTTCCTCATCGGTGAACACGGCCTTTACGGTGTATTTATACTCTCCGTTGGCTGTCAGGGCCGCATCGTATGAGTTAGTATTCACAACGCCTGCCAGTGAATAGCCGCTGCCTGCATCTCTGTAAACGTAATAGCGCGAGCACTTTACAGCGTCCCAGCTCAGCTTTACGTTCTGAGACGTGCCCGAATTCTTGAGCCCTGTTACCTTATCGGGCGCGGTTGCCAGCTTAGCGCTTATGCCCTGCTCAGATTCGGCCGTTTCATTGCCGTACTTTTTGAGAGCCCTTACCTCAAACGAGTAGGACTGTGACGGCTCTGCCTTGCAGCCGAAGAAGGTCTGGCTGGTGCTGCCGAGGAAAGTGCGCTCTGAGCCGCCGACAAGGTAGACGTTATAGTAATCAGCGTCAGCGCTCTTATTCCAAGAGAGCCTTATCTCACCGCCCGAAAGGAGCAGCGAAAGCTCGCCGGTGGGTGCCGCAGGTGCAGTCAGTGCGGCGGAGCTGCTGTCATTTGGAGCTTCTAAGGTCTCGACAGTCTCTGCCTCATAGGTCTGGACAGGGTCAGTCTCAAAGGTCTCGGTGAGCTCCTGCGCCGAAACGTTCATTGTTACGGTCATAAGGGCACAGATCATGCCTGCAGTGATCCTCATTTTTTTCATTCTGATACCTCCGTTATTTATCTATACTGGTATTATAGCACTTCATTGCCCCAATTTCAAGTATTTACCCCAAAGTTTCCGGTTGACAAAGCTATATTAATATGATATAATCACATTGATTTAATTATGCAACACTTTAAATCAATGAAAGGACTGACTATCATGGACAAAAACATTCCGTACAAGATCTATCTGACCGAAGAGGAGCTGCCAAAGGCTTGGTATAACGTAAGGGCAGATATGAAAACTAAACCCGCTCCCCTTCTGAACCCGGGAACAGGCAAGCCTATGACGCTTGAAGAGCTGAGCGTAGTTTTCTGCACCGAGCTCGCTAAGCAGGAGCTTGACAATGACACCGCCTTTATCCCTATCCCCGATGAGATACTGGATTTTTACAAGATGTA
>CACXFU010000068.1 GCA_902767035.1 uncultured Ruminococcus sp.
CAGGTAAAGTCGTCACCCTCCAGCGGTTTAACTTTCTTGATGTGGCTCTTCACCTGTAAGAGGTCACTCGCGTCTATCTTGCCGTTGCCGTTGAGATCGCCTTTTTTTCGGGTGTCGTTTTTCAGTTCGATGAATTTAAACTCGTTTTCTTTAGCATATGTTTCAGCTGCTGAATTTGTATAGCCGTATATGGTGAAGCTGTCAACCGTTCTATAGTCAATAGCATCAGAATCCCAATCAAAACCAAATGCCATGTTGCCGATTTCATTAACGCTCTCTGGTATTGTTACACTTGTAAGGCTTTTGCAAGCGAAAAATGCACTATAACCAATGCTTGAAACGCTGTCAGGTATGGTTATGCTTGTAAGGCTTTTGCAAGCGGAAAATGCATAATCGCCAATGCTTGTAACGCTGTTTGGTATTGTTACGCTTGTAAGGCTTTCGCAGTATGCAAACGCGTCATCACCAATGCTTGTAACGCTGTCCGGTATCGTTACGCTTGTAAGGCCTGTGCAATCGTAAAATGCGCTATTACCAATGCTTGTAACACTGTCAGGTATCGTTACACTTGTAAGGCTTGTGCAGTCGCAAAATGCATAACCACCAATGCTTGTAACACTGTTTGGTATTGTTACGCTTGTAAGGCTTTCGCAGCCATAAAATGCGTCATCACCAATGCTTTTAACACTGTTTGGTATCGTTACATCACCCTCACAAGTTCTGCCGTCTATCAATATGTTGTTAACAATAACCAAAGGGTTATTGTTTCTGAGATCTTTTAACCACCGTGTACTTTCAAATGCAAAACCGCCGATGCTTGTAACACTGTTTGGTATTGTTACGCTTGCAAGGCTTGTGCAGTAAGAAAATGCCCATTCACCAATGCTTGTAACGCTGTTTGGTATCGTTACACTTGTAAGGCTTGTGCAGTTAAAAAATGCACGCTCACCAATGCTTGTAACCTTCTTACCGTCAATTGTTGACGGGATAGTTACTTCTTCATCACTGCCTCTGTATTTGCTTATCTCAACAGTTCCGTCATCCAGCACAGTATACTCGTAATCCCCGTAAGTCTCCGCACTTGCCGTGATAGCGCTGTCAAGCTTCGCAAAGCCCTCCGGCAGCACCGCCGCCGAGCCGAAAACCAGAACCAGTGCGCATACAGCGCTTAAAATCTTTTTCTTCATAGTGAACTTCCTTTCCTATAATAAAGCTATCTGCATTATACCACGGTTTTATTAAAATGTAAAGCTTTTTTTGCAGAAAGATTTTGCACAATTTATCGTTGAAAAATAATCTGTACGGTTGTATAATAATAGGATAAAGAAACAGGAGGCAATTTCAGGTAATGGCATTAAAACTATTCAGGCGCAAACGTAAATTTATCCGCTGCCCCTCCTGCGGGAGCAAGATATTTGCCGACAGAAAATTCTGTCCGGGCTGCGGTCTGAAGCTTGAACACAAAACCAAGAAGTGGAAAAAGCGCACCGTTGTCATAGTGTCTGTCCTCGGCGCACTTCTGCTGGCCGGTATCATTTTCGGCGCAAGGTATCTTATTATAAAGAGAAGCGAGATATCCTTAGAGGTGCACAAAAAGGTCAGCAGCAGACTTATGTCGGTGACGCAGAAGGATTCTTTCCTCAAAAGCTCATATTCCAAAAGGGCAGAGCTCATCGAGTCAAGGCTTTCAAAGCTGAAGGAAGAGGGCTTCGTAGATGATTACAAATACGTAGAAGACCAGCTTATGTATGAATTCACCTACAGTGACGGCTCCCTCGGTGCCGTTCTTACCGCACCGTTTGACCGTGATCTCAGCGGCATAGAGAAAACCTATGCGGAAGAGGCCGATGACGGCTCCCTCGTTATCAATAACAGACTTGATATCGGCACCCTCGGCTATAAGTATGAAGACGCTGACATCACCTGTGCCGTTCTCGGCTACTATACCAATTCAAGCCTATCCGACTGGGTGAAAAAGCGCACCGATATCTGGAACAAAAACGGCCTTAAAACAGACCTCACCCTGTCTGCAACAGCCGCCGCTCTCAAAGACAAGCTCTCGGGCAATGACCTTATAGTCCTTGATGTCCACGGCCTTACCTATTCAGGCGAGCCTGCTCTCTGCTTTGGTGAAAAGGTCACCGAAAAGAACCTTATCACCTATTCAAGAGACCTTAAAGCCGGCAATATGGCAGAGCTTATCGGCGCAGGGGAGAGGTACTATCTCGTTATGCCGTCATACTTCACCGTGCATTTCTCGGAGAACTCCCTCAAAGGCTCAATAGTCTATATCAGCTCCTGCAAAAGTGCCGACAGTGACGACCTTACCAAGGCACTGAGCTCAGCCGGAGCAGCATCAGTGATCGCTGTAAAGGGTGACATCTACTCTCTCTATAACGCTGAGCTCGAAGACGCCTTTGTTTACTCTCTTCTGTGCGGAGACACCGTGTCCGAGGCGCTTGATTATGCAAGATCCGTCTACGGTGAAAATGACCTTGCATGGTCCCGTGAATTTGAAGATACACCCACAGCCGGCAAAAAAACAGAGCCTGCCGCACCTGCCGTTTCAAGCGGCGGCGACAGGACACTTGTGAAAATTCTTGAACAATAGTACTGTTATGCGCTCGATGTTCGGTGCTGGCTTTAAGGGCGTCCACGCCCAGCCAGAGGGCTTTCCGGTCGCCCTCTGGACTCCTTCGGGTGTAAAAAACTATATATACATATAAAACCTCCCGAAGGCACCTTCGGGAGGTTTTTATCATATATTTATATCTTCAAAAGCAGATTTCAGCACTTCAACAGAATTGTCGAACTTCTTCTTTTCGTCCTCGGAGAGGTTCAGCTCAAGTATCTCCTTGACACCGTTCCTGCCGATGATAGTCGGCACACCGATAAATACGTCCTTCTGTCCGTATTCGCCGCAAAGCTTAGCCGAGACCGTAACAACACTGTTCTCGTCACCCAGAATAGCCTTAACTATCCTTGTCAGCGCAATGCCTATACCGTAATATGTCGCACGCTTTGCCTCGATTATCTTGTAGGCTGCCGTCCTTACCTCGTCTTCGATCTTCATCATATCATCGAGGCAGTAGTCGTTCTTTCCTTCAAGTATCTCCGTAACTCTCTTAGTCGCAAGCATGACCTGAGAGAACGGCACGAACTCACTGTCGCCGTGCTCACCGATAACATAAGCGTGAATGTTCTTCGGGTCCACCGTGAAGTACTCTCCCAGCAGGTATCTTAACCTTGCCGTATCGAGCGAGGTGCCCGTGCCTATCACCCTTGCCGCACCGAACCTTGAAAGCTCATAGGTAACCCTTGTCATTATGTCAACAGGGTTCGTTGCCACGAGAAATATCCCGTCAAAGCCGGACTTAACAACGGGAGTGATTATCGAGCGGAAAACCTCAGTGTTCCTCTTGAGAAGGTCAAGCCTTGTCTCGCCCTCCTTCTGAGCAACGCCTGCCGCTATAACAACGATATCAGCGTCCTTGCAGTCGCTGTATTCACCTGCATATATCTTCATGTTTGACTTTGCGAACGCCAGCCCGTGGTTGAGATCCATCGCCTCGCCGTTTGCCCTGACCTTGTTAAGGTCGATGAGCACAAGCTCGTTGCAGATAGCTCCCTGATTCACCAGCGAGTAAGCAAAGCTCATTCCTACCATTCCCGTGCCGATCAGCACGACCTTTCTTTTATCCGTAGTCATATCTGTACCTCCTGTCTTAAACTATACCAATATTATATACTTTTTAAATGCCGTTGTCAACACCTGCACGGATTTTTCTGCTGTTCTTTATCACTTTTGCGTACTTGACGAAACCGTGAAAATGTGATATAATAACTTTCAATCATTATTTTGTGCAGAAAGGCGGCTTTTATTATGAAAATGACTGTAAGTCAGGCTATGGTGGAATCTCTTAAAAAGGAGAACATCAGCGTCGTCTTTGGATATCCGGGGGCTGCTATCTGCCCTTTCTATGACGCTCTGCTTGCAGCTGAGAACGCAGGGGAGATTCGTCACATTCTGGTAAGACATGAGGCCAACGGCGGCCACGAGGCAAGCGGCTATGCCAGAATAACCGGCAGACCTGCTGTCTGTATCGCGACCTCCGGCCCCGGTGCAGTGAACCTTATTACCGCGATCGCTACAGCTTATGCTGATTCGATACCTCTTATCTGTATAACAGGTCAGGTAAACACCGAGCAGATAGGCTCTGATGTTTTCCAGGAGGCTGATATAACAGGCTCTGCCGAGCCGTTTGTCAAGCACAGCTATCTGGTAAAGGATCCGAACGATATCCCGAGAGTGTTCAAGGAAGCCTTTTTCATTGCAGGAACAGGAAGACCCGGCCCCGTTCTCATAGACGTTCCTATGGACGTTCAGAAGGCTGTTATCGATTATAAATATCCTGAAAAGTGCGATATAAGAAGCTATAAGCCTACCATGAAAGGCAATTACGTTCAGGTGAAGAGGGTAGTCAAGGCACTTGAAAAGGCTGAGAAGCCCCTTATCTGTATCGGCGGCGGTGTTTTCGCATCAAATGCCCAGAAGCAGATAAACGAGCTCGCAAACAAAATGCAGATACCCGTTATCACTACTATGATGGGCATTTCTGCCTTTGCTGACGATGACCCGCTTTTCTGCGGAATGATAGGTATGCACGGCGTAAAGAGGGCAAACTATGCCGTAAATGCTTGTGATGTCCTCTTCCTTGTAGGCGCAAGGGTAGGCGACAGGGCAGTCAGAACTCCGCTGGCACTTGAAAAGACCACAAAGATCATACATATTGACATTGACCCTGCAGAGATAGGCAAAAACATCGGCGCAGATATACCTCTTGTAGGTGATGCAAGGCTCGTTCTTGAACAGCTGATAGAGCTTTCAAAGCCTCTCGATCACTCTGAGTGGATAGCCGAAATAAGAAAAGTTGACGCCAAAAGAGAGTATACACCTGCTCCCGAAGGCACACTGCAGCCGAGAGAGTTCATCAGAGACCTTTCTGAAGCACTCCCCGATGATGTAGTCATCGCTGCCGATGTCGGGCAGAACCAGATCTGGACCTGTACGAGCTATGAGTTCAGAAAAGGCGGAAGACTTCTTACCTCAGGCGGTATGGGAACTATGGGCTATTCAGTCCCTGCAGCTATCGGCGCAAAGCTTGCTGACCCTGAAAGACAGGTAGTAGCTATCTGCGGTGACGGTGCATTCCAGATGTCGTTTATGGAGCTTGCAACTGCCGTTCAGCACGGAGTCGATATCAAAGTAGTTGTAATGACTAACACTAGACTCGGAATGGTAAGAGAGCTCCAGACCATAGGCTATGATGACAGGCAGACGGCTGTTTTCCTTGACGGCTCACCCGATTTTATCAAGCTTGCAGAAGCTTACGGCATCAAGGCTGTAAGGGCTTATGACGAAAAGACAAAGAAGCAAGCGATAGACCTTCTCAAAGAGACGAAGGGCATCTGCCTTGTTGAAGTTGTAGTCGATAAGAATATGCCTACGCTGTAAATGTCAGTGATACATTAACAGTATGATATAAAGATATTCAAAGAAAATTAACATTTAGGTGTTATACTATAATCGTTTTGGAGGAATTTATATGAAGCATACGATTTCCGTTCTTGTTGAGAACCACAGCGGTGTACTTTCAAGGATCTCGGGTCTGTTTTCAAGAAGAGGCTTTAATATAGACAGCCTTGCGGTCGGCCCTACTCATGATCCGTCCGTTTCGCGAATAACGATAGTTGCAGACGGAGACGAGCATACCGTTGAGCAGATAGAAAAGCAGCTCAATAAGCTCATTGAGGTCATCAAGGTGAAGACCTTTGCGAAGGATGAGTTCCTTGCAAGAGAGCTTATGGTAGTTAAGCTTTCCGTTAGTGCTGCCAAGAGGAGCGAGGTCATGACCATTGCCGAGATAACAGGCGCAAAGGTAATGGATATGACGCTTTCGACTATGACGCTTGAGCTGTGCGCAGCATATGCTGATCTGTGCAGGTTCGAGGAGATAATCGAGCCTTACGGCATAGTTGAGATGGTAAGAACGGGAACTGTAGCGATAGAGAAGGGCTCTGAGGTGCTCAACCCTAAGAAATAGCAGGGTAGTTTTTCAGGTAACAGCCTTTTTATAGGTTATAGGCTTTATTCCCATTATCTGTACCCTTAAACCTATCCCCTGAAATTACTTATTATAGA
>CACXFU010000069.1 GCA_902767035.1 uncultured Ruminococcus sp.
GCTCGATCACCTTGTCAATAAGCTGATTTGCCGAGCCTGTGGCAAAAGTGCCGTGAGTTATTTCAAATGCCATTATGTTTCCTCCTTATTCGCCGGCGAGGGCAGAGGTCGCCGCAGCTATAACACTGCCTGCTATGCCGCTGATCTCGCCTGTTGCCGCACCGACAGCAGCGCCCTTGCCTGCCTTCCTGTATATTTCGTCCAGCACGCTGAGAGCTTCCTCATATGTCGGTATCGGGGCGCAGTCATCGCTTACGCTGCCAAGTACGTAAAGCTCAAACACGCTGCTCTTCTTAACGAGCTCGTAGCCATCCTCGCCTGTCCTCTTGGCAAGCACCTGACAAAGTACGCTTCCCTCACGCCAAAGAAGTGACCCCTCAACAGTGTGACTGCCTTCGGACATATCAAGCTCATAGCTGACGCCGTCGCCGTAATCGATAATAAGGCTGTATGCATTTGCATTCTCACAGAGATATCCCGAAAGCACGATCACGCGCGCCGCGGTCTCTCCGACAAAGCCCAACACCTTATCGTCGACCGAGGCCCTGTAATCCTCGCTCAAAGTTATTGTCATTGTTTCTCCTTTCAGTTATCTGCGGCAATGCCCCCTCGCACCTCCGCCGACAATTTCGCCGTATCCTTCGGGATACTTTTATTATAGAACATATGTTCGTATTTGTCAAGGGATTTATTCCAAAATCTTGCACAAATTTTGCATTATCTATTGCAAATTTTTAGGTACTGTGCTATAATGTTCTTATCGTAATTACTGAAAGGAAGTTTCGCTTATGAAGCTAATGTTTATCGGGGCTGACCACGAAGTAACGGGCAGCTGCACATATATTGAGGCCTGCGGCAAAAGGTTCCTGGTAGATTTCGGAATGGAGCAGGGAGCTGACAGGTTTGAGAACGCACGCATACCGTGTGCACCGTCGGAAATTGATTTTGTGCTGCTCACTCATGCGCATATAGATCATTCGGGTCTGCTGCCGCTGCTGGCGTCCGGCGGTTTCAAGGGCGCTATCCATGCGACTGCCGCCACCTGCAATCTGTGCGAGATAATGCTGAGAGACTCGGCGCACATACAGGAGTTTGAGGCTGAGTGGCGCAGCAGAAAGGGCAGACGTAAGGGCAATCAGGACACTGACCCGCTTTACACCATGAACGATGCGGAGACGGCGATATCAAAGCTTACGGCTCACGGGTATGATTCCGCGCAGGAGCTGTCAGAGGGCATAAGTGTAAGGTTTATTGATGCAGGGCATCTGCTGGGTTCGGCGTCTATCGAGATAACTCTCACTGAGGAGGGTGTTACTAAGAAGATAGTGTTCTCAGGCGATATAGGCAACCTTAACCAGCCCCTTATCCGCGACCCTCAGTATCTGACGGAGGCGGATTATGTTGTTATGGAGTCGACCTACGGGCTGAGAAACCATGACAAGCCTAAGGGCGACTATATCCACGACCTTGCGGAGCTTATCCAGACGACATTTGACCGCGGCGGAAGTGTGGTGATACCGTCATTCGCAGTTGGAAGAACACAGGAGCTGCTGTACTTTATCAGGAAGATAAAGGAGCAGGGCCTTGTTAAAGGGCATGACGGGTTCAAGGTGTTTGTGGATTCTCCGCTTGCGATAGAGGCTACGGAAGTGTTTAACAGAAATAAAAACTCCTGCTTCGATGAAGAGGCGATGGAGTTTGTGAAAAACAATATAAATCCGCTAAAATTTGACGGCCTTGTGACAGCGGTAACGAGCGATGAATCGAGGGCGATAAACTTTGACCCTGAGCCGAAGGTGATAATCTCTGCAAGCGGAATGTGTGAGGCAGGAAGAATAAAACATCACCTGAAGCATAATCTTTGGAAGAGGGAGAACACTATCCTCTTTGTGGGGTATCAGGCGATGAACACCCTCGGCAGGAGCATAGTTGACGGCGCGAAGAGCGTGAAGCTTTTCGGCGAGGAGATAGCCGTCTGCGCTGATATAAGGATACTTGCAGGGATAAGCGGTCACGCTGACAGAAACGGCCTTGACAAGTGGATAACGAGCTTTGAAGGCGTGAGCAAGGTCTTTGTCAACCACGGTGACGAGGACAGCGCCGAGGGCTACAAAGAGCATCTGAGGGCGGACTTCGGCCTTGACGCCTATGCGCCGTACAGCGGAGCCGAGCTTGACCTGATTACGGGCGTGTTCACAAATGCCGAGCCTGTAAGGATCGAGCGCAAGGTGCCTGTATCGAACAATTACCAGAGGCTTCTCACAGCAATGGACAGACTTTCGTCACTTGTAAAAGCGAGCAAGGGTCTGAACAACAAGGACATGGCAAGGCTGACAGATACAATAAACAATCTGTGTACCAAATGGTCAGACTGACCGGCTAGAGGTGATCATATGAAAAAAATCAGTATCGGACTAATCAATGAGAAGATCGGAAACGGCGCTGATGCGTTCGTTTATGAGTGCCATGAAAGGTACGAGGGCAAGCTTGCCGAGGCGGCAGACGCTATCTACAGCAGAAGCAGCACTGCGCCTATCCTTCTTCTGGCAGGGCCGTCGGGCTCGGGCAAAACCACCACTGCACTCAAGCTCGATGAGCTCCTCGAAAGCAGGGGAGTTACTACCCATACTATATCTCTTGACGACTACTTCCTGCCTGCCGACAGGTATGTTATGAAGTATGACAAAAAAGGCAGACCTAATTATGAGACCCCTGACAGGATAGACTGTGACCTTCTGAGAGAGGACATCGAAAAGCTTGCCAAGGGCGAGGAGGTAACTCTGCCCAAGTTCATATTCTCGAACCAGACAAGAACATCGGGCGAGACCCTCCGCCTTGACGGCCATGAGATAGTGGTGTTTGAGGGCATACACGCTCTTAACCCCGAGGTAACCGGAGAGATGGGCGAGCGCGCAAGCTGTATGTATGTCAGCGTCCGCCGAAGGACTGAGCTTGCCGACGGCACAATGCTTCACCCTAAGTTTTTAAGGCTTATGAGAAGGCTCATCAGGGATAAGGCCTACAGAGGTCGTGAGTTCGCCGAGACCCTTGATATGTTTGACAGCGTACAGAGCGGAGAGAACAAATACATAATGCCCTTCAAGGCCAGAGCAGAGTTCCAGATAGACACTTACTTTGCCTATGAGCCTGCCCTTTACAAGAGCTATCTTCTCGAGGGCTTAGAGCAGACTGCGAGCACCTACGAAGAATTTGAGCGCTTTATGCCAATGCTCGAAGCGCTCCGCCAGGTAGACAGCATAGGTGAGGAGATAATCCCTGACAATGCGCTGGCGAGAGAATTCATCGGCGGAAGTATTTATTCTTACTGAATTGAGTAATAGCGATACGCCCGTTACTTGGTTTTGGTAGATAAATGGCTTCACGCCCTCTAGGGGGCTTTCCAGCAGCGACTGCGTCGTTGCACGCCCACCTAACGACCCCTTCGGGTACACAACTTATTCAAAGAATAGTAGGTTAATCTTTTTTAAGGTTCGCGCAGCGTTACAACGTAATAGCCTCAAGCGAAACTTTCACCCTACCCTCCGAGGGAGGGCAAACGGTTTAAGAGCACCCAACTACGTACGCGGGGTAGGGGAATTAGCCGCGCGGCGAGCGCAGACCCCTTGCCATTTTGGCAAGGGGTCTGTTTTTACAATATCGATCCTTTCAGCTCTTCCAGCCAGATGGCCTCACCTTTTGTTACAAGCTTTCCGTTTTTATATTCGGCTATCTCAATAAAGCCGTTTTCGTTGTCATAAAAACGAACCTCGTTACAGTAGGGGAGTATCGCTGCAAGGTTTTCAAATCTCTTTCTGTGCCTTCTGATAACGTCCTCATTCGGGATATCGTGGCCGCCTTTTCTTACTCTGTTCCTGATACGGGCTATGCTCTCTTCAACTGAGCCTACACCGACATAGTAAAGCCTGATATAGTAATCATCTGCTATGGCACGCTTGACCGTTTTCAGTACCCTTTTTCCGGAGAGCGTCGTCTCCTGAGTGAAGCTGATACCTTTGTCAAGACACTCGTTCACCTTTTTTATAGCAAGCTTTCCGCCTGCAAGCTTATCACCGCCGAGTTCCGCAGTGATCTTATCCGTATCGATAATGATACCGAGGTCAGAGCTTTCTCCAGACAGAACACCGGAGAGACTGCTTTTGCCGACGCCGTTTACTCCGCCGATCAAAGTATAGATCTTCATAGCTTTCTCCTGTTACACCTGTTCAAATCTGTTGATATCCGTTACAAAGATAGTGGCTCCGCCGATCTTTACCTCTACCGGGTAAGGGTTGCCGAGGTCGGATTCTGTTACCGTTGATGACGGAACATACTGCTTTCTCTTCTTGCAGTGCTCACGGCAGGTATCTATTACGGTATCTACCATACTATCCTCACAGCAGATGAGAAACGTTGTGTTTCCAGCCATAAGGAACCCTCCCGTTGAGGCGAGCTTTGTTGCTCTTATCCCCCTCTTTGTGAATGCCTTGCTGACAGCGTAAACATCGTCGTTATTTACTATCGCGTAGACCAGTTTCATAAGTTTTCCCCTTTCACGGTCACAAAGACCGACTTTATTTTATAGGCCTTTAAAAGCCTGATCGTATCCGTATCAATCATCTCTCCGCTGACGGCTATCGGCACAGCAGGCTGACAGCCCGTTATCGTTCTCGCACATATCCTGCCCGAAGCCTTATCTGACGGCACCTCCTCGCATGGTGCGAACATTGCCTCTCTTATGCTGAGGATTTTTTCGCACGGCTTTGGTGACGGCAGCTCAGGCACCTGCCCCTTATCTGCCTTTATTTCAGAGAAGGCCCTCTCTATCAGTGAGAAGTCGTCCTCACCCGTCATTGCAGAGGGCATGAGAACTGTGTATAAAGGGTCTGAATATTCAGGCTCTATGCCGTGCTCTCTGAGTTTGTCGGCAAGGGCGTCTCCTGTCATTCCAGAAGCTGACGCATCAACAGTTATCTTCATAGGCTCGTCACCGACGGTGCTGAAGCCGCAGGCATTTATCCTCTCCCTGCAAAGAGAAACTCTCCTGACGGTCTCTTTTATCCTCTTTCTGAGAGAGCCGTCAGCAAGCATGAGCGAGCATCTGTCAAGGCTCATAAGCATCAGATATGAAGGGCTTGTAGAGCCGAATATCGACATTATCCGCTTAGCATCTTCCTGGAAGGTGTCAGGGCAGCTGTCTGAAAAATGCAGCATTGCCGTTCCCGTGAGGCAGGGGAGAGTTTTGTGCGCAGAATCGCAGCACATATCAGCACCCAGCGTTATAGGGTGGCGGTCAGGCTCAGTGAAGCGAAGATATGCCCCGTGGGCATTGTCAACAAGCAGCGGTACGCCGTGCCTGCGGCAGACTGCCGATATGCCCTTTATATCAGCCATAAAGCCAAGATAATCAGGAGAGGTGATGTATACACAGTCAAAGTCCTCCTCGCTGAGCTTTATTTCGATATCAGCAGGCGTTATGAACGATGAGCACACAGAGCGAGCTCTCTTCTCAGGGTAGACCCATGTTACCTCGCCGTCAAGAAGAGCACAGCCGTCAATAAATGCCTTGTGGCAGTTTCGCCCTGCAAGCACCCTCAGCCTTCCGCTGACAGTTCTTATTATGCCTAGCATAGCCTTTATGCAGATGCTGGAGCCCTCAGTGGAATACACCGTGCGCCCCGTGCCGTACAGAGAGGCCATTCGCTTTTCGCTCTCACCGATGAGCCCCTTACCCTCGTAAAGATAATCTGCGCCCTTTATCTCCGTAATGTCATATTCCTCACAGCCGATGACGGGCTTACCCTTATGAGCAGGCATATGGAGCCTTGCTGTGCCGCTGCCGGCATAGCTCTCTAAAAACGAGCTGAGTGTATTGTCATTCACGTTTGCTTTCACCCTCCGTTACGGCCCTTCTCAGCAGCGCCGAGCTGATACCGCCGGCTATCTGCTTACGTGCAAGAGCTATGGTGCGTGAGACCGTTGAGCGGTTCACTCCGCAGACATCGGCTATCTGCTGCATGGTCATACCCCTTACATAATACATTATTATATAACATTTCTGCTTTTTAGTCAAATTCATCTCCACTGCTTCTCTCAGCAGCCCGTTTGTGATCTCATCGGTCATAACGGCAGGGCTTGTGCGCCTGTCAGAGATGTAATTGTCGATACGGTCATAGGATATTTTTTTCATATTATGGACTCAGAGCTCCTTGATTTGTGTTAATTTTATATTAATGAAATATGAATTTTCAGACACAATTTCACATACTATATGTTGTGGGAAAATTTTTGGACAAACACAATTTTCAAATTTTTTGTTCAAATTGAGGGAATTAAATCGGACAGTTTGTGCAATTTACCGTTGAAATATGCAGAAATATGTGTTATAATACGAATGTTAAATCCCGAAAAGGGCGATTAATCGGACAAAATGACCTTCACCCGGACCGCAAACGGGGCAGGTGGGGCGAAAGAAAAGAAAGAAATAATTCGCAGTCGCTTTTTTGGGACAGGCGGTATTGTGTAAGCCGCTGAAATTCTATGAGGTCGGAGATAAGTTAAAAAAATAAAAAATATCCCGATCTGAATGGAGCAGTGTAAAAATTTATGGAGAAAGTGAAGCTTAAGAGATTGTCTGAGCTTACCGCGATCAGCCGTGAGAGAGAGCTTACCCCTGAGGAGAAGACCGAAAGGGAAGAGCTGCGCATGGAATATCGCAGGAGCGTTGTCGGTAACCTGACGGCGCAGCTGGAGCATCTGACAATCGTTGAACCTGACGGTTCGAGAATTAAGGTTTCGGATATGAAACGCAGCGGGGAGGATAATTCAAAGTGACAGGACTATCGAGACAGAAGCAGAAGCTGTTGTTTATGAAGCAGCTTTTTGAGCGCAGGACCGACGACAAGCACACCCTTACGGGTAACAGGCTGATCGAGATACTGGGCGAGAACGGCATCAAGGCTGAAAGAAAGACGATCTATGACGATATAAAGACGCTTTCAGACAGCGGTATGGCTATCGAGACTACTAAGGACGGCCACTCAAATGCCTACTATCTTGCGGACAGGCTTTTCCAGGACGAGGAGCTTTATGTTCTGGCGGATGCAGTTGCATCGAGCAGGTTCCTGACACAGAAGAAGTCAAGAGAGCTTATAAGAAAGCTCCAGCAGCTGACCTCTGATTACAAGGCTAAGGATCTGAGAAGGGTGGTCTATGTTGAGAACAGGACCAAGACCTTCAACGAGCAGATATATTATGCGATAAATAAAATACAGGAGGGTATCTTCACACAGTCACAGATACGCTTCAAGTATTTTGAGTACACTGTCGAGAAGAGAAAACAGCTCAAGCACGGCGGTGAGGTGTACACGGTGTCGCCGTATGTACTGGTATGGGAGAACGAGAACTATTATCTTGTGTGCTACAGCGAGAAGCACGACAATATCTCAAGGTTCAGAGTTGACCGCATGACCCAGGTTGAGATGACAGAGCTGCCGAGAAGGGAGCTTCTGGACGAGGAGCAGGATAAGGTAAACAACCTGCAGAGCATCTACGGGATGTACGGCGGAGAGATAATGGAGCTGAAAATACAGTTCGACAACTCTCTGATAAACGTTGTTATGGACAGGTTCGGCGAGAAGACGATCTGCCACAAGAACTCTGACGAGACCTTCTACATAAACCGCGAGGTGCAGATAGCGCCGACCTTCTGGGGCTGGCTGTTCCAGTTCGGAGACAAAGCCAAGGTGCTTGCTCCTGCCGAGGCGGTAGAGCTCGCAAAGGAAGAGATAAAGAAGATATCAGACAACTACTGTCCTAGCCCGGACGGGGCGGACACCCCCACCCACGTAAGTAGCTGCTGAATATAAGACCGTTTGCCCTCCCCCTAGGGGAGGGTTGTTTTTTTGTTTGGAACTATAAAATAGTAACGCTGCGCGGCAGGGGCTAGCCCCTGCACCGTCTCCCCTACCCCACTTTCAGTAGCTGCGGACTAATAGACCAATAACCCTCCCTCGGAGGGGA
>CACXFU010000070.1 GCA_902767035.1 uncultured Ruminococcus sp.
CGGTGCTCGCCGCACGGCTAACTCACGCCAAACTTTTGCTTGAACTGTAACATAGTGGTCGCACCTATTAAGTAGTTTTGTACCCGAAGGGGTCGTTAGGTGAGCGTGCAGCAGACGTAGTAGCTGCTGGAAAGCCCCCTAACAGGGCGTGGAACTAAGTAAAAAATAGTTCTGACTTTGGGCGTATTACAAATATGGTTTTAAAATAATCAAGAGGTAAGGAGCTTTAGTGCTTCTTACCTCTTTTGTCTGTTATTTACTGCTTCGCAAGCAGCTCTCTGTAAATGTAGTAGTCATCATCGGTGAATACATTGAAAATGACCTCGATATCGTGATCCTTCACAAAGCTTCTCACCGTGTTCACAGCCAGTACCGCCGCCTCAAATTTCGGGAAGCCGAAGACCCCCGTAGATATGCAGCAGAAGGCTATGCTCTTTATGCCGTTGTCAACAGCAGTCTCCAGGCACGACTGATAGCAGCTTTTAAGCTCATTGCAGTGCTTCTCCGTGACCCCCACCGACACGATAGGCCCGACCGTGTGTATCACATATTCGCACGGCAGATCATAAGCCGGCGTTATCTTAGCCTGTCCGGTAGGTTCATCATACCCCTGCTCTTCCATTATCTCGGCGCACCTGTATCTCAGCCTTACGCCTGCAAAAGTGTGGATGCAGTTATCTATACAGCTGTGGCAGGGCTGCCAGCAGCCTGTCATTCCCGAGTTCGCGGCATTGACGATAGCCCCGCACTCAAGCGTAGTGATATCGCCCTTCCAAAGATAGATATGCTCCTCGACAGGTTCCAGATCGCTGAGCCTGGTAATGCCCTTTTCTGCGGTGACCTCTTTGAGAAATTCCTCCTCTGCCTGAAGATAACTCTCATCGGCAGGTCTTGGAGGTCTGATATTCACAAGACTGCGGTAAAGCCTGAACTTTTCATTCTCATCATCGGGAACGGGCAGCTCATTATACTGTTTTTCTTCACATTTCAGATACTCGATCAGCTCGTCTAGCTTTTTAACATCCATAACATCACCTCAGAACTTCGGGTTACAAAAAAGCCCCTCAGGATAACTCCCGAGGAGTCTGCCGGTGTGGAGCAGATGACGGGAGTCGGACCCGCCTCATCGGCTTGGGAAGCCGAGGTAATACCGATATACTACATCTGCATACCTTTATTATACCATATTTTTAAGATTTGTCAATCACTTTTTTACATTTTGAGCCGAAGTTTTTGTGTGTATTTCTGATCACTGACGCCCCCGCCCCTGCGAAGGCGTCACAGGCAGGCTCTCAGTTGAGCAGAAGGAAGCCGTAGGTAAGATAAGCTGCAAATACCGTCCACGCTAGATACGGGATATTGATGAGTGCAGCACTTTTTCTTATCCTGAAAAACGCTTTTATCATCACCCATACAGCTACCAGCAGAGCAGTTACCACAACGGCCGCACCGATAAGGGACTTGAACCTGAAAAACACGGGGCTCCAGAGGAAATTGATGAACAGCTGAACAAAGTATATTTTGAGCGCACTGTTCTTGTCAGGGTGGTCTGAGTCAAAGATCAGAAACGCCGATATCCCCATCAGGATATAAAGTATCACCCATGCGACCGAGAACACCCAGCCGGGCGGTGACAGTGGCGGCTTTTCAAGAGAATCATAAAACTGCTTGAAGTTTCCCTCTGACAGAAGGCTAGATACCGCACCTACTATCCCTGTGCCGATGATGAAGAGGAGAAGGTCAGTTATCTTTTTCTTGTTGAACGTGTCTGAGCGTGCTGCTGTTATCATTGATATCATCCTTTCTTGGGTTCGTCAGTATAGTTTATGCCTGAGGGTTAAAAATATTCATAAGCTTATTCTTGACAAAAGCGAATGATTGTATTATAATATGTGTAATATGTTTAAATGCGTTGAGGGAATTATCCGGATGACCTTCGTTTCAGAGATAAAGCGGTCGGTGCGAGCTTTAACGAACAGTTCGGTGGCTAACCTGAGTATCGGTGTGAAAGCATCGGCGCAGGCCTGCGTTAAAGGCACTGGAGTGGCTCACAAAGCTGGCTTTGCGGGCAATTTGGGTGGTAACACGGAGTGAGAGCTTCGTCCCATGTTTTGGGACGGAGCTTTTTTTGTACAAGGGGGAGAGTCTTTGGCTAAAAATCAATGTCCCTGCTGCGGCTGCCTTACGATAGATGAGCAGGCAGGGTGGGATATATGTCCCGTGTGCTTCTGGGAGGACGACGGCGCCCTAGACGGTGTAGGCGCAAATCACGGGATAAGCGTAGAAAAGGGAAGAGAGAACCTGAAGCTTTTCGGTGCGTTCCTGCCGGAGCTGTCAGCGTTCACAAGAAAACCTTATGAGTCCGAAATAACGGACAGTTATAGAAAAATCGTAAATAATGACCGGGAGGAAATAAAAATGAAATGGACATCACTTAACGAACTCAGAGAATCCTATCTCAAGTTTTTTGAGAGCAAGGGCTGCCTCAGGCACAAGAGCTATCCGCTCGTTCCGCAGAATGACAACAGCCTTCTGCTGATAGTTGCGGGCATGGCTCCGCTGAAGCCCTACTTCACAGGGCAGGAGGTACCGCCGAGAACAAGGATGACTACCTGCCAGAAGTGCATCAGAACGGGCGATATCGAGAACGTCGGAAAAACTGCGAGACACGGCACGTATTTTGAGATGCTCGGAAACTTCTCCTTCGGCGATTACTTCAAGCATGAGGCTATCGCGTGGGCGTGGGAGTATGTGACTCAGGTGCTGGAGCTTCCTAAGGACAGGCTCTATATTTCAGTTTATGAGGACGATGACGAAGCAGAGCAGATCTGGAACAAGGAAGCAGGCGTGCCTATGGATCACATCGTGAGAATGGGCAAGGAGGACAACTTCTGGGAGGCAGGCACCGACGGTCCGTGCGGTCCGTGCTCCGAGATCTATTTTGACCGCGGCGAGAAGTACGGCTGCGGCAAGCCCACCTGCAAGGTAGGCTGCGACTGCGACAGGTATATGGAGTTCTGGAACCTTGTGTTCACTCAGTTTGAAAGACATGAGGACGGTACCTATACTCCTCTGAAGCAGAAGAATATCGACACCGGTATGGGTCTTGAAAGGCTTGCAGCACTTATGCAGGACGTAAACTCTATCTTCGATGTCGATACCGTAAAGGCTATCAGAGATCATGTGTGCAGGATAGCAGGCTGTGAGTACGGCAAGGAGTATAAGAAGGACGTATCTATCCGTGTTATCACTGACCACATCAGGAGCGTCACCTTCCTTGCATCTGACGGTGTTCTCCCTTCAAATGAGGGCAGGGGCTACGTTATGAGAAGGCTTCTCAGGCGTGCGGTGCGCCACGGAAAGCTGCTCGGAATAAACGGGCTGTTCCTTAAAGAGCTGGTATCCACAGTGGTTGAGTGCAACAAGTGTGAGTATAACGAGCTCGAAGAGAAGTATGACTACATCGTAAAGGTGCTCTCTACCGAGGAGCAGAACTTCAACCAGACTATCGACAGAGGAATGAAGATACTCGAGGATTATATCGCTGAGCTTGAAAAGAGCGGCGAGAAGACTCTTGACGGTGAGAGCTGCTTCAAGCTTTCCGATACCTACGGCTTCCCGATAGACCTGACACGCGAGATACTTGAAGAGAAGGGCCTCTCCTGTGACGAGGAGGGCTATGAAAAGTGCATGAAGCAGCAGAGAGAGACTGCAAGAAATGCACGCGGCGGCTCCAAGTATATGGGCGCTGATGAGACCGTTTTCCACCAGATAGACAAAGAGGTAACTACAGAATTCACAGGCTATGATAAGCTCACTGATGACGGCGTTATCGGTTATATTGCTACAGAGGACGAGCTCATAGAGAATGCAGGCGTTGACGATGAGGTTTATATCGTTGCTGAGAAAACCCCGTTCTACGCTGAGAGCGGCGGACAGGTCGGCGACAAGGGCTTCATCACCACCAAAACGGGCAAGGCTCAGGTGCTTGATGTTCAGAAGGCTGTCGGCGGAAAGTTCGCTCACAAGGTAAAGGTAGTTGAGGGCGGCATAGCAGTCGGCCAGGAGGCTAAGTTCGAGGTCGATAAGAAGAACCGCTTTGCCATTATGAGAAACCACAGCTGTGCACACCTGCTGCAGTCAGCCCTGAGAGAGGTGCTGGGAGATCACGTTCATCAGGCAGGCCAGCTGGTAGATGCCGAGAGAGTAAGGTTCGACTTCTCTCACTTCTCCGCTATGACAGAGGAGGAAAAGCTGAGAGTCGAGGCGATAGTGAACACGAATATCCTCAAGGCGCTGGACGTTGAGACCAAGGTAATGCCGATCAAGGAGGCGGAGCAGCTCGGCGCTATGGCTCTGTTCGGAGAGAAATACGGCGAGTTTGTAAGAGTAGTGACAATGGGCGATGAGGACGGCGTCGCTTCGAGGGAGTTCTGCGGAGGAACTCACGTTGACAATACCTCGCGTATAGGCCTTTTCAAGATCGTGTCCGAGAGCTCAGTCGCTTCGGGTGTAAGAAGAATCGAGGGCGTTACAGGCAGAGGAGTGTTGAAGCTCTTCGCTGAGCACGCCGATGAGATAAAGAGAGCCGCAGCGGTTCTGAAAGTTGCTAATCCTATGGAGCTTGCCAACAGGTGTACTGCCGTTATGCAGGAGGTAAAGGATCTCGAAAGAGAGCGCGATTCGCTGCAGTCTGAGATAAATGCGGCGCGTGCAAAAACTCTTCTCAGCAGCACTGTTGACATTAACGGCATCAAGGTAGCATCTGCGATGATCTCAAACATCAAGCCCGATGCTTTGAAGAAGATGGCTGAGGACATCAAGTCTCAGTTCGATGACGTTGTTGTAGTGATCGCAGGAATAAATGATGATAAGGCAAACCTCGTTGCCGCAGCCGGAAAGGACGCGGTAGCAAAGGGCGCTCATGCCGGAAAGATAGTCGGCAAGGTAGCCGCTCTCACAGGAGGCAAGGGCGGCGGGCGTCCCGATCAGGCAATGGCAGGTGTCGGCGACAAGTATAAGATAGATGAAGCTCTTGACAAGGTCAATGAGATCGTTTCTGAATTCGTGAAATAAACGGAGGTAATTACTATGAACGATTGTCTGTTTTGTAAAATAATAAAGGGCGAGATCCCTTCAAAGAAGATCTATGAGGACGAGACAGTTTATGTTTTCGAGGACATAAACCCGACTGCCCCGATACACTACCTCGTTATCCCGAAGGAGCATATATCAAGGCTCGATGAGGTGAATGAGTCAAACAGCGCAGTTATCTCCCATATCTATGAGGTGATAGCTAAACTGTCCAAAGAAATGGACATCAAAGACGGCTTCAGGGTAGTTTCAAACTGCGGAGAGACCGCCGGACAGAGCGTATTCCACATTCACTTCCATATGCTTGCAGGGCGCGATTTCGGCTGGCCTGCGGGCTGAGTAAATGAAAAGAAAGCTTCTTATCCCGGGTCTGTCGTATTTTCTCGGATTGTTCCTGCGTATGCAGGGGTTTTCCCTGGCGGCGTCATGTGTGGTGTGTGCCGCGGCGCTGCTGATAATGATAGGGCTGAGGCTCGGGGATAAGAGAGCGATAACGTGCTTTGCCGTGTTTTTCATAGCGGCAAATGCTGTGTTCAGTGTCTATACCTATGCGTTTTATGAGCGTGCGGCAGCTCTTGACGGCAAAAGCGTTGAGGTCTCCGGCACGGTGAGAGATATCACCGAGGTCGGCTCCGACAAGGTGCTCGTAAAGGTTAAGGGCAGCTTTGACGGAGTGAGAGCTACAGCTTCGTTTTATTGCAGGGATATCGGTATAGATTACGGTGACAGGATAAGCGCAAAGGTGAAAGTGTCCAGAATTTCGGACAATATCCGCTATCAGGGAGACACCTACGGCAGGCCAGAGGGCATTTTCATAAGCGGAGAGCAAGCCGAAAACGAAAGACTGACCGGTTCAGCGCCTGACTATGTGCTCAGGGGCGTTATGCATTTTCGGGACAGGGTATGTTCTCTGGTGACGAACGTTATCGGCGGCGATGAGGGAGCGTTCGCTGCGGCAATGCTCTGCGGTGACAAGACGGAGCTTTCAAACGATGCGAAAAACCTTATCTACAGGAGCGGCCTCGGCCATATCTTCTGTGTTTCCGGCACGCACGTACTGCTCGTCGGCGCGATGATCTATGAGCTTGTCAGGCATTTAAGGCTCGGCAAGAGAGTCACGTCTGTCCTTTCGCTGATACTGGTGTGGCTTTTTGCACTTATGGCCGGAATGTCTGCACCGGTGGTGCGCTCTTGCATTATGATGACGGCTCTTCTTTCTGCTGAGTTTTTCCACCGCAAAAGCGATCCTGCGAATGCTGCCTGCGGCTGTATGCTGATAATGCTGACGGTGTCGCCTTATGCGGCAGGGTCAAGGTCGTTTCTTTTGTCGTTCACAGCAGTGTTTGCGATCTCTGTCTTTGCGCCTGTGCTGACAGGCAAGCTGAAAGCTGTGGGCTTAGTGCGCTCGATAGAGGTCTCAGCACTGACCTCGTTGACCATGCTTATGATTTCGATGCCGTTTCAGCTGCTGTTTTTTGATGAGCTGTCTGTCATTGCTCCGCTGACAAATGTGCTGCTGGTGCCTCTTTGTGTTATGGGGCTTACTGTGGTGTTCGTCTCGGCGATAGGCATACCGTTTATATCAGTACCTCTGCTGACGGCTGCAAAATACATAATAAGGGCTGTATTCAGGATAGCAGAGCTCTTGTGCAGACCCTCCCTGTCATACCTTCCTGCCAGAGCCGGTGTCACGGCAGCAGTGATAATAGTTACCCTTGTGATAGTTTATGCGATAGGCTTTATCAGCCGCTCACCAAGGGCAGCTGTTGCAGGCTCGCTCTGCGCGATGTTGATCTGGGCGGCGGCTGCCTTCTTCGGTCAGATGATGCCCGATAAGGACTATAAGCTGGTGATCCTGCCTGACGGCAGCAAGCTGCAGTGTGTGCTATACAGCGGCAGAGAGGGCATTATTTTCGATATAGGCTCTTGCGGAGCGCTTGACAATACGGCTTCAAGGCTGCTGTCAAGGGCAGGTATCCGCGATGTGAGCTGTGAGTTCGTTACGAAAAAGCCTTCCCTTACCGTTACCAGAGCAATGACTGACCTTTCATATAAGCCTGAGCGCTTTTACGTTTTTGATGAATGCCTGAGCGAGCGCGCCGTTTTGCTTGACGGACTGACGCGGATGAAAGTCGGTGACGCCGAGATAACCGCCTCTGAGGAGGGCTTTCTCATAGACGTCAGGGGCAAACGTATCGGGCTGTTTACAGATCATATAGAATATAACGGCACAGCGGTGCTGACCGATGAGGAGACGCTGCCTTTAGTGCTCGAACCTGAAAAAGACCTTATAAGGAGGACGGACTATGCCTTCTCTGACTGCGGCTGAGATCGGAAAAAACATAAAAAACGGCGAGATATCGTCCCTTTACTATTTTTACGGGCACGATACCGCGGCGCTGGAGAGCTTTACTTTAAGGCTCATAAAAAGGCTCTGCCCCGATGACGCACAGTTTATGAACTATCATAAGCTTGACGGCAAAAAGCTCGACATTTCCGAGCTTAACGACGCGTGCTCTGCTCTTCCGATGTTTGCAGAAAGAGTGGTCGTCAGCATCAATGACCTTAATATGGACGATGTGAACAAGGCAGACACCGATGACATAAAGGCTATCCTCTCATCTCTCGATGAGACCACCACGGTGATAATCTATTCCACCGGCGCTGACCTTTACAAAAGCAACAATAAGTATCTTACGGATAAGAACAAGTCGTTCTGTACGTTCTGTGAAAAGAACGGTATCACAAGCGATTTTGCATATAAAAGAGCAAATGAGCTCGGCAGGTCGATAGCGGCGTATCTCGCAAAAAGGGGCTGCACTATTTCAAAGCCAAACGCTGAGTATCTTGCGAACCTTTGTCTCTGCGATTCGGGCGCTGTGACGAGAGAGCTTGAGAAGCTCTCAGCCTATGCAGAGGGCAGAGAGGTGACCAGAGAGGACATTGATGAGCTTTGCATAAAGAGGATTGAGTCTGACGGATATGCGCTTGCTCTGAGAATGCTCAGGGGAGACGCTGCATTCGTCTTCAAAAGAGTAAGAGAGCTCGATGTTCAGAACTATAAGGCGCACGAGATACTGGGAATAATCAGCTTTTCCCTGACGGATATATACAGGGCAAAGCTTGCCAGAGCCTCAGGACTGGACTGGCAGAGCGCCGCCAAGGATTTCGGCTATCCGAGAAACCGTGAATTTGCGATAAAAAATGCTTTCTCGGAATGCGGCTCCTTCTCTGCGGCACGTATAAGAGAGACCCTGAAGATCCTTTATGATACAGACATTATGCTGAAAACACGTTCCTCAGGACGGGAAGGAGACCTTCTTACCCTTGAACAGGGGCTCGCAAGGTCAATGGCGCTGCAATGCTGACGAACGAGCAGCCGCGCCTGAGGATAAAGCAGGCAGTCGTGGTAGAGGGCAAGTATGATAAGATAAAGCTCTCCGCGGTGATAGATGCGGTCATAATAGTCACCAACGGCTTCGGCATATACAAAAACAGTGAGACCGCAGACCTTATCCGCTTTTATGCCAGAAGCAGCGGCATAATCATTCTTACCGATTCTGACACTGCCGGCGCAAGGATAAGAGGACACATCAAAAGCATAGTTTCCGAGGGCGAGATAATAAGCCTTTATGTGCCTGAGATTTTCGGCAAGGAGAAAAGAAAGACCTCACCTTCAATGGAGGGAAAGCTCGGCGTTGAAGGTATGAGCGTGCAGATACTGCGCGAGACCTTTGAAAAAGCAGGCCTTCTTTCTGAGGACAGCGAGCCGCGCGAAAAAATAACAAAGCAGGATATGTACGAGCTCGGACTGAGCGGCGGCGCTGACAGCCGTGAGAAAAGACGGCACCTCTGCGCATCTCTCAGCCTTCCAGAGAACCTTTCGGCTCCTGCGCTCCTTGATGCCCTTAACACCCTTATGGACAGACCCCACCTCAGATCATATATGAACGGCATTGCCGACGAAAGAAAGGAATAACCTTGGTTAGTATCGGATATCTGTATTTTTTCCTGCCTGTGTTCATGGCGCTTTATGCCCTGGCAGGTCAGAAATATAGGCCTGTGATGTTTCTGCTCGCAGGTGTTTTCGTTGTGGGCTGGGACTCCGTTTTCAGCCTGATACCGATAGTGCTGAGCATCGTGTTCGGTTATCTGAGTGCTCTTGTCAGCGAAAAGGCTCCGAGAAAGGCAGCCGGTGCTTTTCTTGCACTGACAGTTCTGCTAAATGCTGCAGCACTGGTGTTTTTCTCATATTCAAGATACTATGATACAGACCTTTCAGGCAGGCTCACGGGTCACCCACTGCCGTTTTCTGACTACCATTTCATAGGCGCAGGGATATACACCCTTCACAGCATTTCCTACAGCGCCGACATCTTCATGAAAAAATATGAGCGCGAAAAAAGCTTTGTGAAAACAGCCTGCTACATAGGCTTTTTCCCCTGTCTCATCTGCGGCCCTGTCCTCAGATATGACAGGATAAAGGAGGACCTTGCCCACCCCGTCATATCATATGACAGAATGGCAGACGGTATCAGAGCGCTGGTCTACGGCTTCGCGCAGAAGCTGATAATAGCGTCGCCCCTGCTAACAGTGTGGCAGAGGATAAGTGCCGTCAAAACAGCCGACCTCTCATTCGCGTCCTGCTGGTTCGCAGCGGCTGCGTTCTCACTGGCTATGTACTTCGATTTCAAAGCCTATTGTGACATCGCAAAGGGCATGGGGTTGATGGCTGGCTTCTCAATGCCTGACAATTTCAGCGCTCCGTTTTCAGCAGGCGGCTTCAATGAGCTTATGAAGCGCTTCTGCTCCACCCTTTATGAGTGGGCAAGGGATTATATCTACAGGCCTCTCTGCCCGAAAAACGATAAGGAAAACATACACCTTCCCGCAATGCTCGCGGCATCTGTATTCGGCGTTATCTGGTTCGGAATCGGCGGCAGGTATTTTGTATGGGGTCTGTTTTTCCTGCTGGTGCTTACGTTTGAGTACATTTCAAGAAAGCTTCTCACAAAGGTGAACCATGTTCTCAGGTCTGTGTTTATGAACATCATTTTTCTGGGCGGTCTGCCGCTGGCGGCGTTTTCCGCTCCTGCCGATGCGCTCCGCTTCATAGCTAAGATGTTCAGCTTCTCAGGCCTTGCAGGTGATGTTTATGCCCTTTACGTGGTGAAGAATTACTTTGTTCTTTATTTCATAGCAATACTCTTCGCCTTTGCGCCTGCAAGACTGGTGCGCACGAACTTCAACCGCCTTAACCCGAATATCGTAAGGATAGTCCAGCCGATAGTGCAGACGATCCTTCTGCTGCTGTCAACTGCATTTCTCTGTGCAGGGCAGCCCGAAGGGTTCATGTTCTGAGGAGGGGTAAGAATGAAACGATCACTTAATCTTATAAGCATTGCCGGCTTTTTCACTATAATCATAATGCTTGCGGTCTCAACGCTTATCTTCGGCAGAGACAGCCTTTCCGGCATCTTCTCATCAGACGGTGACATAAGAGTGAAGACCGAGACCTTTATAAGCAGCAGCTTTCCCCTTGACAGCAACTGGCGCTCTCTTCACACTATGATATACGGTGCCGTTACGGGCGAGACAATAAACGATGTTTTCTCCGATGAGGACAGACTGATAAAGGTCTATCCCGATTATGACAGGGACAGAGCATTTTCAAATGTCGGGCTTATAAATAACTTTGCAAGAAAGACAGACACCCCGATATCACTGGTGCTTGCACCTACTGCGGCCGGAGTGTACCGTGATTCTCTGCCGGATTATATCGAGAACACCGACCAGCTGGGAATAATAAACTCCCTTTACTATAAGCTCGGCAAGGGTGTCGGCTCGATAGATATGTTCTATCCTCTCTATTCGGCAAAGGACGATTACATCTTCTACAGAACGTCTGACTGCTGGACCTCACTGGGAGCCTACTATGCTTATGAGGATATGATGCGCCAGCTGGGGGCACAGCCCTATGACCTTTCAAATTACGATCTTGAATATGCTGATGATTCCTATTACGGTGAGCTTTATCAGCAGCTGAGATATATGGGCTGCGAAGAGGACAGCATAAACCTTTTCAGGCCAAAGTTCTCATCCACTGTAGATGAGGTTAAGCTTTACCGTGACAATGAGGAGATAAGCGCAGCGTCCGTATACTTCAAGTCGGCATTCAACAGTGCTGATAAAAACGATGTCTATCTCCACGGCAGTGACTATACCCGTGCCGAGATCGACACTACCTCTGAGAGCGGCCTCAGACTTCTTCTCATAAAGGGGCATTATGCGAACACCCTTGTTGCATTTTTGCTCCCTCACTATGAGCACATCACCGTGATAGACCCGGATAGGCTGAAGGCAGAGGGCAGGACCCTTGCCGATGCAGCAGACCCTGATTCATATGACAGGATACTCATTATGTATGACTGCGTACAGTTTTCGCGCACGGATTCATTCGACATCTTTAACAACAAGTAAGGAGGAGCACGCATGAGAATGAAAGCAGACCTTATCGACCTTAACGATTATCCGGTAGAATGGTGGGAAAAGCTTCTTGACCTCGGCCATAAGATAGTTTCCGACCCCGCTGCCTATGCCCATGCCTGTGAGGGAAAGATAATGGGCACCCTGTTCTATGAGCCCTCTACCAGAACGCAGATGTCCTTCCAGACTGCCATGCTGAGACTAGGCGGCTCTCTGATAGGCTTTGACAACCCTGCAACATCGTCAGTAGCAAAGGGCGAGAACATCAAGGATACCACCAAGATAGTTTCTGGCTACGCCGATATCCTCGTTATGCGCCACCCGACAGCAGGTTCTGTAAAGGCGGCGGCTCTCACTGCCGATTGCCCCGTCATCAATGCCGGTGACGGCGGACACCTTCACCCCACACAGACCCTTACCGACCTTCTCACCCTGAAAGAGGAGAAGGGAACTCTCTCGGGCCTTACCATAGGCTTCTGCGGAGACCTTAAAAACGGAAGAACAGTCCACTCTCTCATAAAGGCTATGAGCTGCTTCAAGGGCAACAGGTTCGTCCTTATCTCCACCAAGGAACTTGCTCTGCCTGTCTATATAAAGGACGTGCTCTCTGCAAGCGGCCTTGAATACAAGGAGTGCTCAGACCTTGAAAAAGCGATAGGTGAGCTCGACGTTCTCTATATGACACGTATCCAGCAGGAGCGCTTTGCCAGCAGGGAAGAGTATGAAAAGCAGAAGGGCTGCTACGTGCTCGACAGAAAGAAGATGGCTCTCGCCAAGGCTGACCTGATAGTGCTTCACCCCCTGCCGAGAGTTGATGAGATCGAGATAGCCGTTGACGATGACAGCAGAGCGATGTATTTCAAGCAGGCTGAATACGGTATGTATATCAGAATGGCACTGATCCTCACTGTGCTCGAGGGTCAGGCTCATATCCCCCTCGTTAAGGGAAGAGAGCACAGACATACCCTGTGTTCAAACCCGAACTGCATAACCCACAAGGAGAAATATCTCCCGCATTATTTCATCGGTGATGGAACGACACTAATCTGTGAATACTGCGATGAGAGGACACTTGCTGAATAAAAATGCCGTGACGTCAGGACCTGACGGCGGATTTTGACAAAGAAGTATGAATAAAACGTTAAAAATGTTATTTATTACTTAAAGACTGTTGAAAAAACCGGTTAGCTGTGTTATACTTGTGTGGATCAGTTTTTAACCGAGATCAGGAGCTTTAATGAATGAATATGACTGATGAAGAATTTGAAAGGATATATGGAAGAAAGCCTTATAAAAAACAAAAAAAGGTGAAGATATACTGGGGCAGGATAATAGCTGCCGCGGTGATACTTATTCTGGTCATATATCTTATCGTGAAAGCGATAACAGGTGTGTATTCACTTATTAAAGGAGACAAGAATGACACCTCTGACAGCAAGGCGAAGACGGCCTCTGCTGCTGCGGCAGGTACAAAAGCTAAAAAGAATAAAGAAGATGTATCCGAGTACGAGCCCACCATAACTGTTGCTGAGGGCAGCATAACCGTATGTATCGATGCAGGCCACGGTGACTATGACGGCGGAACGACCGACAGCACAGGCACAAGGTTTGAAAAGACGGATAACCTGAAGATAGCGCTTGAGGTTCAGAAAAAACTTGAAGCTATGGGCGTTAATGTGGTGATGACCAGAGATGACGACACCTTCGTTGATCTGGGAGATCGCTGTGAGATAGCAAACGACGCAAAGGCAGACCTGTTCGTATCTCTCCACAGAAACAGCTATGACGGCGATATCTCAGGAGTTGAGATATGGGTCAACAATGCTGAGCCTGAGTACGATACTATGCTGGGACAGAACATTATGGACAAGCTTGCCTCTGTAGGCATTTCCGATAACAGGGGCGTGCAGTACGGCTATGTGGGCAATCCCGGTGTGAACTATTACATCAATGCCGATACCGTTATGCCGAGCTGCCTTGTTGAGCTGGGCTTCCTGACTGTTGAGGAAGATAACAGGCTTTTTGATGAGCACCTTGAGGATTACGGCAGGGCTATAGCTGAGGGTATAGTGAAGACGGCTTATGATATCGGCCTTGTTGACAGTGACGGAAACAGGGCGATCTCAGAGCAGCTGCTTTCGGCGGAAAAACACATCAACCGCGCCGAGGACGATTCTCAGGAGCCTACTCCTGCCGGCAGCTTTGAGACGGATACTGACGGTGAGGTATATAACACCCAGGAAAACGAATACTACTGATAAGATATTTGTTTATACAAAACGGAGACTCCGAAGCAGAAAGCTGCTTTGGAGTTTTTCGGGTATCGGAGGGAGACTATGTTTGACAGAAAAAGGGCAAAGGCAGCTGCCAGATCAACGCTTAAAAGGCATTACTGGATGCTGGTGTTTCTGTGCTTTATCGCGGCGTTTGCAGGCATAAAATATGACAGCGCAGTCGTTGCCGTAAACTCTGAGGTATCGACCGAAGATGCTGCTGAGGAGGCATCTGCTGCGGCAGCAAGCGACTCAGGCGGCATACTTTATGAGTTCATCTCCGGAAACATAGGTATATCTATTGAAGGCGAAGATGTGCTCGACAATATGGACGAGGCCGAGAAGAAGTTCAAAGATAACAAAAACAAGAGCTTCAAGGTAGGATCGGTAGAGTTCAGCTTTGCTGACGGTGAGTTTGCAAAGCTTGCAAATATGGCAGTGACCGGCTCGTATGTCTCGACGATATATAAGGGCGTTGTGAGCATCACAGGCTCAAAAAGGGCAGCCGCAGTTATAATGATAATCGCTAGCGTGTTGATAAGGCTGTTCCTTACATATTTTGTATTCAATGTTCTCAGCGTTGTTATGAGCAGGATCTTTCTGGAGGCGAGAACCTTTGAGAAGGTACCCGTCAAAAGCTTTTTCATGCTTATAAGAACTAAAAAATGGCTGAGAGCAGGCCTTACCCTTTTGCTCAGAGAGCTTTATCAGGGTCTGTGGAACCTGACTGTCATAGGCGGTATAATAAAGCATTTTTCGTATTATCTTGTGCCGTATCTTATCGCTGAGAACCCTGACCTCAGACCGAATGAGGCTATCACCCTTTCGAGAAAGCTTATGAAAGGGCATAAATGGGAATGCTTCAAGCTGGAGCTGTCATTTCTCGGCTGGGAGATCATAGGTATGTTAACGGCAGGGCTCCTGAATATTTTCTGGATAAATCCTTACAAGGAGGCTGCTGCGGCTGAGCTTTATGCTTCGCTGAGAGCAGGCGCACTTTCGGGAGAAAAGAGAAGTGCAGTGTTTATCGACAGGTTCCTGTTTGAAAAGGCAGGTGCCGACAGGCTGGCGTCAGCATACGGCGATATAGATGCCCTCAAAAGAGAGACCGAGCAGTTTACCGACAGATATACGGGCGCCAGAGCGTTCTTTGCGAATGTATTCGGCATAGTGCCGAGATATACCGAGCGCACCGAGGCTATCGACAGGAACGAGATAAACAAGATAAAGGTGAGCCAGTACCTTGATGAGCTGGAGGGCAGGAGCTATCCCGAAAGGCTCTCACCGACACCGCCCTCACCCAGGCGCGACAGGCTCGGCACCGTTTATTATACGAGAAGCTACTCGATAGTTTCGATCATAATGATGTTCTTCATCGGCTGTGCCATTGGCTGGACGTGGGAGGTCATCTACAAATACATAGAGGTAGGCAAGCTTGTTAACAGGGGAGTTCTGCACGGGCCGTGGCTGCCTATTTACGGCGCCGGCGCAGTTATGATACTGCTTGCGCTCAAACGCTTCAGACATAAGCCTATAGTTGAGTTCTTCGCGGCGATAGTGCTTTGCGGCATAGTTGAGTACTTCACGGCGGCTATACTTGAAGCTACCCATGACGGCCAGAAGTGGTGGGACTACAGCGGATATTTCCTGAACATCAACGGCAGGGTTTGCGCTGAGGGCCTTATGGTGTTCGGCATAGGGGGCGTTGCCTTCGTTTACTTCGCAGCACCCATGCTCGACAACTACCTCAGAAAGCTGAAAATGAGATACGCTGTGCCGATCTGTGCGGCACTTCTGATAGCATTTGCAGCTGATACCGTTTATTCGCATTTTTATCCCAATCAGGGAACAGGCATTACAGATTACCAGAGCGCACAGGTGATACAGCAGCTCTGAACGTAAGGAGGCAGACGGACTTATGGATACAAGATCCCTTACAAGAAGGATATCGAACATCAACTCACTGACGCTCATAAATTTCTATGTGCTTGACGTTCTGCTCATCAGGCTCACAAGAATGATCCTGAACAGTGCGCTCAAGGGGTCTGCTTATCTGACAGATGTTATGAGCATCTGTGCTTATTCGGTGCAGTATCTGATAGTCGTGCCTGTATGCATAATGCTGCTGAGGCTTATAAACCCCGATAAGGAGATAAGGATATCTGATAAATTCAGAAAGCCGGAACAGTCTGCCGGACAGATAGCCAAGTGGATACTGATGTCCTTCGGCCTGATATATGCTTCAAGCTATATAAGCTCGTTCATATTCATCGCTGTGCAGATGCTGACAAAGACCGAGTTCGAGACCGTGAGCTTTGCCGCAAACCCGACGGTACTGGGCGTTGTTTCAAACATTCTTGCCATGACGATACTCGCGCCCTTTTTTGAGGAGCTTCTTTTCAGAGGGGCACTTCTTTCAAACGCGGAAAAGATAGGCAGCTGGACGGCCGTATTCGCGGTGGGCATAAGCTTCGGCCTGTGGCATGGAACATACAGCCAGATAATATATGCTGCGGTAATGGGTACGTGCGCTGCGTTTCTTGTCGCGAAGACGGGCTCGATATTCTCATCTCTTGCGCTGCACGTATGTATAAACTCAATAGGTGCCGTGCAGTCAATATTCCTGGGTAGGATAGACCTGGGCAAGCTTCAGGAGACCCTTGAAAACAACGATCTCTCCTATATAAGAGACCATTCGGGTGCTATTGCAGGCGTGCTGATACCCTCGGGAGCCGTGTTCGTGCTTATGATCGCGGGCATTGTGCTGTTCGTCAAGGAGATACGCTATCACAAGGAGACCTTTGCCCTGCCCGAGACCCACACCGATGTGAGCGTAAAGGGCAAGCTAGGGATCTATATGACTGCGCCCATAACACTGTTTGCCGTGATAGGCGCGGTAACTATCGCCGTGCTTTCGGCCGCAGGTATCATCTGATATGAGAAAAACTCCGCAAATGCGTAAATGCGGAGCTTTTTTATTTGACAACAGCTATAAGAATGTGTTATAATAATTGTGTATGTAAATTTTTGTTTCGGAGAATGATATATGGACAAGAATAAGATCAGAAACTTTTGTATAATAGCGCATATCGACCACGGAAAGTCAACTCTCGCAGACAGGATACTGGAGCTGACCGAGACGGTCGCGCTCAGAGATATGGAGAACCAGCTCCTTGATAATATGGATATCGAGAGGGAGAGGGGCATCACCATAAAGGCAAGGGCTGTGCGCCTGAAATATCATGCCGATGACGGAGAGGACTATATCTTCAACCTCATCGACACCCCCGGCCATGTTGACTTTAACTATGAGGTGTCACGTTCACTGGCTGCCTGTGAGGGCGCTATACTGATAGTTGATGCTTCTCAGGGCATCGAGGCTCAGACGCTTGCCAACACCTACCTCGCCATAGAGCATGACCTTGAAGTGCTCCCCGTCGTGAACAAGATCGACCTTCCCGGCGCAGACCCGGACAGAGCCTGCAACGAGATAGAGAACGTTATCGGCATACCTGCTATGGACGCACCGCGCATTTCCGCAAAAATGGGCATAAATATCAAAGAGGTGCTCGAGCGCGTGATAACCGATATACCTGCACCGGGGGGCGATGATGATGAGCCCCTGAAAGCCCTCATTTTTGACAGCTATTATGACCCGTACAAGGGCGTAATAATCTATTGCCGTGTCAAGGAGGGACAGCTGAAAGCAGGAGATACTATCCGCCTTATGGCAACGGGAGCGGAATTTCAGACCGTTGAGGTAGGCTATATGGGTGCTACTGACCTTATCCCCGTCGGGGAGCTCCATGCAGGAGAGGTCGGTTATATAGCAGCTTCGATCAAAGACATTGGCGATACCCGTGTCGGTGATACCGTCACCAATGCCGAGAGACCCTGCGCAGAGCCTCTTGAGGGCTACAAAAAGGTCAACCCGATGGTCTACAGCGGTATCTATCCTGCGGACGGCGCCAAGTATCCCGATCTCAGAGACGCGCTTGAAAAGCTTCTCCTCAACGACGCGAGCCTTTCATTCGAGCCCGAGACCTCGGTGGCACTGGGCTTCGGCTTCCGCTGTGGTTTTTTAGGGCTTCTCCATATGGAGATAATCCAGGAGCGTCTGGAGCGCGAGTATAATCTTGACCTTATAACAACAGCACCGTCAGTTATATATAAAGTAAACCTTACCGACGGCTCGACAGTCTATATCGACAACCCTACCAATTATCCCGAGCCTGCCCTTATCGCAGGTGCCGAGGAGCCTGTCGTGAACGCACACATCTACACTCCGCCGGAGTTTGTCGGCAATATAATGGAGCTTTGTCAGGACAGGAGAGGTACCTTCAAGGATATGAAGTATCTCGATGAGAACAGAGTCGACCTGCACTATATCCTGCCGCTCAACGAGATAGTCTATGACTTTTTCGATGCATTGAAATCGCGCACAAGGGGATATGCCTCCTTTGACTATGAGCTCAAGGGCTATGAGCCGTCCAAGCTCGTGAAGCTTGACGTTCTCCTTAACGGCGAGACGGTAGACGCCCTCTCATTCATCGTCCATGTTGACAAGGCATACGCAAGGGGCAGAAAGATAGTAGAGCGCCTGAAGGAGAACATTCCCAGACAGCTCTTCGAGGTGCCTGTCCAGGCAGCCATAGGCGGAAAGATAATCGCAAGGGAGACAATAAAGGCACTCAGGAAGGACGTTCTTGCCAAGTGCTACGGCGGCGATATAACACGAAAGAAAAAGCTTCTCGAAAAGCAGAAGGAGGGCAAAAAGCGTATGCGTCAGCTGGGCTCGGTGTCCGTTCCTCAGGAGGCGTTTATGTCGGTGCTGAAGCTTGACGAGTGATAGGAGCAGTCTATGGAAGCTTTGGTAGTATTGATAGTGCTGATAGCACTTGCGGTAATAGCAGGGGTATCAGCCGGGTTTATAGCGGCAGTGCTGCTGTGCCTGCTGGGAGCGGGCTTCTGTGTGCTGGCGCTTTATTTCACTTTCTGTGCGTTCAGGATCATTTTCCGCTCAAAAAGGGTGGATGCGGCAGTCAGTGAGGTAAGAAAAAGTGAAAAATACAATTATCCCACTGCATATTATGAGATCGGTGAAAATATATATGCTAATGCATTCCCGTGTGAGCTGGTGATGCGCAAGCAGCTTTACACCGTGGGGCGCAAATGCAGGGTCTGGCTTTGTGAAAGGCGCGGCAAGGACTCCGTGGTGTATGATTCAAATGCGGCGCTCAGCACATTTGCTGGATTTTTTCTGGCGCTTGCTGCCGGAGCAGTTATGCTCATTTACGGGATAGTGCTTATAAAAGGCGGTATCTGACCGGAAGCTCGGGAGGGCTGATTATGGACGATATGAAAAAAGCAATGAAATTATCGCTGATGTTCGGGCTTCCCGGGTCTGTTATCGTGCCGGTCGCTTTCGAGGTCTACGCGAACATATCTCAGTGGGCGGCGTTCTTTTTTATGGGGGCATGGGTGATCTTCTTAGGCATCAAGTTTTATCCCCTGCCGGTAAAGCCTGCGCTCGTCGGCATTTCTGCCCTCATTGCCTATACGGTCATATTCGGCTTTGCTTTAATGCCGACGATACACACCTCTGTGAAAGAATATCTCGAAAAGAATTCTGAGTACTTTTATCTCAGTTTTCAGCAGTCGGCGGTGTTCTGGCTTTATGCCGTGCTTATATTCCTGCTGCTGTTTCTGTCGGCGGCTGCAAGATTTGCGGTGGATAAGATAAGATCAAACAACGAAAGATCTGCACATTATATAGACAATGCCTTTTCGGAGGACGATGACAATGATAAATGATATCAGCGTTTATGTGCATATACCGTTTTGCGAGAGAAAGTGCGGCTACTGTTCGTTTTATTCGGCGCCCTCTGATGAGCAGACGAGGGCTGCCTATGCAAAAGCGCTGTGCCGGAGCATCGGGAGCTACCGTACTATGCACCACGAATGCCCGAGCGTCTATTTCGGAGGGGGCACCCCCACCGTTATGGAAAGCGAAAGCCTTATAATGGTGCTTGATAAGATCAGAGAGGTGTTTGACCTTGATGATGACGCCGAGCTGACCATTGAAGCTAACCCCGGCACGGTTGATCTGAAAAAGCTGACAGAGCTCAGAGAGGCGGGCTTTAACAGGATATCCTTCGGAGTTCAGTCTCTTGTCGATGAGGAGCTCTCGGCTCTCGGGAGGATACACACGGCAGCTGATGCTCTCGCAGCAGTCAATGACGCCGTGAAAGCAGGCTTTGACAATATCTCCTGTGATATGATGATAGGCATTCCGAAACAGACCTCAGGCTCTATGCTTTATACGGCGGACAGGCTCTCGGAGCTGCCTGTGAGCCATATCTCGGCCTATATGCTCTCGGTGGAGAAGGGCACGCCCTTTTATGAGACTGGTGTAGAACCCGATGACGAGCTCCAGGCCAATATGTATCTTGACCTGTGTGAAAGGCTTGAAAAAAAAGGCTTCGATCACTATGAGATATCAAATTTTGCGAGAAACGGCAAGGTGTCAAGGCATAACACGAGATACTGGAAGGGAGAGTCATACCTCGGGTTCGGCCCTTCCGCACATTCATACTATGATGACGAAAGGCGCAGCTGTGATGACAGCACCGATCAGTACATAAAGCAAAGCGTCCAGCACGATACAGTGAACGAGCTTTTCCCCGATAAGCTGGAAGAGTATATAATGCTCGGCCTCAGGCTCAGCGAGGGCATCTTCTTTAACGGCCTGAGGATATACGGGGCATCTGAGGAGACAATAGAAAGTATCAGAAAAAAAGCTCTTGAGCTCTCAGCCTACGGCATCTGCACCGTTACTGATACCGGCATAGCGCTGACAGAGGCAGGCTTTCTGGCATCTAATGCGGTGATAGGCGAATTTATTGACCTTTGTTAGATGTGTACGAAAATCTTGCATAATAATTGTGCATACATACAAAACAAATATTGCTTCTTGAAAAAGGGCGAAAAAAATGCTATTATTAATGTGTATGATTGTGTGCCCGGATAGGAGGTAGTTTCTGTGAAGGCAAAAAGAATGCTCTGCCTGTTGTGCTGCGCGGTGTTCTGTGCGGCTGCGGCCTCCTGCGGAGAGAAAAAAGACGATAAGCAGATAGACATACCTATCCTTGAGACAAAGGAGATCACCTACAATACAGTCAAGGCTGAGGTCGGTGATATCTCGGAGAAGTATTACGAGACCGGCTCTTACGCCTATCCCTACAGCGAGAGCGTAAAGTTCAAGGTCAGCGGCCTTATCGAATCGATAGAGGTCGAGGCGCCTGCCGATGTCAAAGAGGGAGACCTTCTGTGCACACTTTACAGTGATGACGTTGTCGAGCAGCTGGACAAGGAAAAGGTAAGGCTCGATCAGGCTGAGCAGACAGTTGCCACCCTGAAGTCAAACAGCGGTTCCGCAAATGAGATAAAAATGGCGGAGCTTGACCTTCAGATAGAGCAGATGAAGTATGACAAGCTTGAGGCATCTCTTGAAGACTATAAGGTTTATGCCCCCTGTGACGGCACCTTTACTGACGCTTACCAGCGAAGTGAGCCCCTGAATATAAACAGTCCCGTCAAGGCAGGTGACCTTTTCGGGTATACCTCCGACCTTTCACAGCAGTTTCTGTGCGTATCGGTGTATGATAATCCGCTCAATAACGTGAATTTCGGTACCGGCGTGACCTTAGAGCAGGGAGCGACCGAGGCCACAGGCACCGTTACTGATATAATAGCTGTTGAGAACGGAGACTTTTCAAGCTATGTTTATGTGATAAAGCCTGCCGATGACAACGAGCTTTTCGATTTCGGCGATGTGAGCGTGGTGTTCGACGTTTATACCAGGCCAGATACCGTTATAGTTCCGCAGAAGGCTGTAAGAGAGCTGGGCGGAAGAAAGTTTGTAAATCTCCTTGTTGACGGCGTTAAGATAGAGCAGGACGTTGAGACCGGTATCGAGGACGGAAAGAACATTGAGATACTTTCGGGGCTCGTTGGCGGCGAAGAATTGATAATAAATTAGAAATATTTTAATAACGGAATGATAACAGTTCGCAGAGCATTGCTCCTGCGGTCAGAATATTAATTCTGCCTGCGGAGGTTTTCCGCAAGGCAAAGGGAGGCAATATTTTAATATGAAGGATTTTCTTTCAAATGTCTGGGTAAAAAGGGCGGTATCAGTATTCGGTATCGCGTATTTTGCGGTCATCGCAATGCTTACCTATGCAACGTTCCTGTATGATCTTGAATTTGCAGAGGGTAGAGAGAGAAACTTTTTTATAGTTTACGTAATATCCAGCGTAGTGTTCCTGCTGCTTATGCTGCTGACCAGGAATGAGTTGGTGACGCGGCTGCTGAGTGTGCTGTGGCTGCCGGTGGTGTTCTTCCTGATACTGTTCAATATGATGGACTGGGTGCTGATAGTACCTCCGTTCGTGGTTGCGATAGTTATCTTCTTTGCGGCAGGCACAAATTCGACAGTCAAGGTCATCATGGGCACTATATATCTGCTGATGTACGTGCTCGGCATAGTGGCTTACTTTGTGCTCAATGTGCTGTTCGGCGGCTCTTCCGAGGAGACTCTTCTCAACGAAGACCTCCCGAATACGAGCTCTTCCGTATATTCTCTTTACAGAAACGATTTTCAGCACCTGTGTCAGGTGACCTCGGACGATAACACTATCTCTCCCGACGGTAAGTATAAGATACTTGTGTATGACGTAAAGAATAACGACCTCGGAGGAGTAAAGATCTGCGTTGTGCCTTACGATCAGGATATAGAGCTCAAGTTCTTCACCCTGAAGCAGAAGGGCATCAAGAGAACTATCTCGAACAAGGGTATCAGAGGAACGGTGCCTGAGGTAGGCTGGGTGCAGGACGAGAAGACAGGAGTGCTGCGTGTTCAGTATAAGCTCTCGGAGGGAGCGGAGCCGAAGTACACGTCAGTTTATAAGCTGCCTGATAAGCAGTATCTGGAATTCCTTGGTATTGAGTAGTTTACAAATCAGTTACAGTGCGGTCGGGTCGGAAAAATCGCCTTGACAAATGCAAGTAAATGGTTTACAATACTTTATGTATTTAGCTTGATGTTCCTGCCTTTGCGGGAACGAGAACAGAATTGGAGGGAAGGCGCGTCCTGAGAGACGCAGCCGAATTTATGGATCTAAAGAAGATATTTTGCGGGCTTTCGGCTGCTGTGCTTGCGCTTTGCAGTGCATTGCCTGTAATGGCTGAAGAGGAAAAGGAAGTTGAGCCCTGGTCGATCTCTGATGAGAGTATACTGACGGACGACAAGAGCAAGCCTACCTTCTCGTTTGACAGTACGGGCTGGAAGGATTATTTCCACATAACACCTGACGGCTCAGACAAGGGTTACTCTGTAAACACTGAGGATATCGTATCTTATCAGGGACTGTCTCTGAAGATATCGGGCTCGTCAGACGGAGCAACGAGCGGCTTCCAGAATTTTGCGTGGACTGCTACGGACGCGGACGGAAATCTGCAGTATCCGGGCTCTGACGCTGAGGACGCTGAGTATGTGACATACGGTGTTGAGCTTGATGCGGCTGATTTCGGAATGAATTATTTTGACGGCTGCACGATCAAGTTCACATACAGGATAAACCCGAATATAAAGAAGTCTCTTTTGTCGGATTCGATATTTGCGTTTCCTGCTGATGACGACTATAAGCAGGTTTCCTCAAATATGTCTCAGATAGCTGTGAACGAGACTGACACACCGAACACCGCACAGTATCAGGATAAGATAATCCCTGTGCCTACTGAGGTCGGTGCAACAAAGTTTATTTTTGAGATACCGCTTGTCAAGAGAGTTGACAAGACCGATCTTATCTATATCGATAACCTCTATATCACCACTAATGACGGAAGAAACGTTGCAAATATAGACGGCTACAACGATAAGGCTGAGAAGAAGGACAGTCCCTCTGAGCTGCAGATAGCTGAGAAGGAGGAAAAGGCTGAATCAACAGCTGAGACTGCTGCGGATTCAAAGTCGGTATTGCCTGTGGTTATCGGTATCGTTGCCGGTGTGCTGGTTATCGGCGGTGTCGCATTCTTCGTGATAAAGAAGGTCAAGGGCAGATTCTATTGATTCTGCGTGACGAAATATGAAGTTAAGGTCTGCTGCTTTTGCGGCAGGCCTTTTTTGCATTTTTTTCAAAATACATATTTTCATACTTTTGTGAAATAATAATGCATATCGGAAAAACCGATAAAGCTTCACGAAAGGAGATCGGGATATGAAGAAGATATTAGCAATAGCTCTCAGCCTTATCGCGTGCGGTGCAGTGCTCACGGGCTGCTCTGACGGTGAGAGCAGTGTTACCGAGTCGGGCTACGTTCAGGACGCAAACGATAATGACTCCGGGAGATATGATGACAGCGACGATATGGTCGACAGAGTCAAGGACGGCGCAAAGTCCGCAGTGAGCGGCGGCGCGGATATCGTAGGCGATGCGGCCAGCACCGTTAATGACGTTGTCAGCGATGTTCTGAGATAAGACATAAGAAAGGGCTTTCGTCCGCGCGGGACGAGGGCTCTTTTTTTCGTCATAAATTATCAGCGGGCTGTGGTATTGTTGAAATAATTGGTCAAAGTGACGAAAATTGTAAAGATTAAAAATTTCTCTTTAAAAATGGATAAAAAGGTGCTATAATCATACTGTGAGATTATAATCATTATTGACCTTGTTAAGTTAAACGGAGGCCGTAAAGCGTATGAAAAGTACCGCAAATGAGAGCAGGCTGTTAGCACCGCTCACTGAGAACATAATAAGATACGGTGCTGTGCTTTGTGCTGCGGCGTGGGCTGTTACGCTCGTCAGCGGGTTCAGTCTCAGGACGGTTTTTGGCTTTGCCGTTGGATATGTGTTTATGTGTCTTTCGATGATATATCTTGCAAGGACCTGTGAAAGGGCGGTCGCTCTCGACAGTGAGAGGGCTAAGCGCCTTATGAAACGATGCTATTTTCTGAGGTATATGGGGCTGTTTGCTGTTTGTGCGTTCTCTATGCTCACGGGAGCTTTGAACGTTGTTGGTGTGCTCGTGCCTCAGTTTTTTCCAAGAATAATTCTGACCGTTGGTCAGTTTTCAGAAAGAAGGGAACGCTCTCATGAATGATATCGGAAACGGCCCTAAGGTCGTATTTGAGATAGGCCCTGTACAGGTGACGGAGACGGTCGTTATGGGCTGGCTGATAATTGTTGCCGTTACTATACTGTGCCTGTGGCTGACTCACGGTATGAAGAAGATACCTGAGAAGAAGCGTCAGGTGGTGGCCGAGATGTTCGTAAAGTTCGTCAACAATATGGTGAGGGAAAATATGGGTCCCTCGATGATGAAGTTTGCGCCGTACATAGGCACGCTTCTTGTTTATGCAGTTCTGGGTGCTCTGATAAGCATGATAGGTCTGCGTTCGATGACAGCTGATATTAATGTTACGGCGACATGGGCTCTGATGACTTTTGTGCTGATAACATA
>CACXFU010000071.1 GCA_902767035.1 uncultured Ruminococcus sp.
AGCGCCTGCCTCATACATCGACTTGTCGATGTTCTGGAAGCCTGCACGGATAGCAAGGAAGCCTGCACCCATCGACATCCACAGCTGAACGATGATAACGACTGTAAGAATGTAGGTCGTATCTGTCAGCCACTGAGCGGGGGCGTTGAGTATTCCGAGATCCATAAGGATAGCGTTCAGGTAACCGTAGGAGTCACCCGACAGGATCAGCTGCCAGGTAACGTATACGGACGTCGTCATTGACGGCGCATAGTAAACGAAGGTGAAGAACGTTTTCCAGAAGTTGCTCATCTCATTTATCAGCCACGCGATAAGGAAGCTGAGCACGTAGGAGAACGGTCCTGTGAAGATCGCGAAGATAAGAGTGTTTCTCACTGCGATCAGGAATACATCGTCGTTAAGGAACAATGTATAGAAGTTTGAAAGTCCGACGAATTTCGGAGTTTCTATCATGTTGAAGTTTGTGAAGCCGATAGGCAGCGACATTACAACGGGCGCTATCGTAAAGATAGTAAAGAAGAGCATGAACGGAAGCAGCATTACATAGCAAGCCTTGTTAGTCTTCATCATATGCCAGGTGTATTTCCATCTTCCCTGCCTGATGATCGGCTGATCTGAATTATTGGCCATAGATCAATACTCTCCTTTCCTTAGTCTCCGCTGTACAGGTCAAGGTCTTCAAGCTTACGAGTGATCTCGTCGTTGATATCCTTGTTGTACCAGAACAGTGTGTCTCTTGCATTCTCATACTTGTTTACAACAGTTCTGAATGCGTTCATAATATTTCTCGTTACACCGTAGGATGCAGGTATAATCGGTATCTCTACCTGAGAATCGAGCTGCTCGTAGAGGCTCTCTACCTCTGCGGTAGTCCATGACAGCTGCGAGAGCGCCTCAACGTTTGCCGTATCGAAACGTCCCATTGTGCCGAGGATAGACTCGATGTTGTTACCGTACTTGACCTGAGTATCCGTAGATGTGAACCACTTGATGAAGTCCCAGGCGCCTTCCTGATCGGGAGCCTTAGTAAAGATTATAGCACCCGAGCCGTTGGAGTTTGCAGCGTGGTTTATAGTTCCGTCAGCCTGAACTGTACCGGGAACGGGCTGGAAGCCCCAGCAGCCCTTGATCTCAGGAGCCGCTACCGTCAGCTGGTTGAAGAAGGTGTAGTTCTGAATTACGACCGGCATATCTCCCATTCTGAAACGTGAGAATGCGTCATATGTCTGCTGGAAGCTGTAGGTCGTGTAGAACTTGGTCCATGTATCGAATGCGTCTATAGCTTCCTGAGTGTCGAACATCGTCTGTGTCTGCTCATCGTTATAGTAGTTGAGTCCCTGCTGGAGGAGCAGCATAGCGAATGTGTTTCCGGGCTCTGTGATAGCGGAAACGTATGTGGTACCGCCCACGCTTGCCATTGCGGGGAGGATAAGACCTACCTCAAGGTAGTTTCTCTGCAGTGTCGGCAGACAGTTGAGAAGTCCGTCCCATGTTGCAAGGTCAGTTGCGGGATCTATGTCGTACTCTGCCAATACGTCCGAGCGGTAGAACAGCATCGGGAACGTCTGGCTGACAGGCAGTCCGTAAACTCCGTCATTGTACTCATAGAGCACCATCGCATCCTTGGCGAACCTTGTTGTTACCTCATCGTAGTCGCTGAACGTCGTCAGATCCGTCAGCACTCCTCTTGCAGCAAGCTGTATCGGGAAGTCACCGCCCATGAACAGCGCGAGATCCGGACCTTTTCCTGCGAAGGTCGCCTCAACGATACCGCCCTGAACGAGCTTGAGGTTTATTTTAGTTGATGCATCGGGGTTATAGTCACTTGAGATGAGCTGCTGAACTGCCTCTGCGTTATCACGTCCGAGGGATACCCAGCACTCCATCGTCTCGCCGCCCTCGTCCTCAGAGAGCGAGTTGTAATCCTCCCAGAACGAACCCATGAACGCCTGGAAGCCGTAGCTCAGTGAGCCGAAGAACGAAGAATCAGCCGATGTGAACTCCTTGTCGGAGGTAGCTACCTCGATCATATCTACCTCGAGAGGCTGCTCACGGTACTGGTTGATAAAGGTCGAAAGCGCCGTAACGTTATCCTTTATCTGAGACATCATCTCAGGGATAAGGTCAGGCTTCTTGATGCACTTGTCAAGCACGATAGCCATTTTTTCAAGTGCCTCAGCCTCGGTTCCGCCCGAGCCTGACAGATCCTCGATCTGCTTCTTCTGAGCTCTGAGCTGCTTTGCATATGACTTGAAGTCAGGAATGATAGAAGGTATAGCCTGATCTATCATATAGTTGTTATACTCGTCGGGATCAGGTCCTGTGATCTGACGGATCTGGCGGTAGTAGCTGTTTATGTCGTAAACAGTCTCGTCCAGACGTCCCATGATCTCACCGATCTCACCGGGAACTGCCTCAAGAGAGATAGTGTTCGTGCCGGCCTTCAGCTCGAAGTACATATCCTCTCCGTTTGCCTGCGGAACGGTAACGTTCCAGTCAGTATCGTAGTAGAACTTTATCTGGTTAGCCTCAAGGCAGGGGACCTCGCCGTTGATGAGGAGCCTTCTGTTTGAATACATACCTCTCATCTGGTCCTGTCTTGCTCTTATACCGATCTTGTAGTAGCCCGCCTGCTTAACGTCGAACTCCCAAGTAACGGTCTGAGTGGACTGTGTCCAGCTGCCCGAACCGATAGTGTTGTATCTGGTCTTTGTCGGGCTCGAACCGTTTACGCACGATGTTATGTATGAGCTCTTATCGGAAGTAGGATAAAGTGTTCTCGCAGATTTGTAATCCGCAGTCTCTCCCTCGAGAGTTATGAGCTGTCCGCTGGCCATGGAAAGCTCACTGCCCGAAGGTGCGGTATATTTATCCGGCAGCTTATACTGATAGAGAGTGAAGTACTCTATAGCAAACTCTGCCTTTTCTGAATCAAAGGTGAAGGTATGCTCACCCTTTTCAAGATAGAATTCGAGCGGCTCGTTATAAAGGCCGTCGATATCCTCAAAGGCTGTCTCCTGCCAAACGGGCACAGAGACCTGACCCGGGCGGATATCGTTCTGTCTCGAGTCCTGCTTGATGTCTGTTTCGTTTATCCACCTTTTCGGCAGAGTTATACGGCCTGCTGTTGAATAGGGTACCTCCCCGTCTATCAGCAGAGCGAACTCTATGTCGTTGGTGTTGCTTTCGAGAGCCTCGTAACTCATCCTGATGTTATAAACTCCTGTTTCGGGCACGTCTACCTTATATGAAACGCTGCCCTGCTGATTTGACCACTGCATAACATCAGCCTTGCCGTCTACCGTTGTTACGGTTATCTCGGCTCCGTCCACCGAGGCAGTATCGTAATCCTTGCCCATTACCGTAACTTCTGTGTCCGGTCTTGCCTCATCGACATACTTATCCACATAATTTGTGTAAGAGGTCTGTCTCAGAGAATCGGTGCCTGTTGTTCTGACAGTAGAATCAGTCTCGCCTGACGCATCATTTTCCGCAGCAAAAGCGCCTATGCCGCAGGAACAGCACAGAGCCAGCGCAAGCGCGGACGATATAACACGTCTGAACATTGTGTCCTTCACTATGAATCCACCTTTCTCAAATTGATCTTTTGCGAGAATCACATAGCCTACTTATATTTATTACATTATAAATAGTATACTGATCCTTATATCAAGACCCTTGCGGGAATTGAACTTTTTGAATGAAAGTTCAAAATTGAACTTCCGCGCGGAAAAATTGAACTTTTTCAAAATTTCGTTGAACTTTTTCCGAAAAACGCTGAACTTTCTCAGCCCGACCTGAAGATCACCACTCTGTTGTTCTCCTCATCGAGCTCGGCCTTGATCTTGTCTCCGCCTTTAATGCCCAGCGACTCTAAAAATTCCTTAGGCAGCTGCACCCTGCCCGACCTGTCAAGCACAAGCAGCTCCTCATGAACAGGTTCTTCCTGTTCTTCCTCGACGAGCACTATGTCGCCCATCTCGTTAAGCTCTTCAACATAGGAGCGTTTTCGCACTATCTCGGAGCTTGTTCTGCCGTCTCTTATCGCAACTACTCTGTCGATATGGTCGGCAAGCTTGACATCATGCGTAACTATCACTACGGTGACGCCTTCGCTTTTGTTAAGGTCTTTGAAAATGTCAAGTATCATTTTCGAGGTCTTCGTATCGACTGAGCCCGTAGGTTCGTCGGCCAGAAGGAGCTTGGGGTCATTGGCCATCGCTATCGCTATAGCGACCCTTTGCTGCTCACCGCCCGACATCTGATCGAGGCGGGAGTTTTTTCTCCTCGAAAGACCTACCCTGTCAAGCAGATCCAGAGCTTTCTGCCGCTTTTTATGTGCTCCGCTCAGGAGCATCGGCAGCTCTACGTTCTGCACTGCTGTAAGGTAAGGCACAAGGTTTCGCGCATTGTTCTGCCACACGAAGCCTACCGTGCGCCTTTTATATTCCATATAGTCCTTATCGGTGAATTTCAGCAGGTTTTTGCCGTCTACATAAAGGCTGCCTGCCGAGGGTTTGTCAAGACCTCCCAACATATTGAGGAGGGTCGACTTTCCACTTCCTGAGTTTCCGACGATAGCCATAAGCTCGCCTTTCCTGACGTCAAGATCAAGTCCCTGCAGGGCTACGACCTCGACCTCGGCGGTCTTATAAATTTTCACCAGATTCTCACAGCGTATCATATATTCATCATTATCGGCGGTTATAATAGTGTCAACGGTATCACTCAACTATCTCACCGTCCTCTAATGTATATACCTTATCAGCAATGTCGATCATACTTGGATCGTGAGTGGTCATGACGATCGTCATTCCCTCATTCGCTACAAGCTCCTTGAAAAGCTTCACTATATGGAGTGAGGTGTTCGTATCAAGCTCAGCCGTAGGCTCGTCTGCAAAGACTATCTTCGGCCTGTGGGCTATCGCCCTCGCTATTGCGACCCTTTGCTGCTCGCCTCCCGACATCTCACCCGGGCGGTGGACCATTCGCTTTTCGAGGCCCACGTTCCTGAGGCACTCCTTAGTTCTCTTATCCCTCTGGTCATAGGGGAACTTCGCAAGTCTCAGCCCGAACTCAACGTTCTCATACGCGGTCATACCGGACATCAGCGCGACCGACTGGAACACAAACGCCATTTCATATCGTCTGATATTGTCCCTCGCTCTCTCAGAGAGCCTTGTGATGTCGCGCTCCCCGAAGAAGACATTGCCTCTTGTGGGCTTATCAAGAGCGCCGAGAATGTTTATCAGGGTGGTCTTACCGCTGCCCGAACGCCCCCTGAGTATGGTGAGCTTTCCCTGCTCTATCTCTATATTGATGTTTTTCAAAGCAGAGACCACGCTGCCGTCGCCGATCTTGAATTCACGGCTGACTCCGCGCGTCGAAAGTATCACGCTCATAGGACATACCTCGTTTTACGGTTGAGGACCCTCCGTTTGTGCAAAATTCACATTTCGGAAAAAATGAACTTAAAATACCGTCTTATCGGTCAGATATGTACAAAATGCTCAAAAAGACAGCTGCCAAAATGAGGAATAGTCACAATAATACATAAAAAATGTACATAAGGGGTCATTATGCTAATCTTAATTATAACAATTCAATTACATTTTGTCAAGCAATGTTAATCGTTTACGAAACAGAATTTTTGTACATTATTTCTAATTTCAGCAACTTGCACAAAGCAAGTTTTCGTTTTTTATGCACATCATCAATTGGAGGTGGCAATACACTTGCATATATTCAAATTTTCAGGTGCTGTTGTATATAATTAACAAAATTTTTTCATTTTACTTCCGCCGCCGCCCGACCATACAAAACGCACTTCAGGTTCTCACATTTGAACGCGCAAAAAACTTTTAACTTTGTCAGAATTATCATTTAATTATCACATTGCGGAATATAATAATAATCAGCGTAAGAAAAAACGCGGATACTAATAAAAAAGTTTTACACCCGAAGGGGTCGTTAGGTGGGCGTGCAGCATACGCAGTTGCTGCTGGAAAGCCCCCTAACAGGCCGTGAAGCTATTTATTTGCCAAAACCGAGCTACGGGCGTATTGCAAACTTGATCAACAGTATAACGAGATACGGAAAATGCGTATCTTTTACATAACAGGAGGCTTTGATATGAACGATTACAGAAACGATCTTGAAAGAAACGAGTTCGGTGAGCAGGAGAGATACAGCTACGACTCCTCGCGTATGTACGCAAGCCCTTATGATGCTTACGGCAGAGAGACAAGAAACGAGTATACCTACAAGCCGAAGAAAAAGTCGGGCGCCGGTAAAAAGGTGCTGACGGGAATCATCGCGATGCTTTGCGTTGCGGCTATCGGAACGACCTCGATCGTGGGATATACTCTTATTACAGGTGACAGGATAATTTCAACGAGCGATTCTCAGAACGAGAAGACTGAGAAGGCCGAGACGGTCTCGGCAAAGACCAAGAGCACTGTTGACAGGGGCAACCTGCCGACGATAGAACAGCTTTCAACGCCTAAGGACGCGCTGACTATACCCGAGATAGTTGACAAGGTTTCACCCTCGATAGTGGGGATAAATGTTGTGATGAATAACGGAACTCCGGCTATGGGTTCGGGTATCATAATGAGTGCTGACGGATATATACTTACTAATGCGCACGTTGTTGAGGATACTACAGAGATAAATGTTGTGCTGCCAAGCTCTTACTCAAACTCGGACAAGACTTCGGATTCGGGGGCTACTGCAAGTGATGAGGGCAGCGAGGACAATCTGACCTACACGGCTGAGCTGGTAGGTGCGGATCATCAGACGGATCTGGCGGTATTGAAGATAGATGCTGAGGGGCTTACGGCTGCGGAATTCGGCACATCGGCTGACCTGCAGGTGGGCGAGGCTGCTATAGTTATCGGAAATCCGATCAGTATGTCGCTTTCTAACTCGGTAACGGCTGGCATTATTTCAGCTACCGACAGAACTCTTACGATAGAGGACAGGACTATAAACTATATTCAGACTGATGCTCCGATAAACGGCGGTAACTCGGGCGGTGCTTTGCTGAACGCTTACGGACAGGTGGTAGGTATCGCGTCTGCGAGAGTTGATGCTACTGTTGCTGACGGACTGGGATTTGCTATACCGATCGATGACGCTCTGCCGATCGTGACTGACCTTATGGAGAACGGTTATGTTACGGGAAGGCCAAGCCTCGGTATTACGGGAACTAACGTTTCAAGCGCGTATGCTTCATACTACGGTATACCTCAGGGATTTATGGTAAAGCAGGTGACCGAGGGCAGCGGCGCTGAGGCTGCAGGTATTCAGGAGAACGATATTATCATCGGTATCAATGACACGTTCATTTCTAACCTCAGCGAGCTGAATGAAGTGAAAAACAAGTTCGCGGTAGGCGACACTGTGAACCTGACTATCTACAGAAACGGCAAGAAGATCAGCGTTGATGTTGTGCTCGGAGAGTCAACGGCTGAGGCTGCTACTCAGCAGACCACTGACGATCAGACACAGAACTACAACGGTTACAACGGATACAACGACTACGACGACTACTATGAGTACTTCCGTCAGTTCGGAGGAATGGGATTCTGATATCCGTGCGTGCTAGCCCGCACGGGGCGGACGCCCCCTCCCCTCTTTCAGTAGCTATGGACTATTTAGCCGTTTGCCCTCCCCGTTGGGGAGGGTTATAAAGAAATATTAACAGAGACTTCCGATGCTTAGTGTCGGAAGTCTCTTTGCGTTTGGTTTGACAGAGCACAGATAGGGTGCTATAATTGATATTATGATAAATTGGAATTTGTAGAGGAGACAATAGAGATGAAGATTGTATTCAAGGATTATTTTGAAAGACTTCTGCAACAGTTATCGATAGATTTTAACTGTAATCCGGATAATCTACGTGCGAAGGAGAATATTATTACAATTTCGGCACTCAATGAGGGAAGAAGGAGCTACTGTCCTGAAAAACCATTCCTGCAATTGGTAACCCTTGGTGAGAATGCCGTCATTATGTCAGATGAATGTCTGCAAGAGTTCCTGCACGGCTGGGTCAAGGATGTAGAAGGGTACAGCCTATTTGACTCTGGGAATCTCATGAAGCTAAATGAAGAACTAAAGAAGTACGGCTATCAAATGAATCCTACACATCATATGTTCTTGCCTTGCAGCGATGTCAGCATAGAAAAGCGTTATCAAGTAAAATGGTTTTATGGAAACGAAATCAACCAATTTTACGGTGATCTGCGATTTCCAAACGCAATCGCCTTTCCGATTCCTTGTCCTGTACGACCTGACAGAATTGTTGTGATCGCCGTCGATGGAGATACTATTATGGGCATGGCAGGCTGCTCGGAGGATGCCCCTCACTGGCAGCAGATCGGAATTGATGTTCTTCCGGAATACCGTTCAAGAGGCATCGGAACTTATCTTGTGTCCTTGTTAACAAATAAGATCATAGAAATGGGGGATATTCCCTTTTACGGAACTGCCGCTGCAAACACTCGATCACAAAATATTGCTATAAATTGCGGTTTCAGACCAGTCTGGGTGGAAACCGACGCGATGAAACTCGAAGAAGGGAACTGACAACTTCTGATTTATCTTAGGAACACATTTGTAAAAAAGGGAGTTAAGAAAAACTCTATCCAATACAGGGAGTGAGTAATTTCAGCGCTGCACACTCTTAAAAAGCGAGACCATTCAACCACCCCCTACGGGGCGACATCTGGTCTCGCTGAGGTGGGTTGCACTCTGGTAATGGGACTGCGCTTGTGTTTATATATCTTTTATGTTGGTGAGACAGATCGGGATTTAGTTTGATTTAATGGGACAACATATTATTGAATCTGGAGATGGAAAACTATTATGAAAAGACATATTCGTCTAAGCGGGAAACAATTAATAATAAATGGTAAGTACATAAACTTTACCGAGAAGGTATCGGATATATTGGTTTTAGACTCTGTTATCATTGCTTTGGATTTCGATGATAAATCTGCGAACAAAGACTGGCTTTTGAATAATGTATATGGTTTTGATTATGAGGGCAACAGAATTTGGGTTATTCAGGATATAAAAGAGTTTGATGATTCATACAAATCAACATCATATGTCGGGCTGTTTCCCAAAGATAATGAAACAATACAGGTAAACGATTATTGGGGCAAACGCTTTTTGGTTGATATCAAAACAGGCAGAATAGCAGACCGTGATATCGATGGCAGAGATTGGTGATCAAGGTAGAACGCACTGGCAAATAAAACCACTAGAACCACTATCTTCTCGCGGCGGCCGACCGTACCTCTGAGCGCAGCGACGGGGGTGCGTGAGGAGGTCGCCTTTAGTGGGAGAAGGCGGTGGAAACATCAATCAAACGTTGTTGAGAAAGTCACTTTTTACTTTTGTGTTGCTAATAAGATAAATCTGAATTTAGGAGATCAGCGTAATGGAATTTGAATACAGAAAAGCAACTATTGATGATCTGGATATCTTGACAAAAACTCGAATTGAAGTGTTAAGAGCTGCAAACGATCTTGACGACGATATAGATATGTCAAGAGTTGAAAAAGAGTCCCGTACTTATTATGAGAATGCTTTAGCAAATGATTGTCATACAGCGTACCTTGTTTTTGACGGAGATGCTTTTATTGGTGCCGGTGGGATCAGCTACTATACGGTTATGCCGACATTTCATAATCCTACAGGCAGAAAAGCATATATAATGAATATGTACACAAAACCAAATTACCGGAGAAGGGGGATTGCCGCAAAAACTCTTGATCTGCTCATTCAGGACGCAAAAAAGCGTGGTGTCACATCTATCAGTCTTGAAGCAACAGATATGGGAAGAAAAC
>CACXFU010000072.1 GCA_902767035.1 uncultured Ruminococcus sp.
AACGATTTGTTGTCTGTGTGGTAGTTTTTTCTTGCCATTTCAATTCCTCCTGTTCTGAGATACCTCTCTACTTACAGGCGAAAACGGGCACTTTTGTTGCATTAAAAATGCAACAATTTATCGTTTGTGTCCAAATTAAATGAAAAAACATTTGTTTGCACAAAAAATGAACTTGCTTTTTGTGCAAAGCGTCAAGCTTTACTTTTATATTCTTTTGTGATATAATATCAGCAAGTTGATATTATATATCTTATTCCAATGCCCTTGCAGATACGTGACACTTCGTGCCACTCCCTGCATATCGGGCGATTATATCATAACGCTTTGCTTTTATGATTAATAATTATCGCACTACGATAAAGGAGAGTTACTATGAATAAAAAAGAGATCAATGAGATAAAAAAACAGTTCGGTGGGGACAGCGGGCTGTTTACTATTGACAGGGTGCTGAGCGCTTTTGTGGACGCTGAGAAAAATGTCAAGCTGACTGGCGTGCAGAGCTTTAATACGATAGAAGCGGACGAGTGTGAGCTGATGATACAGAACCTGAAAAAGGTGCTGAGCGGTACTGTGGGAAAGAATTTGCTGGAATACTCGTTCCCGAAGGACGCCTGCATGGAAGGGGGAAGCCAGGGGTTTCTCTATGAGGTGATGAAAAGCGGGTTTGAGGACGAGGAGCTTAACAGGAAGTATATAAGCACTATTGCGGAGAAAATGGAGTATGTGTCAACTTATGCTGTGTTTTCGGCGAGGTGTACTTACTCAGTGCTGAAAAAGAATAAGATGGACGAGCTGACAGATGACGCTGATACTAACTATAACTTCATTATTACGGCGATATGCCCTGTTACGCTGAGGATAGACGGGCTTGTTTATGACGATGAGAAAAATACTATCGCAAAGAATGAACGCGCTGACAGGATAGTTGAGCTGCCTACTGACGGGTTCCTCTTCCCGATATTCAGCGACAGACAGCAGGACGCGAACGGCATACTCTACTATACGAAAAATGCGAAGAAGCCGAATGTTTCTATCGTCGAAGAAGTGCTGGGGTGCGAGTTCAAGATGAGCTATGAGAGCGAGCGCTCCTCCTTCCGGAAGATACTGTCGGGCGTTGTCGGCGAGGAGCTTGACTATGACATCATCACTTCGGTGAACTCGAAGATCAAAGAGATCGTCGACCAGAACGCTCACGAGACCGAGATCCCCACCGTCGACAAGAGCTCCCTTTCGCAGATACTCTGGGAGTCAGGCGTTGCGGCCGATAAGCTTGAGGCTCTGCCGAAGGTCTATGAGAAGACCGCCGGCGACAAGCCCCTCACCGCTCAGAACCTTATCGACCAGAAGACCGTTCTCAATGTGCCAAGCATTACCGTCAGCATCAAGCGTGACGCCGTTGACAAGGTCTCTACTCAGCTCATCGACGGCCGCCGCTGCCTTGTGATCGCTCTTGACGACCCCGAGGTCGAGGTCAACGGGTTTGAGACTAAGGTAAAATAGGATAAAAAAAGCCTCACCGCGGGGGTGAGGTTTTTTGTTAGCTTATCCTGTGGGCTGTGCCCCAGTTATAACCGTCATTTCCGAGCACATTTCCCGAGGTCGTAGTTTCGTTCGGACGCTGTGTCTGCTAAGTAGTCTCTTCGGCAGGAGTAAAGCCGGTCGCTGCAGTCGTTGCAACAGTGACCGCCGGTTTATCGAAAGATACCTCGTCTGTATTGCCGGCTGTTGTGCTTTTTGCAGCTGCCGCAGTACTCTTTGACGTATTTGTTGTTTCTGTGCTGCCGTTGTTATTTGCGGCGGCAGTCTGACTTGTAGACTTTGAAGATGTTTTTGCCTTGCTTTCGGTTTCAGTCTTTTGTTTTTCAGTTGTTTCGGCTGTAGTAGTCTCTTCCTCACTTTCTGAGGAATCTTCATCGAAGTCACCGAAATCGACTGCGTCAACATCACTGTCGTCACCGCCGAGGGTTCCGCCCTCGCTCATTGAAGCCTGCGTTTGCGCCTTTGATGAACTCTCCTCAGCTTTTGAGGAGCTTTTTTTATCTCCTCCGCAGGCCGTAAGCCCTAAAGCCGTGCATATTGCAAGCGCAACTATCAGTTTTTTCATTTTATTCTCCTTAGTTTAAAAAACGGCGAACGTATTGTCCGCCGTTTTAACATCTGATTAAATATCGTTGAAGTCTATGATTCCGTCACCGTTTGTGTCCTTCTGCAGTGTTCCGTTAGTTGAGAACTGGCTTGCAGTAATAACGTCCTCACTTGTGAAAGTGATAACTTCGAGTTCCATTTCAATATATTTTTTCACTTTTCTTTCCTCCAAATCAGATTATTTGTAATCAGCTGAATCTGATACTGTAATTGTCTCAGGGTCGATAGAATCAGGAATGTTCTTAACTAAAACGGAAGTTACAACTGTGCCATCATCAAGAACATAGGTCTCCGTATCAGTATCTGCAACGCCGGTATAATACTGGCTTGTTTTTACAGAAGCAGTCTTAGTGCCGATTGAAAGAGTATATGTAATGCTCTTGTAATTATCTAAGGAATCCAGATTAATACCATGAACATATCTGTAGTTATATGTGCCGTTTCCGTTGTCAGAAACCCAATAGAACGAAGAACCGTTGCTGATGTTAACTACTTTTTTCGCAACAGTATATTTACCATCTTCCCAAGTACCAAGAAGCGTGTCACCAGCGTAAAAGTCAATTGAGTTCAGTTGGAATGCAACGGTTTTTAAAGAGCAAGCATATCCAATATCGAACCAACCACCAGAATTTGGTTCTACGGGAACTTCAACTGAATAATCTCCGGCAGATTCAAATTCAACATCAACATTCTGCTCTTTACCGCCAAACGAAACCTGCTTCCAACCACTTGTGTTAGCGTTGCTATAGTACGCAGCATTATTCCAGCCCCAGTTAATATCAGTACAGGTAGTATTAATCTTAACTGATGTAAGTCCCAAAGCACCGAAATTATAGTCAGGAATTGAAGCATTAGAAACTACACTCGTCCATTCCCAAGCGCCATCAGCATTATAAATATCAACTGCCGCTGTAACCTCAAACGCCGTCATGCTAGCCATAGTTGAAACAGCCATAGCCGAAGCAACGAGGCCTGCAAATAACTTTTTCAATTTCATAAAGGTTAAACCTCCTTAAATATTATTTCAAGATAATTATATTACTTTTTTAATGTGGGGTCAAGAGAATTATTGACATTTCAGACAAATATACAAGGCAAAACAAACTTTTTTTTGCAAAATGCACAAATCTCACAAAAGAACACCGCAGAATGTAGTATCTGCGGTGTTGAAAATCACAATATATAGGAAAATTCTTTTATTCCGTTCTGAGCGCGACAACAGGGTCCTTCTTAGCAGCGCTGCGCGAAGGGATAAGGCCTGACATCAGCGACAGGAAAATACTGATGCAGATAAGAATTATCGCAGTAGTTATCGGCAGATAAGCTTTAAGGCCGCCTATCTCGGTCAGCTTATAGATGATAATGTTGATCGGTATGCACAACAGCCACGTCACAATAACGCCAAGCGCGCCCGACGTAAACCCTATGAGGGCAGTTTCCGCGTTGAACATATTGCTGACATTTCGTTTCGATGCACCCACCGCACGCAGGATACCGATCTCCTTAGTTCTCTCCTGAACGGATATCAGCGTGATAACGCCTATCATAATTGACGAAACTATCAGCGAGATACTAACAAACGCTATCAGCACATAAGTTATCGCATTAAGTATCGTAGTGATAGAGCTCATCATCAGCCCTATATAATCGGTATAGCTTATCTGGTCGAGCTCCTCCTTGCCCTCGTTATACTCATCTATCACCTCAGTGATGATATCCTTATCGGCAAAGCTCTTCGCATAGAGGTTTATCCTTGTCGGCTCCTCAACATCAACATAGCCCAGCGTTTTAAGGTTCAGCTCATAGGTCGAGTTCGAGAACTCCATAACAGAGTCATAATAAGCCGCCAGCTGAGCCGTATCCAGCATAGTTATCATCTGGTCAAACGCCGCCACAGTCTGCTCATCGGTCAGCTTACCCAGCTCCTCAGCTATCTGCTGGCCGTACTGCGCCTTAACGCCCTCTATTATCATATTCGAGAACATCTCATTGAGCTCATCATCGCTCATATTCGCAATATAGCTCTTCACCTGATCCTCATCAACATTCATCTGTGTTACCAGCGTCTGTATCAGCTGAGCCTCAATGTCCTCTCTTTTAAGTCCCTGCATACCCTCAGCCAGTGCCTGATCGAGCACCTCCTGCGGCGGAACGCTCATCATCTGTCTGTAAAGCTCAGGCTTCTGCGCATCACCTACCGATGCAAGATAAGTCTTGAAGGCAGCTGCCTTGTCCTCATCGGTAAAGGTAGAGCTCTCCGGCTTGAACGGCAGACCCGTGATAACGTCCATATCCGGGTTATCAAGCTGTGCCTTTATAGTATCCGAATCCTTCTGCTGCTCGATAACATAGTCGGTCAGCTTCTTCGTATAGCCGATAGTTCCGTTTATCATAGCCACGGTAGCGTCCTCGCTCGGCCTGATGATACCGGTCACCTTCAGCGGTATAGCATTGTCATAAAGGAAGCTCTTGCCCGTATCGGTTTCTCTTATATCGGAATAGAGCCCCGTAGCAGCGTCATAATTATAGCAGTCAGAATTGAGCACAGCCCTGAATTCCGTATTGCATATATCCTCATATGACCAGCTTACGTCCTTCTTGTCCTTTATCTTTTCGCCGTTCATAGCGGCGCTCATTACCTTGTCTACCTCTTCTTTTGACTGCAGACCCAGAGCATAAAGCGTAAGGTCATCAAGCTCATTGTTCTGGTCAACAACAAGAACTATCTCGTTATAGTCATTCGGCCATGAGCCGTAGATAAGGTCATACTGCTTCTCTATCAGCGGGCTGATAAGTGAGCCGTCCTCACCGGTGAGCAGTTCCGTCCACATTCCGCTGCTCATTCCGCCCATCATCATCCCGCTTGAGCCGAACTGTGCGCTCGCACTCTCCATAGCGGCCATATCGATATGCATATAGTCTGAGATTATCTCACGCATAAGCTGCTGAGTATCAGACTGGATAATGTCACCATCAATGTTCTTAGTGTAGATCAGAAGGTCGAAGTCGTACTTATACTGTACGCCGTTTAGTGCCTTTTCAAGCTTTGAATCGGCATTTGCCCTCTGCTCTTCAATAAATGCCCTGAACGATCTGAGGTCATTTTCCTTCTGCTCGTCCTTGCTGACAACGTTGATGATGTCATAGATAGCAGACCTCGGATAGATAGCGTCCTTTTTGTGGTCTACCTTGCCCTCTCCGGCCTCCATGAAAACCTCCATGATATCACCGAGGTTGGTCTCCGTCTTCTGAATAGTGAGAGGATAGCTTGATAAGGTCTCCTCCTGAACGGTATCTATGTAGGTCGAAAGGCCCTGAGATATCGCATAGATAAGGGCGATACCGATAATGCCTATGCTTCCTGCGAAGGAGGTGAGCATAGTTCTTCCCTTTTTGGTGAAGAGGTTTTTGAGTGACAGCGAGAACTGCGTCATCAGTGACATCGAAGGTTTCTTTTCCTTCTTCTTGTTTTCGCGCTCCTTCTGGATAGCGTCGTCTCTCTCCTGCTCAGCCTTTATCTCCTCATCGGTAAGCGGCATAGAATCATCTGTGATGATGCCGTCGAGCATCTTGATTATTCTTGTGGAGTAGTTCTCGGCAAGGTCAGGGTTATGTGTTACCATAACAACGAGACGCTCCTTAGCTATCTCCTTCAGTATATCCATTACCTGAACGCCAGTCTCTGTATCAAGGGCGCCGGTAGGCTCATCTGCAAGAATAATATCAGGGTTATTAACTATAGCTCTTGCGATAGCAACTCTCTGCATCTGGCCGCCTGACATCTCGCCCGGCCTTTTATTTAGCTGGTTACCGAGTCCAACGTCTTCAAGTGCCTTTTTAGCCCTCTCGCGTCTCTCTGACTTTGAAACGCCGGAAAGCGTCAGCGCAAGCTCAACGTTCTGCAGCACCGTCTGGTGAGGTATCAGATTGTAGCTCTGGAATACAAAGCCTACGGAATAGTTTCTGTAAGCGTCCCAGTCTCTCTCCTTGAAATTCTTGGTAGACCTGCCGTTTATAAGAAGATCACCGTCAGTGTAGTGGTCGAGACCGCCGATTATATTGAGCATCGTTGTCTTACCGCAGCCGGAAGGGCCGAGGATACACACAAGCTCAGACTGTCTGAATTTGATGTCGATACCCTTCAGGGCATGAACGGTATTCTCACCCGCAAGGTAATCCTTGGTTATGCCTTTCAGTTCGAGCATTTATCCGTCTCCTTTCAGTTATACCATTATACATAACATATAGAATTATCATAACACGCAATGTGTATAATGTCAATCGCCTATCTGCCGAAATTGTTAGCATATGTTAACAGTTTTCCGAGCATTTTGCTGATTAAAATTGACATTCATCAATCTTCCGGAAGAAATACAGCTCTTGACAGATAGGTGTTTAAGGTGTATAATATCTATGTGTGCAGGCGTATCTGTGTACGTCTGTTTTATTGACTGAAAGGCTGATCCTATGGATATATATATCAGAATGATTGCGGCGGCTGTTGCTGCCGGTGTTGTATGCTGCGGCTGTGCGGCGTCTTCACGGGGCGCGTCATCTGCTGCGGAGAGCTCAGCTGTACAGACTGAGGAGAGCACTGCAGAGGAAAGCACCGCAGAAGAGTTTGTGGCTGAGCCCATACCGCCCGAGGAGCCGGGAGAGCTCTTATCGAAGGCGGCTGAGGTGTTCCGCTCAGGCACCTACAGCTACAGGTGTACTCTGACGGACAGTGAGGGCAACGTTACCGAGATAGTAAGGGACGTGGCACCCAATAACTATTACCAGCTGCAGACTAATAAGATAGGCACTAGCGGAAGCGTCTGCGAGAACGGCGAGGCGTATGACTTTGACAACGTGTGCAGGCTCTGCGCTAAGAGTACTGAGACTGCCCTTGACAATATAGTGCTCGATGTGTACAATTCAAGGCTGCCCCACACCTCTAACCATATAAATGCGGTGGAGCTGCAGGAATACGACATTGAGGAATACACCTACACGGGCGAGACCTACATAACCGCCTTCGATTTCTATTTCGACAAGAACTCAGGCACGCTTAAAAAGTGTGTTACAACCTATTCCGTTGAGGGTGCCGACGATATTATTGAGACAAGAGAGTTTTCTGACATCAGCGGTGAGGCTGATGAGTCTCTATTCAATCTCGGTATCATATCAACGCTCACCAGGTTTGACGAGCTCACTCAGGACGAGTGTCAGGAGCTTTTTGAGCAGCTTTGCGACAATGCCGGCATAACCGACAGCGACATCGTCAACTACGGCATAACAAGAGACAAGCTCGGCAGGCTCGATTATGACGAGATAGTTGAGCTTATCTACACCTGCGGATACAAGACCTCTTACGAGACCGCAGATCAGGGTCAGTCCTACAGCAATACCGAAAATTTCTGAGCAAGAGGACGCACAAATGAACATATTACAGCTATTAAAGCCAAAGGCTACTATAGATTACGTTTTTGATGACAACACCGCGAGACAGGCTCTTGAAAAGATGAGGCACGGCGGCTTCACTGCAGTGCCGGTGATAGACCGCGAGGGCAGGTATGTAAAGACCCTTGCAGAGGGCGACTTTCTGTGGTTCATGCTCAATAACGGCATAACCGATATGAGAGAGCTTGAGCGGTATAACATAGCGCAGATAACAAGGCGCGTAAATATGAAGCCCGTATATGTATACAGCACTATCGAGGATCTGATACTGCTTTCGATGGATCAGAACTTTGTGCCCGTCATCGATGACCGTGAGGTCTTCATCGGGATAGTTACCAGAAAGGACATACTCGATTACTGTTACAAAACGATAAACAACAACCGGCTGAAAACCGGACAAAACTGAAAGGAAAGATGAAAATGCTTAGAAAAAACCACAAGGGCGGAGCCGCTGCCGTTGCAATAATGGTGATAATAATGATAGTGGCCATCGCATCGGCCGTACTGATCGTCACGGGAAGATTTTCTATAAAGAAAAGCAACGTTGAGCAAACAGTATCCCCTGTTCAGAGCAAGCCGGATCAGTCCTCGGAGACTATAAGCGAATCCGATCTGTCATCGGTAGCTGAGCCTGCGCCCATCAACCTTTACCCGACACTTGCGGCTGACTATCAGGACGTAAACATCAAGGGTCTTACAGCCGGCTCTTCCATTCTGGTAGATGCTGACACCAATGAGATCGTTGCAGGGTTCAACTATGAGAAGAAGATCTATCCTGCATCTCTTACAAAGATACTTACCCTTATGGTAGCTGTTGAGAATATCGACGATATGAGCGCTACATATACATTTACAGATGATGACATCGATCCCCTGATCGAGGACAATGCGTCTATGGCAGGATTTGAAGCAGGCGAGAGCGTAACTATGGAGGATCTGCTCTATGCGTCTATCCTTGTTAGCGGCGCTGACGGCACTATCGGCCTTGCTAACAGCATTGCAGGCTCTGAGGAAGCTTTCGTTGCCCTTATGCAGCAGAAGCTCAAGGATCTCGGCCTTGACAGCACTACAAACTTCGTAAACGCAAGCGGTCTTCACAATAAGAACCACTACACCACAGTTCAGGATATAGCAGTTCTCACCAGAGCTGCCCTTGAGAGCGAGACCTGCAGAAAGGTGCTCACAGCATCTACCTACACAACAGGCAAGACAGAGCAGCACCCTGACGGAATTGAGCTCACAAGCATAGTAGCATCAAGATTTGAGGGCTACTTCATCGACTGTGACGGTGACGGCGAGGCAGACAGCGATGTTGAGATACTCGGCGGAAAGACAGGCTTCACCGATGAGGCGCTTTACACACTTTCCTCAGTTATCGAAAAGGGCGGACACAGATACATCTGCGTAGTTGCAAGAAGCAAGAGCGAGTTCGATTCAGTTGAGGACGCGATCGCTATCTATGAGAAGTATCTCGGACCGAACAAGACCAAGAAAACAGAGCTGAACATAGACACCGAGACCGAAGAGGACACCGATGACACCGAAAATGACACCGACACTCAGAAGGTCGACGAAGGCGCTACCGTAAAGGTAGAGAATGACGACGCCGCATAAAATATCCAAATAAAAAACAAACCGCAGTACTTGCATCGAGGATATTTCAAATATAGAAGACTTTTGTCTTCTTACCAACTATCGGGGCAAAACAAAATAAAGGAGTTATCTGGTTTTAGATAGCTC